>NZ_JBWKYI010000001.1:159897-576392 GCF_059423705.1 Pedobacter sp. GW460-11-11-14-TSB4
ATTGATTAAGCAATCACGGGTTCGGTAGCTTAAAATTATTGCATGCTTATCAGCTTGTTTGAAAGATCCTGAAACAAGGTCAGGATGACGCTAATCGAAGAGTGTTTCGCTTGTCTGCTACTGCTGCCTTGAATTGGCAAGACTGGGCTGCAAAATTGATTAAGCAATCACGGGTTCGGTAGCTTAAAATTATTGCATGCTTATCAGCTTGTTTGAAAGATCCTGAAACAAGTTCAGGATGACGGAGTCGAGAAGTGTTTCGTTTGCCTGCTACTGCTGCCCTGAGTTGGCGAAACAGCTTCAAAATTGATTAAGCAATCACTGTATCGTGTACTACTACCCTGTACCAGTTCTTAGAGAATTTTTCTACGGCATCTAAATGCACTTGATCTTCCTGATAAGCATTATGGTCTGCGATGTTGGCAAAAGTAATGGTAAGCGAATAAGTAAAAGAATTATCGGTTACAGGGCGGACAGGTGTATTAGCCGCTAAGCCGTAACTTAATGTTTTGATATATTTTATGGGTTTTAAACTTTCGAAAGAAATTGGCGAAATCTGCGATTTCGGTTTTGGTTAGTTGAGGTTTTAACCAGAACATAACGAAGTGTTGGATCTGTCCTTTATCTGCAGCCGTATTAATTTCTGTCATCGCTTCTTTTTTTTGTTAAATATATAAATCATTTTATAGGGCACAAAAAAAGTCCCGATGTAAATCGGGACTTCCTATTATTTTATAAGGATTTTTAGTTTTTAGGTTGCACACGGCCAGATTTTCTATCTTCGCCTCTACCAATTAAATAACCGCCACCAGCGCCAACTAGGCCACCAATGATCGCACCTCTACCTTTTTTCTTATCAATTAAAGCACCACCAACGGCTCCTGCTGCACCACCAATAACTGCGCCTTTAGCTGCATCGCTCCAACCTTTTTTCTTAGCTGTTGGTTGTGTGCCACCGTAAGCACTGCTAGAACCACCGCCAGAACTTGCATAAGATCTGGATGAACCTGATCTCCTAGCTGCGGCTAATTCTGCCTGGTGTTTAGCTTCTTTTTCCTGCTCTGCTTTGGCTACTTCGGCTTTTTTAAAGCTATCTAACCTTAAACTATCTTTAACGGCTTTAATGGCCAGTTGTTTTTCAGCCTGTTGTTGTTTTAATGCAGCTTCTTCTTTTGCCTTATTGTTACAAGCAAATAAAACTGAAGAACTTAATGCGATTACTACCAATATCTTTTTCATAACTCTTAATTTTAATATGATACTTGTTTAGTTACCTAACCTCGCTAAACAGGTTTCAAATGGATGTGTGATTTAGTTAATTATAACTACTAAAGAAAAAATGATGCCAAAATGTTTTAAATAGAAAAATTATTCTAACAAATCCATATACCAGAAGCCCGAAAGTGCTGTGGTTGAACATGGTGAATCATCATCTGTGCTGGTTTTGCCTGGGGCATTATAAGTTCTGAATACCTTCTCTCCGGTGGTGAAGGTGATTTTATCCTTGAAAATTGGGCCTTCAAATGCGAAAGTATGAAACTCTCCGTTTTCTCCGCAAGGATCAATATCTGCAGGTAACTGATCAATTAAATCATGACTGATTACTTTTCCACAGAAATTTTCGAGATTTTGCTGCGTGCAAACAATGATGGTTTTATAGTTCAGGTTTAAAAATTCACCAATCAAATCTTTCGTGTTTTTTTTCCAGAGCGGAAAAAGAGCCTTAAGCCCAATTTCGGCCAATTTGTTCTCCCGATAGCTACGTAAGTCTTCTAAAAAAATATCACCGAAAATAGAATGCGTAATGCCCTCCTCTTTAAACTTAGAAAGATGATGCTTCATGGTACGGTCG
Source organism: Pedobacter sp. GW460-11-11-14-TSB4 (assembly GCF_059423705.1). Taxonomy (NCBI): domain Bacteria; kingdom Pseudomonadati; phylum Bacteroidota; class Sphingobacteriia; order Sphingobacteriales; family Sphingobacteriaceae; genus Pedobacter; species Pedobacter sp. GW460-11-11-14-TSB4. The sequence goes on from NZ_JBWKYI010000001.1 coordinate 161,750, forward strand.
TAGGTTTCCATATCCGGCATTTCGCCCAAACGGATCTGATACAGCGGAATCCCAATACTTTCGGCTTGTTTAATGAGTAAAGCTTCCCTAACACCATGCATCGAAACACGATTGTATTTTTCAGTGACTGTCGTAATCAGGTAACGGATTTCGATTGTAGGGTCTTGTAAAACATAATGTAAAGCCAATGTACTGTCTTTACCACCACTCCAGTTAAAAATGCAAATCTTTTTATCTGGCATTGGCTAAGATATCTTTTAAAGTGGCAACACCTTCTACCGCGTTTTTCTCAATGTTGATCACGTTTTTATAACGTTTTACATCAGGTGTTTTTGGATCGATAATGTATTTGTCAACAAAGGAAGGAACAAAATCAATTAAACCTGCTGCCGGGTAAACGGCTAATGAAGTTCCGATGAGTACGAACAAATCGGCCTGTTTGCAGAGTTTAGCGGCTACTTCAATCATGGGTACTGCCTCGCCAAACCACACTACATGCGGACGAAGTTGGGAACCCAGCGCGCAAAGCTCGCCCATTTTAATCTCCGACCCTGCAATGGGATAGGTTAATTCCGGTTTTCTATCAGATTGAGATTTGGTAATTACACCATGAAGGTGTGTCACTTTGGTTGAGCCTGCCCTTTCGTGCAAATCATCAATGTTTTGGGTAATAATCTCAACGTCGAAGTCTTTTTCCAATTCGGCCAGTAACTGGTGGGCCAGATTGGGTTTTGCAGCTAAAACCTGTCTTCTCCTTTCGTTATAAAATTCCTGTACCAATTCGGGATTTCTCTCCCAGGCTTCGGGGGTAGCCACATCGTAAACATTATAGCCCTCCCATAATCCATCAGAATCCCTAAATGTTTTTAACCCACTTTCGGCACTGATCCCTGCTCCTGTTAAAACGACTAATTTCATAGATATGGTTACACAGATTTAAATGATTTCACAGACTGGCTGTGGTTGATGAATTTTTTGGCTATATTTTCGTCTGCCTTAAATATCTCCGGGTGGAACATACAGGCTAAGGCCTGGATACCTTCAACCAGGGTACCTACACTCGGTTGGGTAAACATATCAAAATCGGCAATGTAAACCTGGTTGTTTTTTACGGCCTCCAGATCTTTCCAACCTGGTTTTGAGGTTAACAGCTCCATTTCTTCCATACTCCTGTTCATATCAAAACCACATGGTGCAATAACCAGTACCTCTGGATTATATTTCAGGATTTTATCCCATTGGGTTACGATAGAGTCGCCTCCGGGATTAGACAACATATCTACACCACCAGCTGCCGCAATCTGAAAAGGAATCCAATGCCCGCAGTTGTAGATCGGTTCGATCCACTCCATCAGCATGATCCTTTTTAGTGGTGCACGGTTTGCCCTAAGCTGATCTAAAATGTGATCTGTTTTCTTTTGCAGGCCTGCGAGGTAATTTAAAGCCACTTCTTCCTTCCCTAAAGCCCTGGCAATGGTAATGGCACATTCGAAAACATCCTGTAAGTTATTTGGCGATAAGGGAACCAGTGTTGGCTGTTTGCTAAGCTTCATTACCGCTGTTTCGGTACAAACGGTATCGATATTGCAAACTTCGCATATATCCTGCGTGAAAACCACATCAGGTGCGATGCTTTCCAGCAGTGCATCATCTACCCAATACAAACTTTTGCCCTGTGCTTTTGATGCTGAAAAGATCCGGTCGATTTCGATGCTCGAATAGTTTTTGCCTTCTAATATGCAACGTACCACTTTGGGTTGATCTGCCGCCTCTTTAGGACATTCGAATGTTACACCATGCAGGTATTCCTGCAGGCCCATATCGTAAATCATTTTTGTAGCGGCAGGTAAAAAGGAAACAACTTTCATTGGATGTAAGATGTAATAGGTAAAATGTAATGATGTTCTAAGTTAAAAAAAATCCTCTTTTGAATCGAATCAAAAGAGGATTTCTATACTGCATTTCATTTGTTTGGTGCAACACCAACCAATTAAAATTTCTACAACTCTTGTGTTTGCAGTTTTAATACCGGGTATTTTGCTTTTAAAATTTCGAATGCTCCGAAAAGTAAAGCGCCGTAAATCACTGTTCCTTCTAAAAATCTGATCTCGAATGGAATGGCTTTAATTAAGCAATCTATAAAACCACTAAAGTTTTGCGTATAAAGTGGGTTTCCGTACCATGAACCGATATCACTTACAATCCAGTGGATAAATACAATTACAATTGTAGACAGGAATAAGTTGGCAATATTTACCTTTTTTAATAAGAAACGACCGGCTAAAACCATTAGTGCAATTGCAAGGTATGTCCAAAGTTCTTGAACCAAGAGCATATCTACATACTTTCTATAGATGGTTGTATAAAGTACCAAATCGCTTAAAAATAAACTCAATAGCGGAAAAGCAAATGCTTTAAGGTGATCTTTAAAATATGCACCTCCAAATAAAGCTACCGCTCCGATTGATGAGAAATTGGCAAACTTTAATTCATCTGAGTTGAATGTTACCAGCAAACGGAAAGCCGTTATTGCCAATATTATTGACAACAAAATTAAAGTGCGTGGATTAAATTTTAAATGAGACATGCTATTTCTGGTTAATATTTAAGCAAAGTTAAATCTTTATTAGCGGATATTAAAACTTACACCTGTATTAAAGTTGAAGCCAGGTGTATTGTAGCCAATAATTTCAGTGTATTTTTTGTTCAGGATGTTTTTGGCATCAAAAAATATTTTCACACGTTTTTTAGCCAGGGCATATTCTACATATGCATTTAACAGGTTGTATGATGGCATCTCTTCGTCTAAATAAGAGATGAAATTGGTATCGAAACGTTTACCAAAATAACGTAAGTTAACACTTGCATATAAGTGGCTTGTGGCCTGTGCACCTGCATTAATGCCGAAGGTATGCTTTGGCCTGCGGATTAAATAATTGGTTGTTCCTGTATTTCCTTCTACAAAAGCATAGTAAGCATTGATATTGAAAACACTAAATTTTGCCGCTGGCTCTACTTCAAAACCTTTATATTTTTGGTTACCCTGATTAATATAACCTGTGGTGTAAACAATCGCATCAGTTAAATCGCGTTTGAAACTGGTAACCCTTAAAGTAAAGGCTTCATCAGCCATGTTTAAATTTACACCGGCTTCATAATTCTGAGATTTTTCAGGTTTCAGATCCAGATTGGCACCATATTGACCAAACAACATATTCAGCGTAGGGATTTTGAATGCAGTAGATACTGTTCCAAAAAGTTTTACTTCTTTAATAATGTTGATGCTTGGGGTAACAGAATAAGTATAGTTTTCTCCATATTGATCATGTTTGTTGTAACGTCCACCTACTTCAAGGTTAAAAATGCTTAAATCGTGTAAAAACAATGAACCATAAGCGGCAAAGATGTTGGTTGTCGGGTTTTTGCTATCGGTAATTAACTTCATCTTTCTGTTGTCGATACCTACCAATAAATCTAATTTATTGCCCAATTTCTGGTTGTAGAATAAATCAACTACATTCAGTTTACCGAAGTTTAAAAATTTACTTTCGAAACCTGCATAACTCGAATTTACATTGTTTGAGTTACTCTCGTGGCTGTAGTTAAGCGTTATTTTACCTGTGTTGAATTTATATTCTGAGTTGAAACCTGCACTAAACTGTTTCAAAATAGAATTATTGGTAGGTAAACCATCGGCAAAAGCACCCTCATCTATTTTGTAATCGCCATAGAAATAGCGTAAAAATGGATTAACAGAGAAGTTTTTGTCGAGTTTGATACCGAAGTTAGCATTTAAACCATCAGTTTTAAAGCCATCCTTATCAAATATAGCCGCACTTCCAGCTGGAGCTACAGCTTCAGAAATCCCATCAGTTTTTAAATGTGTGTAGTTAATGTTGTATGAAAAACCTTCTACACCGCCATTTAAACCGATCGTACCTTTATAGGTTTCGAAACTTCCTGCACTGGCTACACCGTAAATGGTATTTCCTTTTGGTCCGCCCTTTTTAGTTACAATGTTGATTACACCTGCAACCGCATCAGATCCGTAAATGGTAGACTGACCGCCCCTTAAAATCTCAATATGATCAATCTGATCAATTGAAAACAGACGTAAATCGAATGTACCGCTGATACTCGCTGGATCGTTTTGTACAATTCCATCAATAAGTACTAAGGTATAACCACTGCCTGATCCTCTGAAAAAGATACTTTTATCTTTCCCCTGACTGCTGTTGCCACCACTAATAATAATACCTGCCTGTTCTGAAAGTAAATCGGGTAATGATTTGCCGTTACTGCGTTCGAGCACTTCGCGACTAATAATGCTGACTACTTTACCTGTTTGCGATTGTTTCTGATCGTTTTTTGTTGCAGAAATCACAACATCTTTAAGTTGTAAACTGTCTTGATTTTGAGCATTAGCCACCTGGCTAATCATTAACTGTGCTAGCCCCAGACTGGCTACAGTTAGCATTCTTTTTTTGTTCATTTGATTGTGGTTTTGCCCACAGCCAACAGATTAGGAAAGGAAATGAAAATACGAAAAACGTTAAGTATTTCAATCCTAGCTTCAATCCCCGAAAGCTATGAAATTAAATGCTAAAGGCAGGTCTTCTGACTTACTCCCGTTTTTCTGTCTTCCCGTACCGGTTAAGCGGAACAGTGACTTGTAGATTGAAAAACGTTACAGAGCTTACAGCTGCGGGACAGTTACAGATTTACACTGTATTCCCTTTTAATCCCGATTTTACACCGGGAACCAAAAGCAGCGCAAATGTAGTAAAAAGAGCGGATAGCCGAAAGTGTGTGCTAGAATAGCGCTGAAAATTAATAAATGATAATAAGGGTCTTTAATTGGAAAGGAATGTCAGTTAGATTTCGGGAACAGCAGTCCCGTTATCCGCTGTAGCTCCGATGAAAAATCGGAGGCTGCCGCTCCTACCGGGTTTATAAATCAGGGCCTCAGATTAGAATCCGTGAATTAATTCTTGACGGTCTGTGGAGACAGAGACCATAGAAATAGAAAAAGGCCTGCAAAAAAATGCAGACCTTTAGGTTGAGAGGTTATTATTGAATGTTATTTTAATGGAATATGGCTAAATCAGGGAAATAGATTTTAGTAAAATCTGTGGTTACCCCATCACCACCGTATTTAATTTTTTTCACCAAAGCACCCGTTGATGCATTGTAAATGAGCAGGTAATTTACTGTAGAAGCTGCACCGTAACCCTGGATTCCGTTAACAACGATATAATCTTTATTCCTGTCGTAACGAATAGCACCGTATACCATAAAAGGATCTTCGGTGATATTGATAAATGGCTGTGCTAAGGATGTTTTATCGCCATCGATATATTTATAAATTGCTTTTCCTGAATGATAGAAAACGGCATTTTCTTTAGTTGAGGCCGTAATACGGGTTGGTGCATCAAGACCGAATGATCCTACAGCAACGGCTAGGCCAACACCTGCAGTGTCTAAATTATTGTCGATTGCAATTAAACGGCTACCTGTTGAAGCCCAGATTTTTCCATTTGGTGTTTGTGCGAATCCACGGTTGATGTTTGAAAAACTCTTGACCAGCGAATAGTTACTGGAAGATACAATCTTCGCACCATTACTCTGTAGCAGGTAAACGTAATCGCCTTTCTTCCACATATCGCCCGTATTTACCGCGCCTACGGTTGTTAGTTTATTTTGAACGGTAAGCGTATTCAGGTCGATCTGGTACACACCATCATTTGCACTGACCAAACCCCTGCTCCCATCAACCTGTATAATACTTCTCCAGTTGCTGGCTTCCTGTACGTATCTGGCCTCTTCTTTTAAAGTCTGTTCATTTATTTTAACAATCGGACCATTTATTTTGCTCATGAGGTAAATACTGCCATTAATTATCGAAGCAAATTGCAAAGTACTCGTTTTAGCAGCATTTGATAAGATTTTTCCCGGGTTTTCCTTCTCATATGCCCTAATGGAAAGGGTATCATCGCCATAATGGTAAAAGCTTACTGCACCGGCACTCTGTCCGTAAGATCCCTCGCCGATTACAAAAAAGCCGTTATCATATTTTCCTGCGGGTGGATCAATCTGTATATCATTTACACTGTCTTTTTTACAGGCATAAAGACCTGTTGTTAAAATTGCTGCAGCTACAAATATTTGTTTAAAGTTGAATTGTTTCATTCTGATATATGGTGTTATTTATTTTTTAAAAGTTTAAGATCAACCGCTCCGCCAAATTCTGTCGAAATCTCTCCGATATAGCGCGAACGGTCGTTATCATTATCCGGACTGAAAGGATTTCCGTTGCTGTTTTGCCCGGTATAAACCTTTACAAAATCGATAGAGGCAAGCGTTACTTTTTTACCTGTAGCATCAACAGCCCAATCGATATCGAAGGTATTGTATCCCCTGCCAAATTGTTCCTGCAAGCTTACATATTCGCTCGATCCATTATCGGCATAACCAAAATTGAATGGTTTATTTGTAATGATTTCTCCGGGAGCAAGTGTGTTTTTAATCAAGGTTCCGGTGAAAGAAATTTCATTAGTAGTGGCCCAGGAAGGAAAATAATCCTGCGTGTGGAATTGATTTCTCAATACCAGCCCTTCTTTGCCCTGGTTATCCGTCCAGCGGATATCATCCGTCAATTTCGAGGGTTTATAATAGGTGATTTTATAATTCTTGATGGTAGCCTGATCGTTATATTCACTTCCAGCTAGTTCGTACCACATATCATCAGGCAAACCGTTTTTATTCTGGTCTTGCATTACACAAACAATACCAGGCTCAGAGAATTCCATACCTATACCAATAAGGGGATTGCCATAAATGCCAAGGTCTGCTCCTGAGCTATTGGTTACACTGTGGTCGAAGCCGAATATAATGTAACCCCCAAAACCGCCCAGTGAAACCAGTCCATTGCCCGCACTGCCGATCAGGATATCGGTCTTTACAAGGTCGTTGGTAAACTGTCCGGGGGCTTGCTTAAAATCATATATTTTATGGAGGTATGGCGATTGGTTTGTTGTTGGTTTATCTCCTTCCTCCTCTTTTTCTGCCGGATTTTCCTTTTTGCAGGAAAGAAGTATGGCAGATAAAAGTGCTAAGCTTACAATTGATTTTATTTTCATCAGCATGTTTTATTTAATTCCCAGATCTACTGCGCCTTTAACTTCGGTTGAGACTTCTCCAAGAAGTGTATTTCCTTTTTCTCTTTGCCCGGTATAAACTTTTAGGAAATCGATGGTTTTCAAAGCGATTTTCTTTCCGGTTTGATCAACGGCCCAATCAAGATCAAAACTGTTATATCTTTTAGTGGCGTAATCATCCTCTATCGACCAACTATCGGTATAACCCCATGGAAATGCATTGTTAATGAAAATACTGCCATTTTTACCCCATGTTGAAGGCAGTAATGTGCCTTTTAAGGTTAGTTTTTCCTGATCGGGTGCAAATTCTGGATAGAAATTGTGTTTGTGGAAATTGTTTACATCGTAAGTTCCGCTGCCACCTTGATTGTCTGTCCAGCTTACATTGGCAAAACCTTTCGGATTGGTGTAGGTGATTTCGTAGTTTTTAATGGTCAGCGGATTGTTGTATTCGCTGCCGGCGAGTTCATACCATTCATCATCAGGTTTGCCATTTCCATTTATATCCTGACTCACCATTACGATCCCTGGCTCAGCAAAAGGAGTTGTACCACCAATCGGATTACCATAAATGGCGAGGTCGGCACCGGTATTGTTTACTACCGAGTGGTCGAAACCAAAAATGATATAACCACCAAAACCGCCTAAGGTAACCATGCTGGTTTTGCTAACATCGCCAATAATTTTCTGTGCACCTGCAAGGCTTCCCAAACCTTCATTGATAAACTGGCCTGGCGCTGGTAGATATTCAAAAACGGTCGTGATAAATTTGGTGCTGTTTGCGGTAATCTCCACTACCGGAATCGGCACCGTTACGGTGTATTTGTGCGAAAAAGATCCGGCGTTGTTGCTCGCGGTATATTCAATTACATAAGTACCGGCTTTTAGGGGTGTAAAATCGTAGTTATAAGCACTGCTTACTACTTTACCATCGAGTTTCCATTGGTGATTAAAGCCTTTTCCATTATTTGTTCCGGCGGCAAAAACAGTTTTGGTATTCACTTTTCCAGTCATGGTTTCTCCTTTAATAAAGAGGTTAACATCAGGAACGGCTTCATTGTCTTTTTTGCAACTGTATACCATCGTAGCAATACCAAGCATTAATATGAGATAACTTTTTTTCATGTATGTGTTTTATTAAATTATTTATTCTGTGTGTAATTTGATAGGAATAATGATGCTCCCTTATTCGTATCTGTAGCTGTAATTGAATACAGCGTGCTGAGGCAATGCGCCAGTTTCAAAACTGAATTTTACTTTACCATCTGTTCCAACACCATAAGCAGATCCTGAGGTGCTGCCATAGCTATTGGCATCAGCAACAATCACTTCTTTATTGAAGGGATTGATCGTTAATCCGTAAGGTATATTTATGGCCTGTCCGCTTGTGATTAAACCTGTACCAATGGCACCAGTTGCTGTATTAAGCGATTTAATTTCAGGGTTGGAATAAATATCTTTGGCTACATAAGCTGTTGAGCCATTGATCGCAATTATGCCCAGATCGTAACTGTAAGAGCCTGTTTTGGTATCGCTGGCACTACTGATTCGATCGAGCGATGGGTCGTTATTGATGATATAATCGTTCCAGCATACCACGAATAAATCGCCGTTATCTGCTGTTTGTATTCTTACCGGATTATTGTTTACGGTAATGTCTTTTGTTTTGGTAAAGGTGGCGAGATCAATAACTGATACCTTATTTTTAGCTCCGTTCTGATAAAAAGGGTGCGATGAATTGCATGCATATAACTTTCCGTTTGCTACCGCCAGCTGCTCAAGGCCTTCTGAAAGCATTATTTCACCATCAATAGCCATTGTAGCCGTATCGATGCGGCTCACTTTACCATCATAACGCGATACATAAGCTTTGTCTTTATAAAAGGCAACAAACCTTGGCAGGTAACCATCTGTTGCTGAATTGAATGAAATCCTCTTTAGCGATTTGCAGGTATTGATATCGATAATGTCCAGAAATGACTGTTTCGTACCCTGAATACCAGCCACAACACAATACATTTTACTGCCGTATTGCTCTAAATCGTTTGCGGTTTCGCCGAGCGATGTACCATTTACCTGTTTGTAATAATCTTTAACTGTTAATTTTGTAGCTATATCATAGTAAGAAATGGCACTGTTACCACCTCCCATCAATCCTTCACAAAGCATGTAAATGCCTTTAGTGCCTGTAATGATTTGTTTTTTCTCCGCTATTTCAGTTCTATCCTTTTTACAGGCAGAAATACATATGGCCGTTGCGGCCAGTATAATTAAAATGTGTTTTTGGTAAAGTTTGCTCATGGTATATATTTAATTTGTGAATGTGATGTGTGCTGGAATATCGCCTGTGGTAACCGACCATTTTAATCGCCCTTCGGGACTATAACAATGTAATTTGCCAGGGCTAACATAATCTTTGGCATCGGTTACGTAAACATCTTTGCTGGCTGGGTTAACGGCGATTCCGTAAGGGATTTTAATGTCTTTTTCAGTGCCATCACTAATGAATTTGCGATCCATCAGGGTTTCATCTTTCGTATTGATCATGTTGTAGGTAATCTTGTTCTTGCCTTCGATGTAGTTCCATTCGGTGCTGTAGATATAGGCGTAATCATCATCTATCACGAGGTTGCTGGCCGCGATATTGAATACCTTTTTAACCTGGTCGGTTTGGGTATCGATTACAAAAAGTTTAGCTGGAATGGTATAATAATCTCCTCTCGAGCTGACGTACAGGTCGCCATAACTGTCGGCTTTTACGCGGCTGAGATTAATGGCCACTTCGATTCTTTTAATTTCAGTAAAACTGGAAAGATCGATTACGGAAAGCGTATGTTCGTAGTCGGGCGGACTGTATCCTCCGGAATTGGCTACATAAAGTTTGGTGCCAATAATGGCCATTTCCTCCGGTTGCCTGCCCACTTCAATAGTTCGATTTACCCTTAGTGCCGTGGTATCAATTTCAGCCACTATCCCATTAGGGGCCTTCGGATCGCCAACTTTGCCTAAATAAGCACTTACATACGCTTTTCCATTACTGAATGTGATGTAACGGCAGTTGTTGATATTGATCTGTCCGATTTTTTTACCGGTTTTAATGTTCAGTACCTCAACCTTGTTTGATATGTTAACCACCACATAAAGTTTACTGCCATACCTACCAATATCATTCCCCACATCGCCCAAACCTTTGGTTACTTCGGGGTTTACCTGATTGTACAGGTTACGGGTGTAAATACCGTTTACCAGGTCCATATAATCGAGCGAAGCTTTATTCATGTTCATATTGCCTTCATTCACCAGATAAAAACCTTTAATGACTGATGTTGGCTCAGGTTCTACTTTGGTTATTTCGGATGGTAGCGGCTGCGGATCTTTTCTACAGGCACTGATAATCACTACTGGAAAAGCCAAAACGAATATTAAAAATTTTAAATACCTCATAATTTATAGTTTAAGGTTAACCTGTAATTTCTACCAGGCATAGGAAAATTTGGGATGATATCGTAATACTGGTTAAGCAGGTTATTTACTTCTCCGTTTATACCTATGCTCCCATTTTTCAACTTAAATTCATAACCAATAGCTGCATCATGAGTGTACCATGGCTCCATGTAGTTGTAAATATTGTTAGCTTTCTGGTTGTAACGGAATCCTGTATAAATGAATCCGTAGTTGGCGTGCCATTGATGATAATCTAACCAGGTAAGAAATGATCCACTATTTTCAGGGATATAAGGAATCTGATCTTGATAAGTTTCTTCAAGTTTTGATGTAACATCAACCGCTTTCTGATAAGTATAATTAATGCCAATGTTGATGATGAAATTGCTAAGTGGCTCGAATGCTGTTTTTGCATTAAGTTCTAAACCACGGATATCAACCAGGCCGATATTGTACATTATCCAACGGTACAGGTTTGCACCGGGTTGTGCCACAATTTTATCTTTTATCCGGTTATAATATACATCCGATTGGATATCGATAAATTTGATCTCCTGGTTTTTGAAGTTCTTGAAATAGGTTACACCAACATCGTACTGTTTGGTGTATTCGGGATTTAACAGGGTATTACCGATAAACGTATAATACAAATCGTTAAAGGTTGGCATTCTGAATATGTCTTTATAGAATGCACGGACTCTGATATCCTGATCTTTTAATAGTTTCCAGGAAAGCATTACGGTTGGACTAAAAACCTGTTTATTTCCGGTTGAAGAATACAGTTTTACCCGATCGACTACGGTTGTGCTTAACAGGTTTGCCTGGATATTAAGCTGCTTAAAGATGAAGGATGAACTTAAAACATTTAAGAAGGTATTGCGAGTGGGATAAGGAAACCTGTATATGTTGGCATCTAAAGTCTGGAAGGTGTAATCAGATGCGTAAGCAGCCTCCCAAACTGAACTGATCTTATATTTTGCAGCAACCGACAGGTATGCTTCCTGTTCTTTAAACCGGTTATCTAAAAAACCTGTGGTGGTTACATAATCAGGATCGAGGTAGCGTTGATATACATAGGCATATTTACCATTCACCAGAATGGTAAATTTATTCGATAAGTTTTTTTCTGCATTTCCCTGGATAAAGAAATCGCGGTCCCATATTCTTTGTGTAAAATCGAATCTATTGGCTACAATTGCTCCGGGTAATCCCCTGTCTGATAAAAATGAATAGGCCTGTGCATGCCATTTACCGCCATTAAATTTACCAAATAATGCAGCCTGTAAACGGAAACGCTCCACGTTTCCATTGTTTCTTACCGCTGTGGTATCGAAAACCCCGTTGGTGTACCTGAATTTATATTTCCCGTCTGCATGGATATATTCGGTATTGATACTGGCCTTTAGCTTTTCGTTAATCTTGTACAAATAAACTAATGATGGATTAATGAGTCCGAATGATCCGTTTTTTAATCCGAGCTCGATCTTTTGCTTTTGGCTTTTTTCGAAATCAGGATCTTTGGTTTTGAGGTAAATGCTGCTTGCTGAGGCATAACCTTTCGCTGGAATCAATAATTCTGGCTTTTGACCACTATACAAAGCAATTTCTTCGAGATTGTTCAATGAGAATTTACCTAAATCTACCTGGCCGTTCTGCGCATTGCCAATCTGGATGCCATCTAAAAAAACTGCAGTATGATTAGTGCCCAAACTACGTACATTAACCGTTTTCATCCCGCCTATTCCACCATAATCTTTCAACTGCACACCTGAAAGGTAGCGGATGGCATCGGCAACAGACAGGCTGTTTATCCTTTTAAGCTCATCAGCCGATAGGATTTGTACCGGTGTTGGCGATTTACTTTGTTCGGTTAACCGGTATTCCCTAATCTGAACTTCTTTCAGTTGTGTGCTTTTTAGGGTACTATCGCTTTGTGCCCTTGTATTTAAAGGCAATAGAAATCCTGTCCATAAAATGGAAGAAAATAGAAAAAACTGCATTGTGCCCGCATAGGCAGAATGTTTATGTGTCATTTTGATTGTGAGTTTAACCCACAGCCAACAGATGGAAAAGAAATGAAATACGAATACGTAAGTACATCACCCCTTAGCTTCAATCCCCGAAAGCTATGAAATATAATGCTAAGGCAGGTCTTCTGACTTACTCCCGGGTTTCCGGCCTTCCCATCCCGACGAGTCGGAACAGTGGCAGATTGATTGGAAATCCGTTAAGGAGCTTACAGCTGCGGGACAGTTACAGATTTACACTGTATTCCCTTTTAATTCCGGGTGTAAAGCCGGAAACCAAAAGCGCTGCAAAAGTAATAAAATTAAACAACTTGTAAAATGGATGATGGAAAATGGTGGTTTTAACAGAAAAGACTAAATTAGGAATCAATTTTTTACCTATGAAAAAAATATTAATTGTTGCTTTTTCATTAATCAGCCTATCTGTTATGGCGCAAAAAACCGATACTGTTTTTCTGAAGAAACTGATGGAAACCAGGCCAGAACTTTTTTCTACCGTACTCAATCATCCTGGTCAAAACCAGATCCAGGTTCTTTATACGCAGGTTAACCGCGATGCGAAAAATAAACCCACGTTTAAAACATTTAGTTACAACTTAGATCCGCACCACTATTTTTATCCGGCCAGTACGGTTAAACTGGCTGCAGTCATTTTTGCTCTAGAAAAAGTAAATCGTTTAAGAAATACAGGCTTAACGGCTAACAGCGCCATGATTACCGATAGTGCATTTAAAGGACAAACGAAAGTATTAAAAGACTCGAGTGCTAAAAACGGGCTTCCATCCATAGCGCACTATGTTAAAAAGATTTTGCTTACCAGTGATAACGATGCCTTTAACCGTTTGTTCGAATTTATCGGCCGGGCAGAAATTAACGAAAAACTAAAGGCAAATGGCTTAAATGATAGCCGTATTTTAAACCGCCTGGCCATTGGCGATGCGGGTGAATCTGCCAAACATACCAATCCCATTAAATTTTATAACGGAGATCATCTGGTGTATAATCAGGCTGCCCAGTATGATCCAAAAGATTATGAATTGAAATTAAGCCATCTGGTAATGGGTAAAGGTTATATGGATAGTACCGATAAGTTAGTAAACAAGCCTTTCAGTTTAGCGGGCAAAAATGCCTTCGCCATTAATGATCAACAGAAACTGATGCAGAAATTAATTTTTCCTGAAGCTTATCCGGCAAAAGAAAGATTTAACCTCACGCCAGAAGATTACAAGCTGATTTATACGTACATGAGTAAATATCCTACAGAAAGTGATTTTCCTAAATACGATCCAAAAGAATTTTGGCCAACCTACGCGAAAATGCTGTATTATGGAAGAGAACAGGTAAGTCCTGATCCTGATATTAGAATCTTTAATAAGTACGGAGACAGTTACGGTTTCATCATCGATAACTCCTATTTCATTGATTTTAAGAACGGAATCGAATATTTCCTTACAGCGGTAGTACAGAGTAATGAGGATGGCATATTTAACGATAATAAGTACGAATACGAAACAGTTTGTTTTCCTTTTATGAAAAATCTGGGGCGTACCATTTATGATTTCGAATTAAAAAGACCTAAAAAGTATAAGCCCGATTTAGGTAAGTTCAAAATGGATTATGCCCATTAAAACCTTTCCTGATCTTTTAAGGTTTATTGCGTATAAATTGTATAAAAAACTATACATTAATTAAAAAATAATATATTCGCATTTCAAAATTAAAGAATACATCTCTAATGGCTAAATTATTAATAATTGACGATGAGCGAGCGATAAGGAGTACCTTACGCGAAATTCTGGAGTACGAAAATTACGATGTTGAAGATATCGATAACGGTATCGATGGCCTCGAAATGATCAAAAAAGGAAATTTCGACCTGGTACTTTGCGACATCAAGATGAATAAGATGGATGGTATGGAAGTGCTCGAACAGGCACAGATCATTAAACCCGATCTACCGTTCATTATGATATCTGGTCACGGTACAGTTGAAACGGCCATTGAAGCCAGTAAAAAAGGAGCTTTCGATTTCATTTCGAAACCACCTGATTTAAACCGTTTATTAATTACCGTTCGTAATGGTTTAGACCGTGGAAATTTAGTTACTGAAACCAAGGTTTTAAAGCGCAAAGCGAGTAAAACCCGTGAGATTTTAGGCGAATCGGAGAGCATTTCTAAAATTAAAGAAACGATAGAGCGTGTTGCCCCTACTGAAGCGCGTGTATTAATTACTGGTGCAAATGGTAGCGGTAAAGAATTGGTAGCCCGATGGTTACACGAAAAATCGAACCGTGCTGATAGCCCTTTAATTGAGGTAAACTGTGCTGCTATTCCATCCGAACTAATTGAAAGTGAATTATTTGGACACGAGAAAGGTTCATTTACCTCAGCAGTTAAACAACGCATCGGTAAATTTGAGCTGGCCAATGGCGGAACTTTATTTTTGGATGAGATTGGCGATATGAGCCTTTCTGCCCAGGCAAAAGTTTTACGTGCTTTGCAGGAGCATAAAATTTCGCGTGTGGGGGGAGAAAAGGAAATAGAAGTAAATGTTCGCGTTTTAGCAGCAACCAATAAAGATTTATTAAAAGAAATTGAAGATGGTAACTTCCGTATGGATTTGTACCACCGCTTAAATGTAATTAATATCCATGTTCCGCATTTAACAGAGCGTACCGATGATATTCCTGTTATCGCTCAGAACTTTTTAGAAAATATCTGCAGCGATTATGGAATGCCGGTTAAGAAAATAAATGATGGTGGTATGTCTGCCTTAAAAGCTTTACCTTGGACAGGGAATGTACGTGAGCTGCACAATATGATTGAGCGCTTGATTATTCTGAGCGATAAGGTAATTACTGAAAATGATGTACGTGCTTTTGCCAATCCAGGCGGTGGTACAAACATTGGGGCAGCCACCAGTGCGCAAATTGCAGGTGCTGGAGGCTCATCCTTAGCTTCTTCTTTCGATTCGTTTAATAATTTTCAGGATTATAAAGATCACGCAGAGCGGGAGTTTATCAAATTCAAACTGGAGAAAAATAACTGGAATGTATCAAAAACAGCTGATGAAATTGATATTCAAAGAAGCCATTTGTATAGTAAAATTGAGAAATTCGGTTTAAAAAGAGCAGAATAGCATTATAGTAAAGAAGTCAAGTTTTTAAAACTTGACTTCTTTTTTATGCTGCAACATTAAAACCCCTTCCTATCCCATATAATCATTCTGTCTCATCAGTAATGCTCTGTATTTATTAAAAATTGCTGTTTTAGAAACGAAACCCAGATACTGGTTTTGCGCAGTTAATACGGGTAAAATCCATACATTATCCTGCTCCATTTTCTCTAATACCATTTTCAGATCATCATTTTCAGTAATCACATTTGGGGCTGGTTGTACCAGATAAGAAGCTTGCAGGTTTTCTTTATCCGGGTGATTAATCATTTCATTAAATAGTTCTTCTATATAAATGATGCCCTTAAAATCGCCCAGCTCATCCGTAACCGCACAAATGTTTTTACGCGATTGCATAATCTCATTCATTTTAACCGAAATCAGATCGTTCATATTTAACTGCGGATAGGTTTTTTCGATCAAATACTTCAGTTTCATCTGGTTTAGAACAGTCGTATCTTTATCATCATGTGATAATAACTCACCTTTATCCGCCAGTGCTTTGGTATAGATAGAATGTTTTTGCGAGCTGCGGTTAATCGCATAAGAAATGGCAGTAGTAATCATTAGCGGTACCATTAAGATATATCCACCCGTAATTTCGGCAATCAGGAAAATACCGGTCAAAGGCGCGTGCATAATCGAACCTAAAGCAGCGGCCATGCCCGCAACAATAAAGTTAGATACATTTAACTGCGCCAGGCCAGATAGATTGACCACATAAGCAAAGATAAATCCGATTAAACCACCCATAATCAAACTCGGCGCAAACGTGCCACCGTTACCACCAGCACCTAAGGTAACTAAGGTGGCTATCGATTTCATAAAAATGGTTACCACTGTAAACAGCACTACTAAAGCCGGAATGGTATTGTAATCGGCAAAAATACTGTTGTTGATCACTGCTTGATAATCGCCTTTTAACAAACCTTTTATCGTAATATAACCTTCACCATATAGTGTTGGAAACAGGAATACTAAAACACCAAGCATTAAACCGCCTACAATTACTTTGGTATAAGGATGTTTGATTTTATAGAATAATCCTTTTACAGCATAATTGGCTTTAGTAAAATAGATTGAGAATAAACCAATAAAACAGGCTAGTATGACATAGTAAAATAAAGCGTTTACCTTCCATCCTTCTGTAACCAAAAAGAAAAGCTGTTGGGTATAAAATAACCTTGCTACTACTGCTGCTGTTGCTGCCGATAATAATAGCGGAATAAATGCCGGAATGGTAAACTCAGGTAATAGAATTTCAATCGCGAAAACAATCCCAGCCACTGGGCTGTTAAACGCTCCTGCAATACCGGCTGCTGCACCACAGGCCACCAGCATGGTAATTTCACGATAAGATAAACCCAGCAAGCGGCCAAGGTTTGAGCCTATTGCCGATCCACTGGTCACAATTGGAGCTTCCAGTCCTGTTGACCCGCCAAAACCAACCGTTACAGCTGCGGTAATAATCTGCGAATAAATATTGTGTGCTTCTACCTTACTCGATTTTTTTGAGATGGCATAAAGCAAAGGCGTTAAACCTGTTTCGAATTTTGTTTTACGGATAAAGTATTTAATGTACAAAACCGTTAAAAAAATACCAATCATCGGAAATATGAAGTACAGGTAGTATTTATATTTCCAGTGCCAGTCTGATTGAAGAAATTCTTCGATATGGTGGGTTAAACTTTTTAAGGCAGCAGCTGCAAGTCCTGCTAAAATCCCGACAATTACGGCCAGGATAATTAAGAAATTACGGTTTGATATTTTAGATTTTCGGTATTGGTTAATCTGATCAAGGTAATTTACAAATCTGATGTACATTCTATTGTTTTTTAATAGAGGGCGAATAGCCCAAAAGTAACAAAAACAACGAAACGAGCCAATTTAAAGGGCTGTTTTATGCATCAAATTTATCCAGTAACTTAATTAAGGTTGCAAAATCTTTTGGATAAGGTGCATCAATCACAATATCTTTGTCGTCTAAACCTTTAAAAACCAAATGCCTGGCATGTAATGCGAAACGTTTCATAATGGGTTGCTCCTCCTCACCTTTGGTTAATTTATAACCTCGCTTGATTGACGAAAGAAAAACGGGTTTCCCTTTATACATGTCATCACCAACAATGGCTGCTCTTTGCGTAGCCAGGTGAATACGAATCTGGTGCATACGACCAGTAATTGGCTTGCACTCTACCAAAGTGTAGTGTTTGTAGTATTTTAAAGAATCGAAAATGGTTTCCGCTCTTTTACCTTCTGCCCTGTCGATGGTTACATTTTTATTGCCATCGTTCAAGATCGGAAGATCAACCGTTAACTGGTCGAAAATGACGTGCCCGTCTACTACCGCGTGGTAAGTTTTATTCACCTTTCTTCTTTCGAACTGCATGGAAGCATGGCGATAACCTTCAGGGTTTTTGGCGATAATTAAAGCACCAGAAGTCTCTTTATCCAAACGGTGACAAACCTGTGCATCATCGCTATACTGTTTGGCCAGGCGTAATACATTGGTTTCTCCAGATCCGCCGCGTTCATCGAGCGACGCTAAAAATGGAGGTTTATTGATAACAATAAAATCGTTGTCTTCGAAAAGAATAAGGTCTTTAAAATTAGGAAACTTCAAACTGTGCTGTAATTAATGAGTTGCAAAAATACGATTTTATTTTTTTAAGGCAGTCGTCACCCTGAATTTATTTCAGGACCACATTCTGGAAAGATGTTGATCCCAAATATTCGGGACAGCATGACGAATTCTTTACGAGTATCGTCCTCCTGAACTTGTTTCAGGATCTACTTGAAAATTTTAAGTCCAAAAAAAGCCGCTCCGATGTAGATCAGAGCGGCTTAATAACTTTAGCTTTTATAATTCTTACTTAAGAAAGCTCAAACTTATAACCTACCCCTTTTACGGTTGATACATAAGTTTCGCCTAATTTTTCTCTCAGTTTACGGATGTGAACATCAATGGTTCTGTTGGTTACGACTACCGAGTCTTCCCAGATATTTTTAAGGATCGATTCGCGGGTGTAAACTTTTCCTGGTTTTGAAGCCAGTAAGTATAAAAGCTCAAATTCCTTTTTAGCCAATACTACCTTGTTGCCACCTTGAAATACTAAATAAGCTTCACGGTCGATCACTAAATCGCCAATTTCCAGTTTGTTCTCCGATACTTCTTCTGTTCCGGTATTTCTTCTTAAAATCGCATTAATGCGGCTTACTAAAGCGCGTGGTTTAATCGGTTTTGCGATATAATCATCAGCACCTACATTAAATCCGGCAATCTCAGAATACTCCTCACTTCTGGCAGTTAAGAAAACCATAAATGTATTCTTGAATTCAGGTATGGCACGCATTAAACGGCAAGCCTCAATTCCATCCATCTTAGGCATCATAATATCCAGGATAATTAAATCCGGATGCACCTTTTTCGCAACAGTAATTCCTTCCTGGCCATTGGTAGCGGTGAAAACCTGATAACCCTCTTTTTTAAGGTTATACTCAATTAGCTCCAGAATATCCGGTTCATCATCAACAATTAATATTTTCTGACCTGCGTTGTTCATAGTTAAATATTTGTTACGAAAGTAGTGTCTATGATGCAATATTTAGTTAAGCCTAAGTTAAGAAATTGTTAATTACTTAAATTAGTTTAACATGGAATTTGTTTTAAAGTAACGTTTTGGCTAAAAAGGCCTCCAGTTCTTCACCACGCAGGTTTTTGGCTATTATTTTTCCGGAAGGATCAACCAGGTAAGATGTTGGGATAGCCTGTACCTGGTATTTTTTTACCGTTACACCATTAAAATCTTTCAATTCCGAAACGTGTGTCCAGGTTAATCCATCAGCTTTCACTGCACCTAACCATGCTGCCTTGTCGGTATCTAACGAAATACCGATGATATCGAAGTTCTTAGCTTTGTATTTATTGTAAACCTTAACTACGTTCGGATTCTCCTGACGGCAAGGCTGGCACCACGATGCCCAGAAATCGATCAGTACGTATTTCCCTTTATAGTCTGATAAACTTACCGGTTTATCATCAGCTGTATTGATGGTAAATGCCGGCGCAACCTGTCCTACCTGAACGGCTTTTAAAAGTGCCATCTGCTTTACAAAGGTATCAACCGTAGCATTGCCTTTAATTTCTTCTTTCACTTCATCAGCAAATTGTACCAGTTCTGCTTCAAATTCCTGCGGACTTAAAGTATTCATGGCATAAAAACTGGCTAGCGTACCTTTATTGTCTTTAGCAAATTTTATAATCTGCGTATTCAATTGATTGATGTACGATTCGTACTGAGGTTTCATCGATTCTAACACAGCTGCCCTGTTTTGAGGCTGTGTTGCTACTTTCGCTTCGAAATCAGCCTGTAATTTTTCTACCTGCTTGGCAAAATTATTTCTAATGGCATTTAGTTCTGATAATTTTTCTACTTCATTTGCACCTGAAATTTTATAAGCCATTGTTTTGTCGGCCAAATCAGCTTCTAATTTAATGTCATCGCCATTTTTGGCAATTAACATAAACTCATGGTTACCTACCGATACCCTAAAGAAATCAACCGATGGCGTTTTACGGATGAATTTAAATTCACCTTTTTCCGATAGATTGGTAGAATCGATTGCAACCATATTACTATTCTGCATACCGTATAAAAATACTTTCTTCTCCGTTCCGGGATTTTGGAAAGTTCCGTCAATCGTAAAGCTATCTTTGGGTTTACATGCAGTGAAAGCAATCGCGATCAGCATGATCAGGCTCAATTGTTTTAGTCTCATTATTTCAGTTTTTCAAGTATTAATTCATTTAATTTTTTAGCATCGGCTTTACCTTTGGCAAGTTTCATTACATCGCCAACAAATAAACCTAAAACGCCTTTTTTGCCTTTCTTGTACGCTTCTACCTGTTGTGGATATTTATTTAACACTTCATCAATAAAACTACTTAATTCGTCTCCGTTTTCAGAGATCAGTAAGTTTAACGATTGTGCCAAATCAGTAACTTTTGCATTTGCTTCCAGTTCAACAGCGGGTAATAATTGTTGAATAGCAATCTGTTGTGTGATTTTTTTATCATCAACCAGGTTAATGGCTTCTGCCAGTTGCGCCGGGTTAACTTTAAAATCGGTGATCGCCATCCCTTTTTCATTTAAAACCGCTCTAATCGGACCAATTAACCAGTTAATCAGGCTTTTTTTGTTGTGAACAGCAGATTGAGCCTGATTAAAATAGTTTAACAGGTCTAAATCTTCTGCAAAAAGCGTTGCATCCGCCTTGCTGATCCCAAATTCCGAAACCATTTGCTTCGATATTTCATTAGGAAGCGCAGGCATCAACGATTTGATCTCTGCTAACCAGGCATCAGAAATGTGAATGGGTTGTAAATCAGGATCTGAAAAATACCGGTAATCATTAGCCTCTTCTTTGGTACGCATCGGTGACGTAGTACCTTTATCGGCATCAAAATTTAAGGTACTCTGGATGATCTTTCCTCCTTCACTAATCACTTCTACCTGGCGGCCAAATTCAAAATCCATTGCCCTACGTACGTTACGCATGGAGTTTAGGTTTTTTACTTCGCAGCGTGTTCCAAATTCAGTAGAACCCTGCGGGCGGATAGAAATATTCGCATCGCAACGCAAACTGCCCTCTTCCATATTGCCATCGCTTACATTTAAATGTCTTACGAGTTTTCTGATTTCGCTCAGCAATACCGAAGCTTCTTCCGAACTGCGGATATCGGGTTCTGTTACAATCTCGATTAAAGGTACACCTGCACGGTTTAAATCAACTAAGGAATAGTTGTCGTCCTGATCATGAATGCTTTTTCCGGCGTCTTCTTCCAGGTGGATGCGATTGATCCCGATTTTCTTTGTAGAACCATCAGCCAGTTGAAGCTCCAGAAAACCATTCACACAAATCGGTTGGTTATCCTGCGTAATCTGATATCCTTTCGGCAGATCGGCATAGAAGTAATTTTTACGATCGAAATGGTTGGTCTGGTTAATGGTGCAGTTTAAAGCCAGGCCAATACGGATTGCTTTTGCAACTACTTCTTTATTTAACTTCGGTAAAGCTCCGGGCAAAGCCAACGAAACCGTAGATATATTTTGATTGGGTAAAGCCCCGAATGATGCACTATCAGCGGAAAATATTTTAGTGTTTGTATTTAACTGAACGTGGATTTCCAGTCCTGAAACGAGTTCGAAAGGAGTTTGGGGGCTTGTTTCTTGTAAAGGCATTTAAAGCTTCGTATTGTTATAGGTTTTATTAACCACAGATTTTACCTCTAAATACTGATTTAATCTGTGGTTAAATATTATTAGGTCAAATATAGTTATTATTTATGCTTTCGTTAAAAAAGGCTTGACGGAGAAATTTTTAAAAACTCCTGCCAGGGTAATCCTCCGGCGCCCACTAAAAGTATTTTATCGGGTTTATGCATTTTGCTAAAAGCATCCATTCCGGAAGTGCCTGTAACCAACCCTGTACTTTTAACTTCTAAGCCGATTATTTTACCACGTTTTTCTAAAATAAAATCTACTTCATCATTTCTATGTCTCCAATAAAAAACTTTGTAACCTTCTACAAAAGAAGAATTTAAGAGGTGTGCTCCTATTGAAGATTCGACCATTCTTCCCCATTCTGCCGGTTGTTTTTTTATCTCTTCAAAAAACTCGTTTCTTTGAGCACTTACCAGTGCATTGTTATGGACCTGAAACTTTGGACTGGATGAACGTTTACGGATTACATCAGCTGCAAATTTCTCAATCCCACCAAGTAAACCCGCTGTATCTAACAGATTTAAATAATGTGATAATGTTGTGGTATTGCCGGCATCAGAAAGCTGGTCTAATATTTTGGTGAAAGATAAGATCTGACTGGAATATAAACAGCCCAATTCAAACAGACGTTTCATTAAGGCAGGTTTATCTACACGGGTGAGCATTAAAATATCTTTCGAAATACTGGTTTCTATCAAAGCATTTGACACATAGTTTTTCCACCGGTCTTCGTCGTTGATCAGACCTGCAGCGCCTGGATAGCCGCCAAACCAAACATATTGTTCGGCAGTAAAACCAAAAGCACTTTCCATTTCGGCAAAACTCCAATGCCCTAAATAGGTTAATTCGAATCTTCCTGCTAATGATTCTGTTAAGCCCTGCTGAATTAATAATCTCGATGAGCCCAATAAAATTACCTTTAAATTTATGCCATTTCGCATATCTTCATCCCATAAACGCTTCACAATTTCACTCCAGTTGTCAATTTTCTGGATTTCATCAATGATCAGCAGATATTCATCAACTCCAGGCTCTTTTAAGAGTTCTCTGGTATGGTTCCATATCAGCTCTATCCAGGTTCTGTCAGAAGCGGCAACAGCATCTGCAGATTCGAATATGCAAGGCGTATCAATTTCCTTGACCAATTGGCTGATCAAAGTTGTTTTACCAATTTGCCTCGGGCCCACAAGCACCTGAATAAACCTTTTTGGTTCATTCATCACTTTTACAAGTTGCTGTAAATAAGATCTTTGGAACATATTAAACAATTTACTCAATGTATTGAGTAAAATTACTCATTGTATTAAGTAATTCAAAGCCATTATTAAAATCATCATTGATTATATAACCCAAACAGCTGTTTTTGAATATTATTTATATAAAAAATTATCCAATAAGTTATTGTTATTCAGTTGTTTATGTCGTTTTTAGCAATTTACTCAGTAAGTTGAGTAAAATATCTCAATGTTATATCCAATCGTTAAAGAATGTTAAATGGAATGGCTTTAATTAAACTTGTATGGGCTGCTATCGTCTATCTCAGCAAACACACACAAGAAACCTTTAATTAAAAAACATTATGAAAAAGTTAGTTTTATTTGCTGCAGTTCTGATGGTTTCATTATTCAGCATAAACAATGCAAAAGCACAGGTTAGCTTAAATATCAATATTGGATCGCAGCCAGTTTGGGGGCCAACGGGATATGATCATGTAGATTATTATTATTTCCCTGACATTGATGCTTATTATTATGTTCCCTCTGGTCAATACATTTATTCAAACGGTGGACGTTGGGTTTGGGCGAACAGTTTGCCTGCTCAATACAGAAACTTTGATCTGTACCGGGCTTATAAAGTGGTCATCAATGAACCAAAACCATATCTGCGAAATAACATTTATGTAAGCAGATATAGTAAATATAAAAACTATGGAGGTCATCAAACCATTATTAGAGATAGCCGTGACACTAAATACTACGTAGTAAAAGGCCATCCAAAATACAATCAAAGACCTACCAAAAATGTAACTGTAGTTCGTAATAATAACCGCCCTATCCGTGTAGTACAAAGAAATGTGACCAGACCCGATCAAAATAATGGTCGCCCTCAGGATAATAATGGTAGAGATAACCGTCCTGAAAGAGATAATAATCAAGTCCACGGTAACGGGCGTCATTAATATTTAGTTGTATAAAGGAGCTTCGAAAGGGGCTCCTTTCTTAATTTACTTACTTCTGGCACGTGGTTTGGCTATAAATAATAAACACTAAATGAATTGATTATGAAAAGATTATTTTTAATGGCTGCAGTTATGATGATTTCATTTCTCAGCATCCTGGCAAAAGCCCAGTTAAATGTAAATGTTAATATCGGATCTCAACCGCTCTGGGGACCCACAGGTTACGATCATGTAGATTATTACTATCTCCCTGACGTAGAAAGTTACTATTATGTTCCGCAAAAACAGTTTGTGTACTTAAATGGAAACGATTGGGTTTTTGCCAATACTTTACCTGCCAGATACGGCAATTACAATTTATATAATGGTTATAAAGTGGTAATTAATTCACCTAAGCCTTATTTGAATTTCAAAAATGATAAGGTAAAGTATGCCAAATACAAAGGCAATAAAGGCCAGTTGGTAATAAGAGATAGCCGTGATAGTAAATATTATGTTGTAAAAGGACATCCTCATGGTATGCCTCCGGGACAGGCTAAAAAGATTTATGGAAAAGGAAATAATGGAAATAACGGAAAGGGCCATGGAAATGGTAAAGGAAAACATTAATCCATAACCTTACTGGTTTATTTAAAGGAGTTTCGAAAGAGACTCCTTTTTTTATATATCTGTTACAATAGAACTTTTGGCACAGCGTTTGAATTACTGAAGTACACACAAATAAATGGATTATTATGAAAAAGTTATTTATCATCTCCGCGATTTTAGGTATCGTGGCTTTAACATCTAATCAATCTAGCGCTCAGGTAAGTATTAATGTGAATATTGGTGCTCAGCCTGCCTGGGTTCCTGCAGGTTATGAAAACGTTAATTATTACTATCTCCCGGAAGTTCAATCTTATTATTATGTCCCTCAAAGACAGTTTGTTTATTTAAGCGGAAACCGATGGACAAGATCGAGATATTTACCAGCCAGATATAGAGGTTACGATCTGCATCACGGCAGAAAAGTAGTGGTTTATGGAAATAGTCCATATCGAAATTATAATAGTCACAGGGTAAGTTATTCACATCATAATAATTACTACCGCTCCTCATATGGTGGCGGAAACAGAGTGAGATACAGCTCGCCAAGAAATAATTACAGATCATACCGGGTAGATAACAGGCACCACGATAGAAGTGTAAATTCAAGTTTATTCTCCAGAGGACACCGAGAAAAACATGGAAGACATTAAAATATAAAAAGAGGCTTTAGGGCCTCTTTTTTATTTTACATAGCGTCACCCTGAATTTATTTCAGGGACTATTACATTATTTATATTAATGATGAGGAATAAAACTTTCTGCTTTTTCCAGCACAACTTTTAATCCTGATGCGTTTTTACCCCCTGCTGTAGCATAAAAAGGTTGTCCACCGCCACCGCCTTGAATCTCTTTACCCAATTCGCGAACAATATTCGAAGCATTTAATCCTTTTTTCACCAGGTGATCAGATAGCATAACGGTTATTCCGGGTTTACCATCAATTTCTGTCGTAAAAACCAGAAACAGGTTATCAACCATATCTTTTAAGGAGAAAGCCAGGTTTTTAACCGCATCGGCACTTTGCAGATCGATGTGTTTAGCAATCAGGTTAATGCCGTTTATTCCTCTTACATGGTGAACGATTTCATGTTTTAAGGTGTTTACACGCTCTATTGTCGATTTCTCAATTTCCTTTTTCAGTTTCGCATTTTCATCCAATAAAGCCTGAACAGATGCCGATAAATCTTTGCTTCCGTTTAGTAATGCTTTTAACACACCAAGTTCTTTTCTTTGGTCTAAGAAATATTGCTCCGCTTTATCTGCAGTGATGGCTTCAATACGGCGAACACCAGCGGCAACTGCACTTTCGGAAACAATTTTGAATGAACCGATTTGTCCGGTTGCTTTTACGTGTGTACCACCGCAAAGTTCTTTAGAGAAATGATCATCAAACGTAATCATACGGACAAAATCGCCGTATTTTTCGCCAAATAGGGCCGTTACGCCACTTTCAATGGCATCCTGATAAGGAACGTTACGTTGTTCCTTTAACTTAATATTCTGGCGGATTTTCTGGTTCACGATTACCTCAATCTGTGCCAGCTCTTCATCAGTTACTTTAGCAAAGTGAGAAAAATCGAAACGCAGATAATCTGCATTAACCAACGAACCTTTCTGGTTAACATGTTTGCCTAAAACCTGTTTAAGGGCTGCATGCAATAAGTGAGTCGCAGAGTGGTTATCTTCTGTTAAAACCCGTTTATCTTCATCTACAACAGCCCAAAATTTACCTTCTAAATTATCCGGTAAAATATCGGTAAAATGAACGGTTAAGCCATTTTCCTTTTTAGTATCGGTAATGTCTACCCAAAACTGGCGGCTATGGTCTTCTAAACGGCCGGTATCTCCCACCTGACCACCACTTTCGGCATAAAAAGGTGTTTGGCGCAGCACAATTTGGTATTGTTCTTTGCCTTTTGCTTTTACTTTACGGTATTTTAAAATCTCGGTTTCGATTTCTAAATCATCGTAACCCACAAATTCACTCTGTTCTTCTGTGTTTACGACAATCCAATCGCTTGTATCAATTGCTGTGGCGGCACGGCTATCGTCTTTTTGTTTTTTCAAGGCCTGCTCGTAGCCAGCCAGATCAACGTTCCAGCCTTTTTCTCTGGCCATTAATTCCGTTAAATCGATCGGAAAACCAAATGTATCTGATAATTCGAAAGCAAAAGCACCTTCTACCACATTATTAGTAGCCTGGTATTTTTCGAAACGTTGGATGCCTGTAGATAAAGTTCTCAGAAAGGAAACTTCTTCCTCCAGCACTACTTTTTGTACAAAATCCTGTTGCGAAATCAGTTCATCAAATACACCTTTAAATTGCTCAGCCAGTAAAGGAACCAATTGATTTAAAAATGGCTCTTTAAAGTTTAGAAAGGTATAAGCATAACGTACGGCACGACGTAAAATCCTGCGGATCACATAACCTGCTTTATTATTAGATGGCAATTGTCCATCGGCAATCACAAATGAAATGGCACGGATATGATCGGCCATGACACGCATAGCGATATCCGTTTTCTCGTCAGCACCATATTTAATACCAGATTTTTCTGCAATAAACTGAATCATCGGTTGGAAAACATCGGTGTCGTAATTAGAGGTTCTTTCCTGTAAAACACGCACCAAACGTTCGAAACCCATTCCGGTATCAACGTGTTTAGCAGGTAAACTTTGCAATGAACCATTTTTTAAACGGTTAAACTGCATAAATACATTATTCCAGATTTCGATTACCTGAGGATGATCGGCATTTACCAGGGTAGCGCCATCTACAGCTGCTTTTTCTTCGTCGGTACGACAATCTACATGGATTTCAGAGCATGGTCCGCATGGTCCGGTATCGCCCATTTCCCAGAAATTATCTTTTTTATTTCCAGGTAAAATATGGCTTTCATCCACATATTGTTTCCAAAGGTCGTAAGCTTCCTGATCTTTTTCTAAGCCTTCTTTTTCATCGCCTTCGAAATAGGTAACATATAATTTTTCTTTCGGGATTTTGTAAACTTCAGTTAATAATTCCCAGCTCCAGGCGATGGCTTCTTTTTTGAAATAATCACCAAAACTCCAGTTGCCCAACATTTCGAACATGGTATGGTGGTAAGTATCAATACCTACTTCTTCCAGGTCGTTATGTTTGCCCGAAACACGTAAACAACGCTGGGTATCAGCAACACGAGTATATTTAATGGCCGCCTCCCCTAAAAACAGATCTTTAAATTGGTTCATACCCGCATTGGTAAACATTAAAGTAGGGTCGTTTTTAACCACAATCGGTGCGGAAGGAACAACATGATGTTGTTTCGATTCAAAAAAACTAAGGAATGCCTGTCTAATCTCTTTTGCTGTCATTTCAATATTATTGGAGGGAACAAAATTAAAATTTTATTGCGTTAATAAGGAAAAATCGAGCTACATTTGAATACTTTAATTAATCGATATAAGACACTCATAATCAAGCACAAAATATGCCGTATAAAGAAAGAGACATTAATAAAATGTATTATACCATGGGCGAAGTGACTGAAATGTTTAATGTTAACGCCTCACAGATCCGTTTTTACGAGAAAGAATTCGATATCCTGCAGCCCAAGAAAAATAAAAAAGGCAACCGTCTTTTCACGCCGGAAGACATCGAAAACTTAAAGATTATCTTCAACCTTGTCGATGAAAAAGGATTTACCTTAAAAGGTGCCAAAGACTATTTAAAGAATAATAAAACAGGTGTTAGAGAGAATCAGAAGATTATAGATTCGTTAGAAAAACTGAAAGGTTTTTTGGTAAATCTGGCAGAAGAACTCTAAGCATTTTATTTCCTTACTCCTATCGCTTTTACAGCATTACTAGTGTGTAATTAAAAAAGTACATTTTTTGTAGGTTTTTAATTATTTATTTTATATTAGTATCACCAAAACAACAATCACCCTATTTTTTATTAACCGGTTAACTCCCTGCTTATGAAAATATGGTATGCATTGTTGCTTGTCCTTTTCCCCTATTCTTTACTTGCCCAAAATATACAAGAGGCAGATATCCGCGATATTTTAGAGAGTGTAGCCGAAAACCTTCCCGATGATTACGATATGACCGAGCTGGTTGATGTTTTGGAAAAATATCGTAAGCACCCGATTAATCTGAATCGCACTTCAGTTGAAGAATTAAAAACTTTGGTTTTCCTGTCTCCCCTGCAGATAAGTAATTTCTTTTCACACATAAAGGAAAATGGTCAGCTAGCGGATGTGCTGGAATTACAAAGCATTAAGGGTTTTGATATTAAAACGATCCAAACCTTGCTTCCATTTGTAACCTTAACTAATATTGCTGAATATCAGCAGCTCAGTTTTAAAAACCTTATGCATGATGGTGGAAATGATTTGATGATGCGCTTTGCGCAAACTTTACAAAAGCAAAGGGGATATACCGATTTACCCGGAAACCGGTATCTAGGTTCGCCGGAAAGATTTCAGATGCGTTACCGATATCAATATAGTTCAATTCTATCAGCAGCCATAACTTTAGATAAAGATGCCGGCGAAAAATTTATCGGTAAACCTTTCGATTTTTATTCGGGCAATATCGCATTATTCAAATTGGGTAAGTTAAAAAAGTTGGTAATTGGCGATTATACACTGCAGTTTGGCCAGGGCTTAACATTATGGTCTGGTTTTTCTTTTGGCAAAGGTCCCGATGTAACCAGCGTAGCTAAAAAAGATTTAGGTTTAAGGCCTTATAATTCGACTAACGAGTATTCTTTTTTTAGAGGAAGCGCTGCAACCATTAACCTGTTTAAAAATATAGACCTCACTCCTTTTGTTTCGTTCCGTAATCTTGATGCCAGCCAAAAGTTAGATTCAGAAGGAAATTTAGTCCAGGCCACGATTAATCAAACCGGATTGCATAGAACCCCTACTGAGATTAAGAATAAAGGGGTTTTAGCACAGCGCATTTTTGGCACTACCATCCAATATACCAAAAATGAATTTGCCCTTGGTGCAATTGCTTATCATACTAATTATAAAACTCGCTTTATTACGCAAGCTGCAGCCTACGATCAATATAGTTTCACCGGAACAGCACTAACCAATCTCGGCTTATTTTACAATTATACCTATAAAAATATGTACCTCTATGGCGAGGCCGCTAAAGGTTTAGGTGCTGGCTTGGCCTATATTAATGGCGTACTGATTAGTTTGTCGCCAACAGTTTCTGCAGCTTTGACCTATCGCGATTATGCCAAAGATTATCACAGTTTTTTTAATCAGGCTGTATCCGAAGCGAGTGAAGCAGTCAATGAAAAAGGATTGTATGCTGGTTTAAATGTTAACCCAAATAAACATTGGGCCTTTTCTTTCTATGGCGATTATTTTAGGTTTCCGTGGTTAAAGTACCGTATTGATGAACCTTCAAAAGGTTATGAGGTGTTGGGGCAGGCCGTTTATACGCCAAGTAAAATCTTTAAAGTTTTAGTTCGATTTAAAACAGAACGCAAACAACAAAACACCGATTTGGACGTACCGGTAAACTTTTTAGAGTATGTAAAAAGAGAGGGTTACCGGGCAGAGGCAAGCTGGCAGTTGAATAAGAATTGGCGCTTTCAAAACCGGTTAGAAGTTTCTCAATATAAAAAAGGTAGTGCAAGCCGTGAATTTGGTTATCTCATTTATCAGGATGTAGATTATTCACCAATGTTCGCTAAGTTAACTGGGAATGTAAGATTTGCCTATTTCAATACACCAAGTTATAACAGTAGGATTTACGCCTATGAAGATGATGTTTTATACAGTTTTGCCTTTGGAATGTATAGTGGAACAGGTTTTAGGACTTATTTCAACCTGAAATATAATGTAGTTAAAAAACTTAATGTTTGGGTTCGGTATGGGTTGTTTGTTTACAAGAATGTAGAAACAGTAGGCACTTACCTGGACGAAATTGATGGCAATAAAAAATCGGAAGTTAAAATTCAGGTACGTTATCAATTTTAAACCATGTTTAAGGCCGAATATGTTTTTGTCAGGATCCTGTTTCCTTTTCTCTTTGGTATCTGTGTTTTTTATTTCTTTCCTGCATTAGCATATATCGAATGGTTAACCTTAACCCTACTTGTTATTTTACTGAGCATTTTATTTCTAAACATCACTTATAAAAGATTCAATATATATCGTTACAAAGGCACTATTGGTATTTTAATTTATATACTTTTTTTCAGTTTTGGTGGTTTGCTTTGCCTGCTCAATAACGAAAGTTTAAACCAAAATTACTTTGCAAAAACCGGGTGCAATTATTTAAAGGTTTGGGTGAATAATGAACCTCAGCACAGCAGTGGCATTTTGCGTTTAAAAGCAAAGATAATATCCGGCTATCGGAAAGGTAAGCAGATCAAATTATCGGGTCAGCTGCTTCTTGCTGTAAAATTGGATAGTTTAAAACCCATCAAGCTCAAGTATGGCGATGAAATGATGATCTCGGTTAAGTATACTGAAGTAGAGCCTCCATACAATCCTGCAGAATTTGATTTCAAAGCCTGGCTGGGCAGTCAGAATATTTATCATCAGGCATTTATTGATCAGGATCATATCGTTAGTAACAAAAATAATCTTGGTAATCCCATTATAAAGATGGCTTTAGACCTAAGAGAAAAGCAAGTAGCAAAATACCGAAACCTGATTAAAAATGATGAAGCGTTTGCTGTGGCCTCCACCCTTATTTTAGGTTACCGCGCTGATTTAAATAAAGAAACTCTATCGGCGTATTCCAAAACCGGAACTATTCATGCCTTATCGGTATCAGGCGCACATGTAGCCATTATTTATGTTGTTTTAGATTTTTTGTTCTTCTTTTTGAACAGGAACCGGACATTAAGGATTGTAAAACTTCTGCTAATCTGCACGTTGATTTGGGGATATGCTTTGTTAACCGGATTATCTCCTTCAGTTGTTCGCTCGGCCATAATGATCAGTATTTTAATAACGGCTAAAGTTTTATCAAAGACCACGAATAGTTATAATGTTTTGGCCTTTTCAGCATTTTGCCAACTCGTTTACAACCCATTTTTAATCTGGGATGTGGGGTTTCAACTTTCCTATCTGGCCGTATTTGGATTAATTTATCTTCAGCCCAAAATTTACAACCTGCTTTATACTGAATATGTTTGGTTAGATAAGTTATGGGCTTTCACAGCCATGTCTTTAGCAGCGCAAGTAGTCACTTTCCCATTGAGTATTTATTATTTTCATCAATTCCCGATTTACTTTCCTTTTGCGAACCTTTTCATCACTATCCCATTGGTACTCATGATGTATTTAGGGATTTTGGTGTTAATCCCATCATTCGGGTTTCTGGCACCTCTTTTCGAATGGCTAATAAATTTTACAAATGCTGTACTAAAATGGATTGCGAATTTGCCATATGCCAGCTTTTCCTCAATATGGATTAATTTGCCTGAATTGGTGTTATTGAGCTTGTCGCTCGGGTGGTTTATTTATGCATTGGCAAAATTTAATAAACGACTGTTGTTCTCTTCTTTATTTCTATTTGTCTGCTACCAACTTTTAGTGATGTACGATGATCTAAGCGTCTTACAACAAAGAAAAATCATTTTCTTTTCCCTCAGAAAAAGCTATGCAGCTGCTTTTATCAATGGAAAAGAAGCTGTTCTGGTTTCAGATTTAAATCGTGAAGATAAAAACTATACATTTTCTGTTGAG
Source organism: Pedobacter sp. GW460-11-11-14-TSB4 (assembly GCF_059423705.1). Classification (NCBI taxonomy): domain Bacteria; kingdom Pseudomonadati; phylum Bacteroidota; class Sphingobacteriia; order Sphingobacteriales; family Sphingobacteriaceae; genus Pedobacter; species Pedobacter sp. GW460-11-11-14-TSB4. The sequence goes on from NZ_JBWKYI010000001.1 coordinate 194,310, forward strand.
CCGGCATTATCGCAATTACAGGTAAGTAAAATATGCTTTATAGATTTGAAGAAGGATACCCTTTTGGGGCAGTTCGCATTAAAAAATAATCAAATTGCCTTTTTTGATTATAAAATACTTTTGATTAATGAACGTCTGGATTATAAAAGAATAACTGGAAACGCTACTTTTTCAAGTATCTGGTTTAGTGGGAATACTAAATTTAATTTAGCCAAAATGGACATTGCTATAAAGTATAAAACGGCACTCATTGATGCCTCCAACAAAGATTATAAAATTCAGATGCTTAAGAAGGAGATGGAGAATAATGATATCGATGTACATATTTTAAAGAAAAATAAAGCATATTTGGTGCAACTAACCCAATAACATGGAAAATCTGGTTTTATATCAGGTTGCTGAAAGAATAGCAACAATAACTATCAATAGGCCCGAAAAAAAAAATGCGTTAAACCCTCAACTTATCGCTGAATTAACTGCTGCATTTATAAAAGCATCAGAAGATGACCTCGTAAAAGTGGTTATATTGAATGCAAATGGTGACGCTTTTAGTGCTGGTGCCGATTTAGCATATCTGCAGCAATTGCAATACAATACATTTGAAGAAAATGTGGCTGATTCTAATCATTTAAAAAAACTCTTTACAACCATTTATTATTTGCCAAAAGTGGTTATCGCTCAGGTAGAAGGTCATGCCATTGCCGGTGGCTGTGGTTTGGCAACCATATGTGATATTGTTTTTGCTACACCTGAAAGTAATTTTGGTTATACCGAAGTAAAAATTGGTTTTGTTCCTGCTATTGTTTCTTGTTTTTTAAAGGAAAAGGTGAGCGAATCGATCGCCAAGGAAATTTTACTGACTGGAAAAATATTTTCTGCTGAGGAAGCATTGAAATATAATTTGATAAATTTTGTAACAAATTCATCCGATATTCATCAAATAGTAAGAGAATTTGCATTAAGTTTGTGTAGCGGGAGCTCTGGTAATTCGTTAATGATCACTAAACAACTAATTACGCAAACAACCAATCCCCTGTTGGAAAAATGCCTGGAAACTGCGGTACAGATCAATGCCCGTGTAAGGGAAAGTGAAGATTTTAAAAAAGGAATCTCTTCATTTTTAAACAAAGAAAAAATTAATTGGTAAATAACTAAAACTGAAATAAAAACATGTTCAAATCAATCAAAACCGGTGTTGTAGCTTTAATCTTGGTAAGTACTGCTATAATTGCCCATGCACAAAAGAAAATTGCTGAAGGTACTTTGGTATTTGCAGTAACTGCTAATGGTACAACAACCGATGTTAAAACTAAATTTAATGGTAACTTAACCAAAATAGAAATTGAAAATGGTCCTGCCATGATCAACATTATTTCAAACACGGCAGATAAAACCGGATTATTATTAATTGATGTTCCTGTTGCCCAAAAACAATTTGCGGTAAAGGTGAGCAAAGCAGAAACAGAAGCACAAGAAGCTTTATTGCCAAAATACTCTGATTATAAAGCAACTGGTGAAAAACAGACCATAGCTGGATTTAATGCTGAAAAATATACCTACAAAGACGACAAAGGTGGAGCGCATGAATTATGGGCAACAAAAGATCTTGATATTGCTGCAATTACCAATGGCGGTTTCTTTAAAGGCTTGGGGGCATTTCCTGTAAAATATTCGGCAGTAATTAATGGCGTAAATTCAGATCTGCTTCTAAAATCTCTTTCTGAAGCTAAAGTAGGTGCCATTAGCCTTGAAATTCCTACTGGTTACGACATAGTAACGATGGAAGAATTGAAAGCCATGCAAGGTGGTGGTGAATAATTAACCAATTCCAGATAATTTACAGCTTTTTAACTGCAGGCTTTTTATTTAAATTAGCCCGAAAGTTGAAAAGCTTTTTTTATGTCCAAAAACTATATATGATTAAAAGATTATTATTAAGATTATCAATGGCTTGCATAACATTATGCTCGCTGATTGATGCAAAAGCCCAAAGTATCAACTGGGCAAAAGACGGTAACTCCTATTATCAGATTGTTGGTGGAGAAATCGTTTCAATTACATTGCCTAAAAACGATCGTAAAACCGTTATATCGAGTGGATTATTAACACCTGCAGGTAAAAACAATGCAATTGCAGTTAAAAGTTTTCAGTTATCTGATGATGGCACCAAAGCATTGATTTATACAAACAGTAAAAAAGTTTGGCGTTACGAAACGCGTGGAGATTATTGGTTAGCAGATTTAACTTCCAATAAGATCACTCAAATAGGAAAAGACAGACCGGCTTCATCTTTAATGTTTGCTAAATTATCGCCCGATGGCAGCAAGGTTGCTTATGTAAGCCAGCACAATTTATATGTAGAAAATATTGATGGAACCGGGGCTAAGGCCTTAACCACTGATGGTACAGAACGAATGATTAACGGTACTTTCGATTGGGTTTATGAGGAAGAATTCGATTGCCGTGATGGTTTTAGATGGAGTCCGGATGGCAAATCTATTGCTTACTGGCAGCTGGATGCAACGAAGATCAAAAATTTCTTAATGATCAATAATACAGATTCTATTTATCCGTATACCATTCCTGTAGAATATCCAAAGGTAGGTGAAAATCCATCGGCATGTAAAGTTGGTGTGGTTGATATTGCAACAGCCAAAACAAACTGGCTAGATGTTCCAGGAGATAATATTCAGCACTATATTCCACGCATGCAGTGGGTACCTAACAGTAATGACATTATTTTACAGCAGCTTAACCGCGAGCAAAACGAAAGTAAAGTATTTATCTGTAATGCAGGAACAGGATCAGCAAAAGCTATTTATACTGAAAAAGCTAAGGCCTGGATTGATGCACAGGATGAGTGGAAATGGTTAAATGATAATAAAGAGTTTACCATTGTATCTGATAAGGATGGCTGGAATCACCTGTATCGAATCAGTTTGGATGGAAAAAAAGAAACATTGGTTACCAAAGGCAGCTATGATGTGATTGATGTAAAATTGATTGATGTAAAAAATAACATGGTTTATTTTCTGGCATCACCAAGCAATGCTACTCAGAAATATCTTTTTAAAACCAAATTAGATGGAAAAGGGAAATTAGAACAGGTTACACCTTCTGTTTTACCAGGAACACATAATTACGATATTTCTCCAAATGCTGCTTTTGCACGCCATTCGTATAATAGTTCGCTTGTTAAGCCGATTACAGAGTGGATGAACTTTACTACAGGAAATCCATTTACAATGGATGGAAGTATTACAACGCAATTGGCTAAGCAAACCATAACTAAAAATAAAGTAGAGTTTTTTAAAGTAACTACTGAAGACGGAATTGAAATGGATGGCTGGATGAAAAAGCCTGATAACTTTAATCCAAATAAAAAATATCCTGTTGTATTTTACGTTTATGGCGAGCCTGCAGGTGCAACGGCTACAGATGTTGCCGGTGCGGGTGTAAATCATTTGTATGATGGCGATATGGCTAAAGATGGTTATATCTATGTTTCAATGGATAACAGAGGAGCGCCCGTTCCAAAAGGTAGTGCATGGCGTAAAAGCATTTATAAGAATATTGGGGTGATCAATATCCGCGATCAGGCTATGGCTGCTAAAAAACTATTGGCTACCAATGCCTTTATGGATAAAGACCGCGTGGCCGTTTGGGGCTGGAGCGGTGGTGGCTCATCTACGTTAAACCTCATGTTCCAATATCCTGAAATTTATAAAACGGGTATTGCAATTGCCGCGGTTGGCAACCAGCTAACTTATGATAATGTTTACCAGGAACGCTACATGGGTACCCCTTTCCCAAGTAAAGAGGCTTATGTTAAAGGCTCTCCTATTACTTATGCTAAAAATTTAAAAGGTAATTTATTGTATATCCATGGCACTGGCGACGATAACGTGCATTACCAAAATGCCGAAATGCTGATTAATGAGTTGATTAAAAATGGAAAGGTTTTTCAATTGATGAGTTATCCAAACCGCACCCACAGTATCTCTGAGGGCGAAGGAACCGGCAAACATTTATCATTAACTTATACTAAGTTTTTAAAAGAAAACTGCCCTCCAGGAGCAAGATAGAAAAATTTAAAAGCAGCTTTTGGGCTGCTTTTTTTATGCCATAAACATTTGAATCAGCATGGCTGTTACAATGGCTATTCCAAAGCTTAACAAAGTTCCGATCAGTACATATTCAGTTAATTTAAGGTCATGTGCTTCCTTTAAATCGCCGAACCGAAATATGGATTTGGCTGCGAGTAAAAAGCCAACAGCTTCGAAATGATTGGTTAAGATAAACAAGAAAATTAGTACCCTTTCCAGTATCCCGATATACTTACCTGCATTTTGTAGCGATTGCGGACTGTCTGGCTGGTTATCAGGAAGCCATTTGGCAATAATCACCCGCATGACAATCGATGTAGGCATTGTTAAAAATAAAGCCCCAGCTATTAAAATCCAGGTTCTGGTTTCATTAAAAAAACTGATATTTAAACTTCCTTTGTAAAAAAAGTGCCATACCACTACTATCGAAGTGAAATGTAAAACCTGATCAACAAAAAACAGTATCCGTGCATTTTTTTTGGTCTGAAGAACCAATTTTAAGGCGTCAATCACAAAATGAAGCAATCCTATGGAGAGCGCTACCTTCCAAACGCCAAAGTTCAGGAAAATAAGAAATATCAAAGCTATATGGATAACCACATGCAGATAGAGCTTTATTGATCTTAATTTTTTGCTTTCTTTATCTTTTACCCAGGCATTGGGTTGTAAAAAGAAATCTCCAATTAAATGGACAAGAATAAGTTTGATTAAATAGATATCCATTATTTTAAAATCATTTGGTTCAATTTTTTACGGTAAAGCCTGTCCATTTCCATAATTTCGGTATAATGCGCACGTTTCAATGCTTCGCTTACAGAGGATTGCGTTCTACCAGAAATAGCCGCCAGTTCGCTTTGTAACAGGTTATTGTTCTCTAAGGCCAGTTTTACCATTTCGGCGGCTACAACTCCCCAGCTATCCATTGATATTAGCGAAAGCTTTATTAAAACATTAATTTCCTCATCAAAATCAGCAGAATCAGTTTTAATGGCTAAATTAACCTTGGCCTGTTTTAAACTGTCAAAAGCCGCTCCTGAGTTTACAAAAGCATCACCACTGGATTCTGAAAGTTTTTTCCGTTTGTTTTTGATATCTCCAATCCCAATGCCCATTCTTACATCTGCAGGTTTATTTACCCTGATGCAGGCTTTTAAATAAGCAGCAGCCCTAATGGCGTTTTCTGGCTCAACTTCTACCTGGAAACTATCCCCCCGGTAAATCTCCCATTTACTATTCTGATCGGAAACGATTTTTAAAGCGCTTTTTAAGCTTAATAACCAGCTATCTTTAATCTTCCTTGAGCCTACAATATCACCTGTTATAATGCAAATCATACTACAATATCGAACTAATTATTCATATTTCAAAACTAATATCGGCTAATTAGCCGATATTACTATTTATCGGGTAATTAGCCGATATTTTAAATTATCGGGTATTTACCCGATATTGATCTAAAACTAATCGATAAATTTATTGTTTAGTAGCTATGGCATTAATCGAATTTACCAAAAGAGGCATTTACTGTAAGCAGGGCGATTTTTATATAGACCCCTGGTGGCCTGTAGATTATGCCGTTACCACGCATGGACATAGCGATCATGTGCGTTTTGGAAATAAATATTATCTCTGCCATACCCTAACCAAACCCATTATAAAGCGAAGGATCAGCGAAGATTTGAACGTAGAAACATTGGAATATGGAGAAAGCATCGTCCGTAATGGCGTAAATATTTCATTTTTTCCTGCCGGACATATTATCGGATCTGCCCAGGTACGTTTAGCTTATAAAGGTGAAATTTGTGTCATCTCTGGTGATTATAAAATTGAAGACGATGGCATTACCACGCCATTTGAACCTGTAAAATGCCATTCTTTTGTTTCGGAAAGTACTTTTGGCCTGCCCGTTTACAAATGGCAAAAGCAGGAAGTTGTTTTTAATGGGATCAAAAGTTGGGTAAGCGATAATATTACGCAGCAAAAAACAAGTGTATTAATTGCCTATAGTTTGGGCAAAGCACAACGTTTAATTAAAAACTTGGCTGGCGATATTCCTATCTATGTACATAACAGTATTGCTAACCTGAATGAAGTAATTATTGATGCGGGTGTAAAGCTTCCTAAAACCATCAGAATTACTCCTGAAACCACTAAAGATGAATTGCAGAAAGGTATTGTAATTGTGCCACCAGCCATGAGGGATAGCCGCTGGATTAAAAATTTGGCCCACCCCGTAACAGGTATTTGTTCTGGCTGGATGCAGGTGCGGGCGCATCGCCGCTGGCAAAGTGCCGATGCTGGTTTTGCGTTAAGTGACCATGCCGATTGGCCCGGTTTAATGGAGGCCATTACTGCAACAGGTGCAGAAAAAGTATATGTTACCCATGGTTTTACGGCAGCTTTTAGCCGGTTTTTAAATGATGAAGGAATAGAGGCATCTGAAGTTTTGACTAAGTTCGGGCAAGAAGATGATGAGGAAAACAAAGTGGACCTGGCTAATCAAAACGAAAATAAATAAGGATGAAACGTTTTGCCCAATTGATCCAGCAGCTCGAACTGAGCAATAAAACCAACGATAAAATTGCGGCATTGGTTAGTTATTTTAACTATGCCGATGACAAAGATAAGGTATGGGTAATTGCTTTATTTACAGGTAAAAAGCCTAAAAGACCAATTAAATCAGCCTTACTTAAATACTGGGCAATAGACATTACCGAAACCCCCGAATGGCTATTTGCCGAGAGTTATGCAAACGTTGGCGATTTAAGTGAAACCATTGCATTGTTATTGCCCCCAGCCGAAAACACTTCTGATTTTCAATTACATAAATGGGTTGAAGATTTGCATGATCTGGAGGGTAAAGATGACGATACCAAAAAAGAATTTATTTTAAGCGCATGGAACAAACTTGAAACACAGGAACGTTTTATTTTTAACAAACTGATTTCTGGAAATTTCAGGATTGGTGTTTCCAATAAAATGCTGGTGAATGCACTGGCGAAACAAAGCAGTTTAGATAGTGCCCAGATTATGCATAGCATTATGGGTAAATGGAATCCTTATGAAATTACCTTCCACGAACTGATTAATGGTATTCATGTAAATACCGATAACTCCTGGCCTTACCCCTTTTGCCTGGCCTATGCTTTAGAGCAGGAGCCCGAAAAACTTGGAGAGATATCGGATTGGCAGGCCGAATGGAAATGGGATGGTATCCGCGGGCAGATTGTAAAGCGAAACGGAGAGTTATTTATCTGGAGTCGCGGCGAAGAACTGGTTACAGAACAATTTCCTGAACTGCATTTTATGCTCGATGTTTTACCTGATGGTGTGGTTTTAGACGGCGAAATATTGGCTGTACAAGACAAACAGGTATTATCATTTAGTACCCTGCAACAACGCTTAAACCGTAAAACCATTAATAAAAAACAGCTGGAAGAAGCACCCATAGGTTTTTTTGTTTATGATATTTTAGAATACGAAGCCAAAGATTTCAGGGAAGAACCTTTAAGTGTAAGACGGAAGATACTGGAGGGCTTGCTTGGCGGTTTAGCTGAAAGTGCGGTGGTGATATCTCCTGTGATCAATTGCAGCTCCTGGGAAGAACTGGCGGCTTTAAGACAAACTTCGCGCTCGATTAACAGCGAAGGAATTATGCTTAAAAAATTGACTTCTCATTACCACAGCGGCAGAAAACGAGGTGACTGGTGGAAGTGGAAAATCAATCCATATACGGTTGATGCGGTAATGATTTATGCACAAAAAGGAAGCGGCAGAAGGGCTAATTTCTTTACCGATTATACTTTTGCCGTCCGTGACGGAGAAAATTTAGTCACGATTGCAAAAGCCTATTCGGGTTTAACAGATAAAGAAATTAAAGAGGTAAATTCTTTTGTAACCCGAAATGCGATAGAGAAATTTGGCCCGGTGCGTACCGTAAAACCCGAATTGGTTTTCGAAATTGCATTTGAGGGAATTGCCGAAAGCAAACGGCATAAAGCAGGTTTAGCTTTGCGTTTTCCACGTATATTGCGCTGGCGAAAAGACAAAAAAGCTGATGAAATTAATACGCTGGAAGATTTGAGGCAGTTACTGCAATCTACATTGTAATGAGATTCCATGGTCTGTGTCCTCACAGACCATCCAGATTAAAATTTAAAAATTTCGGTCTGTGGCACACAGGTCGAGGAATGTTTTAGCTTAATAGGTTTGCCTATCGATTTTAAACCCGACAGCAGCGATACCCTTTTTTGTTAGGCGAAATTATAATTTGACCATGATTACAAAAAAGGTAAAGCATATGGCGGGACTGCTTTAGCCGAAGGATTAAGTTATTGATTTTCAAAAAAATAATAAAGAAATTAAACCACCAAAAGCAATATAGAACAATATTTAGGGATGGACCAAACCAAAACCAAGGGTTATAAAAAGATCAAAGCCTGGCTAAAGGCCAATAAACGCAAGCCTTTTCAGTTTCAGGAAGATGCCTGGCAGTATTATTTGGATGGTTACAGTGGATTGGTAAACGCACCCACAGGTTTCGGAAAGACCTTTTCTTTATTTTTAGCGGTGGTTATTGAGGCTTTAAATGCGTCGGAAGCCAACAATAAAAAAGCGAAAGACCGATTACAGTTAATCTGGATTACCCCGCTGCGTTCTTTAGCCAAGGATATTGCAAGGGCCATGCGCGAAACCTTACTGGAATTGGAACTGGATTGGCATGTTGGTGTGCGTAATGGCGATACTTCACAGGCGGAGAAATTGCAGCAGAAAAAATCGATGCCCGAAATTTTGTTGATTACCCCGGAAAGCCTGCACTTGTTACTGGCACAAAAAGGATCATCAACTTTATTCAGAAATCTGAAGTGTATTGTTGCTGATGAATGGCACGAGCTTTTAGGGAGCAAACGTGGCGTATTGGTTGAGCTGGCTGTATCTCGGATTAAAGGTTTGCAAAAACTGGAGAAAAATCAGTTTTTAAGGATTTGGGGCATTTCAGCCACCATTGGGAATATTGAAGAGGCGCTGGATGTGCTCGAACCCAATCTGGAGGCCAAACGGATTATTGTTAAAGCCGATTTAGAAAAGAAAATCCTAATCAAATCAATTTTACCTGATGATATCGAAACATTGCCCTGGGCAGGGCATTTGGGTTTAAAGCTAGCCTATAAACTTTTGCCGATTATTGAGAAAAGTAAAACCACTTTAATTTTTATCAATACCCGCGGGCAATCGGAAATGTGGTATCAGCATTTGTTGAATATCGAACCAGAACTGGCCGGGCGGATTGCCATACACCATGGATCAATAGATTTCGAACTTCGTAACTGGATTGAAGATGCCTTGCATACCGGACAGCTTAAAGCAGTTATTGCCACTTCATCGTTAGATTTGGGCGTAGATTTTAAACCTGTTGATACTGTTGTTCAGGTAGGATCGCCAAAAGGCGTAGCCCGGTTTTTGCAAAGGGCGGGACGCTCAGGCCACTCCCCTCACGAAATTTCTAAAATATATTTTTTACCTACCCATGCCTTAGAACTGGTAGAAGCAGCTGCGATTAAAGAAGCGGCCAAAACAAATAATATAGAAAGCCGTGAGCCTTTTATTATGGTATTTGATACCCTGGTTCAGTACTTGGTTACACTGGCCATAGGCGACGGATTTGATGATAAAATCATTTATGAAGAAATTAAGCATACGCATGCTTTTAAAATGATTCTCCCTGAAGAATGGACCTGGGTGATGCAGTTTATCACCTCTGGAGGTGATAGTTTAAGTGCTTATACCGAATTTAAAAAGGTGGTTAAGGATGAAGACGGACTTTGGAAAGTAAAAAGCCGTCAGCTTGCTATGCGGCACCGTTTACACATTGGTACCATTGTAAGCGATGCCATGCTGAAGGTGAAGTTTATTTCTGGTGGTTATATTGGAATGGTGGAAGAATATTTTGTTACCCGTTTAAAAGCTGGTGATAATTTTCGTTTGGCAGGAAGGGTTTTAGAATTTATCCAGGTAAAAGATATGACCGTTGTGGTGAGGGTGAGCAAACAGAAAAATGCAATCTCTCCCAGCTGGAATGGTGGCCGCCTACCCCTGTCGTCTAATTTAGGCTCAGTTTTGCGGAAAAAATACAATGAAGCATTGGATAAAACCCATCAGGATGAAGAACTAGATGCCGTGTATCCTTTGTTTTTACTTCAAGAAAAACGCTCCCATGTACCTGAAAATGATGAATTGCTAATCGAACTCATTAATAATAAAGAAGGTTTTCACCTCTTTGCCTATCCATTTGAAGGGCGATTGGTACATGAAGTTCTGGCCGCGCTGGTCGCCTATCGTTTAAGTAAATTGCTGCCCATCAGCTTTTCTATTGCCATGAACGATTATGGTTTTGAACTTTTGAGTGAAACGGAAATCCCTATGGATGAATCGATAGCCTATGAGGTTTTTTCACCTGTAAATTTAACTGAAGACATTACGCTGAGTATCAATTCAACTGAAATGGCCAGACGGAAATTTAGAGATATTGCCTGTATTTCCGGACTCGTTTTTCAGGGATACCCTGGTAAATATGTGGCTAATAAACATCTCCAGTCATCTGCCGGTTTGTTTTTTAATGTTTTTAGCGATTATGATAAACATAATTTACTTTTGCGACAGGCATACGATGAGGTTTTTTACCAACAACTGGAAGAACCCAGACTGGCAGCAGCATTGGATCGAATCCAGCATGGAGCGATTATAATTACTAATCCTAAAAGTTTTACACCACTATCCTTCCCAATTAAAGTAGATAGTCTGCGTGAAAATATGAGCTCAGAAGAATTGGAACAACGCATTGCCCGGATGAAGGCCGAATCGGAAAAAATTAAATAAATTACCTGTCACAGGATGACATAGCATAATATAAATGACCATTACCAGCCAAGGCGAAGAACTGATTTTAGACAAAGAACGGGCTTTATTTTTACCCAAACATCAGCTGTTGGCCATAAGCGATTTACATTTAGGTAAAACAGCACACTTCCGTCAGGCAGGTTTGCAAGTACCAGCTACCCTTGCCCAAACAGATCTTCAACGCTTAAGTTTATTAATTAAACAATACCATCCCAAAACATTGCTCATTAACGGAGATATGTTTCATCATGGTTTAAATACCGATATTGATGAATTTTCGGCCTGGAGAAAACAATATCAGGAGCTTAATTTTCTATTGGTAAAAGGAAATCACGACAGGCTTTCAGCTACCAATTATGCTGCAATGGATATCGAAATACATGAACCGAGTTTTTGTTTAGGACCTTTTTGTTTTATCCACGACGCGCCCAATTGTACGGAAGAAGAGTTATACCCAATTAGTGGCCATGTTCATCCAGGTGTAACCATTGTGGGCAAAGCCAAACAACGATTAAAATTTCCTTGTTTCTATTTCGGTAAAGATTACGCTGTGCTGCCCGCTTTTAGTTTATTTACAGGGCTTTATACCATTTATCCGAAAATGAATGAGCGTATTTTTGCAGTAACACCTAAAAGTGTGGTAGAAGTTTAAGCGTGGGCATCAATTACCTGCTTCAGTTGCGATGCCTGTAAAACACCACTTTGTCTCCAAACCTGTTTTCCATTTTTGAAGAGAATTAAGGTCGGTACACCCTGGATATTAAATGAAGAAGCAGCTTGTTGATTTTTATCAATATCGACTTTGATAATCGAAAGGGAATCTCCTACCTGAGATTTTAATTGTTCTAAAATGGGTTTCATCATTTTACAAGGACCACACCACTCGGCAAAAAAATCAACCAGCACAGGCTTATCGCCATTAATTAATTCTGAAAATTTAGCCATGATATTTGTTTTTATTTAGAAACAAAAGTAAACTGGATTGGTTTTTAATGAAAAATCGTCATTTCGAACGAAGTGCAACGTAGTTGAGAACCGCAAAGTGCTCAGCGAGGCTAAATCTATTATAGATCTCTCCATTCCGCTATGCTTCAGTCGAGATGACGAATTTGATTGACTAATTAGTCAATTAAGCACTTATCGGCAGTTCTGTTGCTAAGGCCGCAACCCATCCTTCAAACAAAGCTTTTTCGATTTTGATTACTTCTGCTGCATGATTTTCCCAATCATCAGAAAAACTAACCAATTGATTCATCATTTCTTCCAAATGCCCCTCTTCTTCCAAAATAATCGATTTTACGTTTACCTTGCTTTTAGCCTCATCTAAAACGGCTTGATAAATTGGATACAGCTCATCGGCACGCACTTCAATGGCGTAAGTCACAAATAAATAAGCCGCGAATTTTAAATCATAACCGGAAAGATTAAATACAGCCTTTAAATAACGGCAAACCGCAATATCCAGGGCATGCAAATAGTATTTGGTATGGTTTGGAGATAATAGTTCGGCATTTGTATAGGTTTTGCAAAGTGCCTCGTCAATCTTCGAGATCTGCTTTTTCAAATAATAAGCATGACGATGTTCTTCTGCAGCGTGTTTAAGGATAATCAGGTTTACATGTTCTTTATGCTCAGAAGCTGAAATCTTCTTCGCACCTGCATTCTCCATATAAGATAACGTATTTAACCATTTGGCATGCAGTACGTTATCAGAAACTATTGATTTTAAATTTGAAGCTAACATTCTTGATTGTTAAACTGGTAAATTGTTGGTATTAGCCAACTGTAAACTTTTAACTGTAAACTGGTTAAATCTCCCTGTTCAGGTCCCAGCCCTCTAAATAATCTGCAACTCTACGCACAAACATTCCCCCTAAGGAACCATCTACAACCCTGTGGTCGTAAGATAAAGACAAAAACATCATGTGTCTGATCGCAATCACATCACCATGTTCGGTTTCCAGCACGGCAGGTTTCTTTTTAATGGCACCAACAGCCAAAATAGCAACCTGAGGTTGGTTAATAATTGGCGTACCCATTACATTGCCGAAACTGCCTACATTGGTTAGCGTAAAGGTTCCGCCTTGTGTTTCGTCAGGCTTTAATTTAGAGTTTCTCGCCCTTGTCGCTAAATCATTAACTGCTTTTGTTAAGCCAACTAAATTTAACTGATCGGCGTTTCTAATTACAGGAACGATGAGGTTTCCACTTGGTAAAGCGGCAGCCATACCAATATTGATATCGCGTTTTTTGATAATCTGCGTACCATTAACTGATACATTGATCATCGGGAAATCTTTTATCGCTTTGGCAACTGCCTCTACAAATATTGGGGTAAACGTTATTTTTTCATTTTCACGTTTCTCAAAACTGTTTTTTACTTTGTTGCGCCATAAAACCATGTTGGTTACATCAGCTTCAACAAACGAAGTTACATGTGGCGAAGTGGTTTTACTCATTACCATATGATCGGCAATCAGTTTACGCATTCTGTCCATCTCAATAATTTCGTCGCCGCCACTAACACTGGTTGTTGATGTTTTATTTACAACTGGCGCTGATGATGTCGCTTTATTTTCAGTGATTTGGCTTACTGGCGGAACAGGTGCTGTGATCGTAACGGTTTGAGTTAATATTGGATCGCCACCATTTTTCCTGGCAATATAATCTAATAAATCATCTTTATTTAAACGTCCATCCGCACCAGAGCCTTTAATTGCATCCAGTTCAGCCAGGGAAATGTTTTCCTGGGCAGCAATACTTTTAACCAGAGGAGAATAAAAGCGCTCGGAGGAGCTAAAATCAGTTGCTACGGTAGTATTTTCTGATGGTAGTTGTGCAATTCCAGGAATAGTTTCGGTTTTTTCCTCAGTTATTGGTTTTTCTGCAACGGGAGTTTCGGCTGTTGGGCTGTCTCCACCTTCAGTTTCAATAATGGCAATTACATCGCCCACCTGGGCAACTTCATCTGCCGCAAATAACTGTTTTACCAATTTACCGGCCACCGGAGAAGGAACTTCAGAATCTACCTTATCAGTAGCGATTTCCAGAATGGTATCATCTAAATCAATAGAATCGCCTGGTTGTTTTACCCATTTAATCACCGTTGCTTCCGCAACACTTTCACCCATTTTTGGTAACAATAGTTCGTATTGAGCCATATTAAATTACAGTATTTTATATTGGTAACGCCACAAAAATACAGTTTTTATTCTTTCTAAACTGTTTCTTTAAGGAGATTTAATAGCATGGCTAAAGCCGATGCCGCAGAACGTTCTATGTTTTGAATGCGTTTGTTGCTGAAATTAAACACCTTAGCTACAGTTTTGTGTTTTGAAGAAATCGCAATCCATACGGTACCAACTGGTTTGTCTTCTGTTCCACCATCCGGACCCGCAATGCCACTAACCGCAATAGCATAATCAGTTTTAAAATGTGTAATTGCGCCTTCGGCCATTTCTGTTACGGTTTGTTCGCTTACAGCACCAAAAGTAGTTAATGTACTTTCTTTAACACCGAGGATAGATTCTTTAAGTTCGTAAGCATAAGCTACTGCCCCGCCCCAATAAACTGAAGAAGAACCCGGATGCTGTGTAATTAAGTGTGCAATATAACCACCGGTACAGCTTTCTGCTGTGGATAAGGTCAAACCTTTACTTTTCATCAGGTTTAGAATCGCTTTTTCCAATGGAATATCTTCATCCGTTACCACAAACTTATTTACTTTGGAAATGATCTGTTTGGCGTAAAGCTCAACCTCCTGGTTTAATGCGGTTTCGTTATCGCCTTTGGCCGACAAGCGCAAACGTACTTGTCCTAATTTTGGCAGATAAGCCAATTTGATATGCGCCGGTAAACTGTCTTCGATTTCTTCAATCTCTTTGGCCAGAAATGATTCGCCTATATTGGCAGTAAGAATAGTTTTATGAACAATAAACGGTAGCTTAAACCTACTTTTAATTCTGGGTAGAATTTCGTCATCCATCAGGTACATCATCTCGTAAGGCACGCCCGGCATCGATACAAAAATGATGTCGTTTTGTTCAAACCACATGCACGGAGCAGTACCATTTTTGTTTACAATAACCTCACAACCATCGGGAACATCAGCTTGCTGAATATTGATATCCAATAAAGGGCGATTGTATTTTTCAAAAATCTGACGAACCATTTCCAGTGCACCGGCATCATTACGAAAGCCCATATTAAAATACTTAGCTAACGTTTTTTTGGTGATATCATCTTTGGTTGGGCCTAAGCCGCCGGTAATTAAAATAATATCTGCACGTTTTTCGGCAAGTTCGAGCGCTTCAATAATATGTTGCTCATCATCAGAAACTGAAGTAATCTGCTTAACGGAAACACCAATTAAATTTAACTGTTTAGCCATCCAGGCAGAATTGGTATCAACGATTTGGCCAATGAGAATCTCATCACCAATGGTAATAATTTCGGCTAGCATAAATTTATTGGTATGTGCTGTAAAAACCTTGTCTTTTGCTCAATTTCAAATCCTGCAATATCGATGCTTTAACTTTTATGGTAACAGAATAACTTTTGTAAGCACCATACGGAACCCAGTTTACACTCATATCCCAGCAATGTAAATCGCGGTAAATCGCTAAATTCATTGGGGTTAAACCATTGTTCTTAAAATCGTAACCCGAGTTAAAGGTAACTTTCCACTTTGGTGTTAAATTAACATCACCATTAAAGTTTAGTGTATTCGAAATTGTACTGTTGTTTCCATCATTAGAATATTGAAAACTATAAGAGAACGAGAAATTCCATGGAATGTTAAAATCAACAAAGGCATTCGGATCACGACTGATCGCTGCTAATTGCTCTGACTGTATATCAGTCATTCCTTTTTTATTCGCAGCTTCGCCTAATTTGTCGTTGGCTTCGTTTTTACGTTTTAATGCCTCTGGGTTTAAACTGTAATCGAATGAGAAACCAAAGTTGGTTAAACGTGGTAGGAATTTACCTGCCTGCCAGAAATAGCGGTCTTGCCTGATCCTCAGCAAAGATCCCGGGATGGTATCTGCAGCAAGGGCATATGGATCTAACGTTCCATTGTAGTTGATCCCTAATTTATCGGTAAACTGCGATCGGCCACTAAAGCCTATTGTAGATAATTTATAAGATGGGGCTAAGAAGTTATAAGAGCCGCTAAAACTCAAACCCTGAATAATCGGGATCTTTTTTGAACCCGTTCCGGTTGTATCATTTTTATTCCTCACTTTTAGTTCTACCGTATTATCTACCCCAAAACCAATGGATGCATTGGGTCCGCCAAAAGAGCCTGGCTGTGCCATACCATCAAAAATAGAATATTTTAAAGGTACTCCATTCACTAAAATTGGATTGCCTTTGTATAAAGCTTCCCTATATGGCCCAGCTCCTGCTTTGGTAAAATCGGGAGAGTAAGAAAAGGAAACGTTTGGCGTGATTACATGCCTTAATGCCTGGATTTTGCCAGCCGGATTAAAATCTCTTCGTCCATAAATTTTGGTTGACATGCTGGTTGATAAGCTGTAACTACCTGCTCTTTTAAAACCACTGATGGTATCTTCTCTAAAAGTATAAGTGTTATCGGCAAATTGGGTATATCTTCTGTTTACACTCTGGAAATTCCAAACCTCATTATAAGTACCGCCAATACTAAAATTTAAATAAGATTTAAAAGCCGTAAACGACATGTTTACCGGAATACTATGTGAAAAACCACTTCTTAACCGTTTTAAACCATCATTTTGAAACAACAAACTATCAAAAGTATCAATTCGGTTAGTTCCTTGTAAGCTATAACCTATGGTAAGTTTTTCATACCATTTTTGTTCGCCAACCGCATCTTTAGGACGAAAAGGGTTAAATGTAGGTACGTTGAATGTCATTTCGGGCAACCTTAGCGATATAGCCCTGGTACTTAAAGTCTGATCACTTGATGCAGCCAAAGAGAAGTTCATCCCATTCGAATAGGCTTTCGCATAACTGATACTACTACTTGTGGAGTTGGTTGCGATAGTATTAATGTCGTAAGTAGTACCTGCCGCCGTATTTTTATAGTATCCCCTTTTTCCTGTCGATACCAATCTTACACTGGCGCTAAATGTGGTACCCGGATTGGCGTTGGCATTTTGACTGTGGCTCCAGTTAATGCTAAAGTTTTTGGTGGGGTTTCTAAATGCCTCGGTGCCTTCTAAACCATCTTTAAAACTCGAATACGCTAAATTAATGTTACCGTTGTATTTATATCTTTTGGTGTAATTACTCAGCAAACTTGTTTCATAAGAACCATTGGTATAAATAGATCCTAAAAGTTTAGCATCCCAGTAATCGTTTAATCCCAGGTAATAACCACCGTTTTGCAGGAAAAAACCTCTGGTTGCATCTTCACCTGGTGTGGGAAGGATTACACCTGATGTTCGTTTATTGGGTTTTGGAAAAAATGCAAACGGAAGGCCCAGGAATGTCGGGATATCTTCGATAATCATATAAACCGGCCCGGTAATGATTTGTTTTTCTGTTACCACCCCTTTAGAAATCATTAATCCAAAGTGCGGGTGTGGCAGATTACAGGTACTGTACATTACATTTTTAATGTGCAGCTCATCATCTATTTGCTTTTTACTCTGTCCGCCAGAGAAAAAACCTCCTTCTTGTTCAGAGAAAACGCCATATACTTTGGCCCGGGTTGTTTCTGAATTGTAAAAAATAGAATCGGCTATGGCTGTTCCATCAGCGCCCGACTTAAAGATTGGTTTTCCGGTATACCTACCCGTTTTTGGATCTTTAACACCACGGGCAAAAATAGAATTTTGCTTTTTATCGTATTTGATATAACCCGCATCTAGTTCAAAATCACCATATACCACCCTGGCGTTTCCATATAAATAGACAATGCTTTTATCGGCACTCATTTTTACCGAATCCTCCGCTTTGTATTCTACTTTCTGGTCGATACTGCTATTATTTTTACCTGTCTTTTTAGTCGTATCCTTTTTGGTTGTGTCTTGCCGGATGATTTGTTGCAATGAAAAATGAGAAAATGCGTTAGCTTTACCAACAACAAGTGTTAATAAAATGACAGATATTAGTAAAATAGAGCTCTTAAGAAGTTTCAAATTCGTATTTGAATGTTATTTTTGCACAAATGTTTAATCAAAAACGTTCAAAATTAGTGAAAAATATACCATTGATGTATCTTAAATCCATTTTAACCATTATTATTTATCTGGTGTTATCAAATTCAATTGATAATCAGGTGTTTGCGCAAGAATATAAAATTAAAACAATTGTGATCGATGCTGGTCATGGTGGTAAAGATGGTGCCACCCATGGCGTGTATTCAAAGGAAAAAGATGTGGCCCTTAAAACGGCATTGAACCTTGGCCGGGCACTTCAGGATAGTTTGAAAGATATCAAAGTGATTTATACCCGGGAGTCGGATGTGTTTATTCCTTTATATGAGCGGATCAATATCGCAAATAATGCAAAAGCCGATTTATTTATTTCCATTCACTTAAATGATATGCCGGTTAGGGTATCGAGAGTGGTTGATTATTATAAGAAAGTCCGGGGCAGAAAAGTCCCTGTTTATAGAACCGTTACTTCGAAAAGTACTTCAACAAGGGGAACAGAAACCTTTGTATCCGGAACAGGCCGTTTAGGTGAGCAGGATGAGGTGATTAAAAGGGAGAATGCCTCCATGTTTCTGGAAGAGAACTATCAGAAAAACTATGAAGGATTTATTGCGAACACACCTGAAAGCGACATTATGTTATCTTTAATGAAACAAACCAATAGAGAAAGGAGTTTAAAGTTTGCTTCAATGCTTCAACAGGAATATGTTAACGCTGGCCGGATCAACAGAGGTGTACAGGAGAAAAGCCTTGCGGTACTGGCTCGTGCAGCTATGCCGGCAGTATTAACCGAAATTGGTTTTGTGAGTAATCCTGATGAAGAAGATTACATGAACTCTCCTGAGGGACAAAGTGAAATTGTGAACGGAATTATTAAAGCAATTAAAAATTATAAACGTATAGCTGAAACATCATTTTAATATTCCTCGTGCATGAAGATTAAACTTCTGATTACAATACTTTTCTTTTCGTTGCTAGTTGCTGAAAAAGCCCCTGCTCAAGGCTATAAAATCAAAACAATTGTTATTGATCCTGGTCATGGCGGCAGAAAACCTGGTGCATCTGGCAGTTTTTCGAAAGAAAAAGATATTTCGTTAAAGGTTGCATTAAAATTAGGCGCATTATTAAAAGAGGAAATGCCCGATATTAAAATCATCTTCACCCGTAAAACCGATATTGATGTTGATTTGTACAGGCGTGCAGAAATAGCGAACGAAGCCAATGCAGATCTTTTTATATCCGTACACTGTAATTCGATGCCACCTGGTAACAAACATATTAAAGGGGTAGAAACATTGGTTGCAGGGTCGCACCGCTTAAAAGAACAAGACGCTGCCATTCGTGAGAATGCCGATATTAAACTGGAAAAGAACTACAAAAGCAAGTACGACGGCTATGATCCCAGCAACCCAAGTAGTTTTATTCTTTTATCGCTTTTAAAAAATACCTTCAGAGATAAAAGCATTAAATTTGCCAAATTAATACAGAACAGCTATATCAGCAGAGATGAACGACTTAGCCGCGGTGTTAAAGAACAAGGGGTTTTGGTGCTGCAGCGCTGTGGGATGCCAGCTGTTTTAACTGAAGTAGGTTTTATCTCGAATACAGAGGAAGAAAAGTATATTAATTCGCAGAATGGACAAAACGAGATCGCCAATTCTATTTTGGAAGCAATAAAAACATACAAAAAAAATATTGAGGTTAAATAAGTGGCATTATAAATGATAGTTATTTTAACTTTGGAAAAAATATAAAACGGATACCAAACAAATAGTGCAGCCTTTGTGTATTTATAAGGTTTAGCACAAGAAAATTAATTACGCTCAAACAAGTGAAGAAAGGATATCTCTGTACTTGTAGCCATTAAATAAAACACTCATGAAGATTAAGAACGAAACCAAAGTAGGTATTTTAGCTGCATTTGCCATTGCTTTATTAATAATTGGATATAATTTTTTAAAAGGAAATTCAATTTTCTCAAGTGAAACTACATTATACGCAAAATATACCAGGGTTGATGGTTTATCAGTGTCGAAACCTATCCTGATTAATGGTTATCAGATTGGCCGTGTGGCCAAATTGGAACTACAACCAGACGGTAGTATTCTCGCCACCTTAAGTGTAAACAGCAAATATGAAATTCCTGAAAATAGTATTGCCCGCCTTGAAGGCACCGACCTTTTAGGTAGCAAGGCCATTGTTATGTCGTTAGGTAACTCAAAAAAAATGGCAGAAGATGGTTATACTTTAAATGCGAATGTAGAAAAAGGCTTAATGGAGCAAGTACAACCAGTTCAGAAGAAAGCAGAATTAATTATTGGTAAAATGGACTCTATTTTAAGTAGTGTAAATTCTATCCTGAATCCTAACTTTCAGAAAAACGTTGATAAAAGCTTTAACAGTATTGCCGGTACATTGGCTTCTTTAGAAACAACTTCTAAAAAAGTTGATGGTTTAGTTGGTTCGGAAAGTGCACGTATTGAAGCCATTTTCAAAAACGTTGAAGGCATTACCGCTAACTTAAATAACAATAATCAAAAAATCAGTGATATTTTAACCAATATTAATACGGTTACCGATAAGTTTGCAGCCGCTAACTTTAAACAAACCTTAGATAATGCAAACAATGCCATTGCTGATTTACAAAGTGTAATTTCTGGAATTAAAGATGGGAAAGGCAGTTTAGGATTATTATTAAACGATGATAAAATGTATCAGAATTTAAATAATGCTTCAAAAAACCTGGATGAATTAATGATCGATTTAAAAGCCAATCCGAAGCGTTATGTACACTTCTCAGTATTTGGTGGTGGCAACAAAAAAGACAAGTAATTGATTTTTATAAATTCGAAAGCCTTACAGTTTTTAAATTGTAAGGCTTTTTTTATGGTTGTAGTTTTATGTGCCTATTTTTTACGACGGAAGCACAGATGGCACGGAAAATTGAATGGCTTATTTTTTTGTCATCCTGAATACAATGAAGGATCTTTAAACAAAATAAAATGGATGGAATTAATTCTGCGATAATCTGCGTTATCCGCGGGAAAAATTTCTGCTATAGGTTCCCGCAGATTTAAGAAGATAGGCGCAGATTGTATTAACAATTATTTTGCGCCCAACGCTGTGCTTCTTTGCGTATTCCTCCGTTCGCTCTGTGATAAAAAAAGGATAAAATTCCTAAAGCTGAAAAGTTCTGCCCTCTACCGCAAGCTCTGTATTTTCAAAAACAGATTGTGCTTCTTCCAAAAGCATTTGTAAAGTTTTGTAACGCGAAGAAAAATGGCCGATGAGTAATTTCTTTGCCCCATTAATTTTTGCTACTTCTGCTGCCTGTAAAGCGGTGGTGTGATGTGTTTCTTTAGCACGATCCAGCAAGTCGTGCATAAAGGTCGCTTCGTGGTACAGCGTATCACAATCTTTTATGGTCGCAAAGTAACTTTCATCGAACAAGGTGTCAGAGCAATAGGCATAAGAACGTGGCGCATCTGCCTCGGTTGTATAATCTTCACTGCGTAAAATCTCGCCATTTGGAAGTGTAACGTCTATTCCTTTTTTTAAGGCCGTATAATAAGCCATAGGCACTTCATCAGTCTTCTCTTTTATCAGTTTGCGCTGGCGTTTCTTTTGCTGAAAGATAAAGCCTGTAGTAGGAATACGGTGATTTAAAACAATTGTTTTAACGGTTAAATCACTGTTTTCAAATATCTGTGTAGACTGATCGGCTTCGATTGGGAAAAACTCGATGGAATACCTCAGCACCGTATCCGAATATTTGAACTGGATCTCTAAAATTTCTAATAAAGGTTTGGGGCCAAATATCTGCATGGGTTTTATCCTGCCGTTTAAATGCAAACTGGATAGCAAACCGATTAAACCGAAGTAGTGATCGCCATGTAAGTGGCTGATAAAAATATAATCGATGCGGGCAGCTTTAAGATTGTACTTGGCCAGTTGTTGCTGTGTACCTTCACCGCAATCGATCAGGTAATATTTTTCATTACAATTTAAAAGCTGTGCCGAGGGATTCCTGTTAAATACAGGAGTTGCAGAACTGCTTCCTAAAATTGTAACTTCAAATTTCATCATGATCAGATATAAAAAGCCTCGTAGATTTTTAAAAACTACGAGGCCAGAATGTTATTTAAATACTTTGTTATTTAGCGCCTCTAAACTCTTTTTCCAATTCATCCATAAAGATAAAATCAGTTGCTTCGTCTATAGTATTAACAAACGTTACAGATTGAAATATGTTTGATAATTCGATAATTGATGCCAGCTCGTCATTAATTCCGGTTACAATAAATAATCCACCTGCCGATTTGCAAAGCCTATCGCCAACCAATAAGCAGCTTAAATCCTGTGCATCACTGCACTCTGTAACATGACTTAAATCAACAATTATATTTTTAAATCCTTCTGCGTTTAGCAAATAGAATTCTGATTTCAAACCTGGAGCATTATCGTTTGTAAACTTAAGTTCTTCTAACTTTAAGGTTACATATTTATCGTGTTTATCTACTGAAAATTTCATCTCTCTAATCTTTATTTTACTAATGTATAAATTTCTTTCGAATTTAAAGTGTTTCCAAAGCCTTTAAAACATTGGCTTCAATACGGCTGGAAATGGCATCAGCATCAGCTTTTATAAAGGTCTCTCCTACAATTTGTTCGTAAAGTTCGATGTAACGTTCTGAAATTGAATTTACAATTTCTGGGGTCATTTCCGGAATCACTTGTCCATCTTTTCCCTGAAAACCATTTTCAATTAACCATTTTCTGACAAATTCTTTTGAAAGCTGTTTTTGTGGCTCATCTGCATTTTGGCGATCCTGATATCCCTCAGCATAAAAATAACGTGAAGAATCTGGTGTATGAATTTCGTCGATTAAATAGATTACACCATCGGCTGAGCCGAACTCGTATTTAGTGTCTACTAAAATTAATCCGCTTTTTGCTGCAATTTCAGTTCCTCTTTGGTATAAGGCATAAGTATACGCTTCTAACTTTTCGTAATCGGTTATAGAAACAATTCCTTTGGCTAAAATATCTTCTTTCGAAATATCTTCATCATGCCCTACCGAAGCTTTTGTCGTTGGGGTAATAATTGGCTGAGGCAATTTGTCGTTTTCTTTCAATCCATCAGGCAAAGAAACGCCACAAACAGAACGTTTACCAGCACTGTATTCGCGCCAGGCATGACCAGCTAAGTAACCTCTGATTACCATTTCTACTTTAAACGGCTCGCAGATACGGCCAATGGTAACCATTGGATCTAGAATGTCTAAAACCCAGTTTGGAACGATATCCTGCGTAGCGGCTAAAAATTTAGCTGCAATCTGGTTCAATACCTGTCCTTTAAATGGAATAGCTTCAGGTAATACGACATCAAAAGCAGAAATACGATCTGATACCACCATTACCATAAACTGATCGGCTATTGTGTATACATCGCGAACTTTACCTTTGTAAAAATTACTTTGATTTGGGAAATTGAAATGAGTTTCTTTTAGTGCTTTCATGAGGGGATAAAAATAGGAAAAAAGTCCGAAAGTCCGAAGACCGGAGTCGGATGATAAAGTGTAAAAAACAAAAGTCCGAAGTAGTTCTGTTGTAAGACCTAAACTTCGGACCCCTGACTTTCTGACCTCCGACTTACTGAATATCGCCGTAAGCTTTCAAGATATCTTTCACCAATTTATGTCTGACCACATCTTCCCCGCTTAAGTAAATAATATCGATTCCTTTAATATCTTCTAAAATCCTTAAGCCATTAAATAAACCCGACATCTGTTTTTTAGGTAAATCGATCTGTGTAACATCACCTGTAACGATAAATTTAGCTGTTGGTCCCATACGGGTTAAAAACATTTTTAACTGCATATCGGTGGCGTTTTGGGCCTCATCTAAAATCACAAAACAATTATCTAAGGTACGACCGCGCATAAAGGCCAGTGGTGCAATTTCTATTGTACGGTTTTCGATGTAGAATTTCAATTTTTCCGCAGGGATCATATCGTCCAAAGCATCGTAAAGCGGGCGTAAATATGGATCGATTTTTTCCTTTAAGTCGCCGGGTAAGAACCCCAGGTTCTCCCCTGCTTCAACCGCCGGACGGGTTAAAATGATGCGTTTAATTTCTTTATTCTTTAATGCCCTAACCGCCAAAGCTACGGCGGTATATGTTTTTCCTGTTCCGGCAGGGCCAATAGCAAACAGGATGTCATTTTTAGCAATACTGCTCACCATTTTGCGCTGATTGGCAGTTCTTGCCTTAACCAAAAGTCCGTTTGTGCCAAAAACAATTACTTCTCCGCCACCTCCGGTAGGTTGTTCTACATCTTTTTTTACTACACCGGCTGCTTTTGCACCCAGTATAGATTCTACGTCGTTATTGGTAAGTGAGCTATATTTCTCGAGGTGTGCAATAAGCTGGTTAAACTTATCCTCAAAAGTCTTAAGTTCCTGTTCATCACCGAGAACCTTAACATCACTACCTCTCGCTACCAGTTTCAACTTCGCGAAAGCACCTTTAATCATTTCGTAATTCTCGTTATTCGGCCCCCAAAAGTGAGCAGGATTTACGGTATCCAGAGTTAATTTTAATTCGTTCAAACTGTAGTATTTTAAAAAGTTATCGGGGTATATTAATTAAAATTTGAATATTTGCAGACGCTTAGGCCTGTACACAAGAATAAGCAATAATAATGAATTTTTAATGGGGATAATTACTTTAACAAC
This sequence comes from Pedobacter sp. GW460-11-11-14-TSB4, assembly GCF_059423705.1. Lineage (NCBI taxonomy): Bacteria > Pseudomonadati > Bacteroidota > Sphingobacteriia > Sphingobacteriales > Sphingobacteriaceae > Pedobacter > Pedobacter sp. GW460-11-11-14-TSB4. The sequence goes on from NZ_JBWKYI010000001.1 coordinate 219,196, forward strand.
AGATTTAGGTTCAAAAGATTTTTACCAGAGTGCCCTTAAAGGTAGTCTGTTGAGTCTTATGCCTAATGTTAATTTAGTTGATATTACCCACGAGGTTCCATCATTCAATATTTCGTACGCTGCCTTCGTCCTCAAAAACGCTTATCCATACTTTCCGAAGAACACGGTGCACCTAATCGGCATTGATTCTGTTTATAGCGAAAACACTAAATACATTGCTGTAAAGCATCGTGATCACTTTTTTGTAGGGGCTGATAATGGTATTTTTTCGCTTCTTTTTGATGATATTCCGGAAGATGTGGTAGAGCTGAACATTATGCAGGATTTGAAATACCTGCACTTCCCTTTGGTTGATATTTTTGTTAAAGCTGCAACACACCTGGCTAAGGGAGGCAAACTGAAAGACATCGGTTTACCTGTAGCAGAGATTGAACAAAAGATGCTTTTACATCCTGTAATAGAGCGGGATGTGATTCGGGGAAGTGTGGTGTATATCGATACTTTTTGCAACGTAATTACCAACATTACTAAAGATCTTTTTACTAAAATCCAGAAGAATAGGGATTTTACTTTATACTTTAGAAAAAGCGAAACCATTACCCAGTTGAGCTGGCATTATAATGAAGTACAGGAGGGCGAAAAACTTTGCCTGTTCGGCATTAGTAACCATCTGGAAATTGCGATTAACAAAGGAAAAGCAAGTGGTTTATTAGGCTTGCATTTAGGCGATATTGTACGGGTGGAGTTTCATCCTTAGTTTTTTAGTTAAATAGTTCATCAAGCTTCATACAAAAGGATTTTACAGCAAAATAGATGCTGAAATAAATTCGGCATGCCGAACTCTTTAATATTGGAACTAATAAGCAATGACGACTGAACTAATGAACCAATAAAACAACTTCTACCCTTTTCACGTTTATACCGCATGAAGAAATTTTTTTATCTGTTTATTACTTTATTGCTGAATATGCATGCCTTTGCGCAGCAAGATACCACGGCTTATACTGCACAACGTGCTAAAGTAAATTCATTGCTTGCAGAAAGAAGTGCCAAGTTTGGTCAGTATGATGAAAGTTTAAATCAGCGAACCGGAATATTTGGCTGGCAAACCAAACGTGATATTAAAAATTCCAATGAAATTCTTCGCCAGGTAGTTTTAACTGATAATAATATTTTCAAAGAGCTGAAGGTATTGATGGATTATAAAGATTTGCAGAACCAGCAGAAAGTAGCGGTTGCGGATAATTCTCAGGAACGCATAGAACGTTATATGCAAACCATTAAAAAACTGCAGGATCAAAATGCACAACTCAAAGAAGATTTAGAGAAAAAGAACAAGGGAGGTTTATCAACCTATATTATCGTCTTTTTGATTTTAGTAATGGCTGGTGGATTTTATTTCTTCAATAAGAAGTTACAGCAGTATGAAAATGCTAAGGGTAGTGCTTAAGAGCAGCGTTTTTAAAAAATTAAGCAAATGAAAAAGTCACTGTTTAAGATCCTGGTTAAAATTAACAAGGCCATTTTACCAAGTCTGTATAAAAAAGATCCGAATAAGCTTACAACTTTTCAGAAAGCAATATTGGCTTATCGCTATTGGGTGCTAACGAATGCGTTAGATTAAAAAAGACCAATCTAAAGACCTTATAGGTTTTCAAAACCTATAAGGTCTAGATTTATTTATTATTTCTTAAAATGCTCAATAATCAACGTGGCCAATTCTGTGCCGATACGTTCTTGCGCTTCGTTGGTTGAGGCACCAATATGTGGTGTTAAAGAGATTTTAGGGTGTGTTAAAATTTCTGCCAATGGTGTAGGTTCGTTATCGAAAACATCTAAACCAGCGAAAGAAACTTTGCCAGAATTTAGTGCATCAATTAAAGCCAGCTCATCAATTGTGCCACCGCGTGAACAGTTAACAATACCTACCCCGTTTTTCATTTTAGCAAACTCTTCTGCGCCTAAAATCGGTTTATCGGCAAATGGCGTATGTAAACTAAAGAAATCACTTCCTGTAATTACCTCATCTAAAGAAACCGTTTTAATTGGAATACTTACTGATTTTCCACCCTGGAATTCTAAAGTGATTTCAGATTCTGAAGGATATAAATCATAAGCTAAAACATTCATACCTAAACCTAAAGCCACTTTTGCAGTAGCGCGACCGATACGGCCAAAACCGATAATACCAATGGTTTTACCACTTAATTCAGTCCCTTTAGCATAAGCTTTTTTAAGGTTGTTGAATTGGGTTGAACCTTCTACAGGCATTTTACGGTTGGCATCCTGTAAAAACCTGATACCGGTAAATAAGTGAGAAAAAACCAATTCGGCAACTGATAGTGAAGATGCAGCTGGTGTGTTTACCACGTTAATGCCCTGACTGCGGGCGTATTCTACGTCGATATTATCCATACCTACTCCACCTCTACCAATTAATTTGATATTTGGAACGGCATCAATTAATTCTTTTCTAACTTTTGTTGCACTACGTACGGTAATGGCATCGTAGTTTTTTAAAGCTTCAGCCAGTTGATCCTGAGGAACAGTCTCGGTATCAACCTGAAAACCTGCTTTTTCTAATAATTCTTTTCCGATCGGATCAATCCCATCGTTTGCTAATATCTTAATCATTGTATGTATGATAGCACAGATTAAATTGATTACACTGATAAATAATCACCATAATCATCTGTGGTTAAAATTTAAATTAATTTGCTTTTGCTTGTTGTTCTTCAAATACCTGCATGGCATCTACCAGGGCATGTACACTTGTAATTGGCAATGCATTATACATCGAAGCACGGAAACCACCAACACTTCTATGTCCTTTAATACCCACAATACCCTGCTCTTCAGCATATTTCAAGAATGGTTTTTCCAATTCAGGATTTTCCATTACGAAACAAACATTCATTCTAGAACGGTCTTCAACTGCACAGGTTCCTTTAAACAGCGGATTACGATCTATCTCTCTGTAAAGTGCCTCAGCTTTTTGCTTATTTTCTTTTTCAATTTCAGCAACGCCACCTTTTGATTTTAACCAACGAAGGTTTAATAAAGCTACATAAATAGAGAAAACAGGAGGTGTATTGTACATCGAATCATTGTCGATATGCGACTGGTAGTTCAGCATCGATGGAATTTTACGGTCAATTTTACCTAAAACTTCATTTTTAACAATAGCGATGGTTAAACCTGCAGGACCTACATTTTTTTGCGCTCCGGCATAAATTAAATCGAATTTGGAAACATCGATTACACGGCTCATAATATCAGAAGACATATCGCAAACAACCGGAACATTTGTTTTAGGTACTTCGAAAAGCTCAGTTCCGTAAATGGTGTTATTTGACGTATAGTGGAAATAAGCACTATCAGCCGGGATTTCAAAATCCTTCGGAATAAAAGTGTAATTGGCATCTTTAGAAGAAGCCACCACATTTACATTTCCGATAAATTTAGCTTCTTTTAATGCTTTGGTTGCCCATACGCCTGAATCTAAGTAACTCGCTGTTTGTCCATCGCCCAATAAGTTCATCGGAACCATTGCAAACTGTAAACTTGCACCACCTTGTAAAAATAAAACGGAATAACCCGACGGCACATTTAATAATTCCTTTACCAACTTATCAGCTTCAGCAACAACTGCCTCAAATTCGGTTGTTCTATGCGAAATCTCTAAAATTGATAATCCATCGTTAAAATCTAAAACAGCCTGAGCTGCTTGTTTAAACACTTCTTGAGGTAAAATACAAGGGCCTGCGCCAAAATTATGCTTCATCTTATTATATAATGTTTTATGGGCGTAAATGTAAAATTTTTAAAGCAGTTATGCCCATAAAATCGTATCATAAAAAATTAAATTTTGTTAAAAATCTCGATAAATTAACGCGTTTTGTTGCAGTTTTTGTAAAAGAAATTGTTAATCACAAAGGCAAAAAGATAAACACTGATTTTTTTGTTTCGGAAAGCAGATAAAGAAGCATTTTCGTTGCAGCAGCCCCGCCATTCACTTCAATCTTTTTTGTGAATGTCAGGCTGAGTTTGCAGGTGATTTGCAGTAAAAAAGTATTTTCGTTGCTGTCGGGTTTAAATTACCCTGTTTCTGTAATGCTTAGGGAAATATCTAGCCCATTGTGAAGTACAAACTTTCAAAACAAAACAAAGCCTTTTCAAAGTAAGCCTGTCTGGCTAAGACAAAAAGATAAAAAATTATATTTTAGTGGTTTATGGCTTATTCTTCAATTTCACGATCAACTTGAGGTTAAATTGTCTTCCTGTTAAATAATTAGGAATGGCATACTGCACATTATCTACATCTTTTAGCCACAGATATGAAACTGTGTTGTCAATGTTCAGCATATTAAAAACCTCGAAAAACAGTATAACCGAACTGAAATTTTTATCTAAAAACTTAGGTTTGTGCAGTGCGGCATCATCAAGAAAATCTTTAGAAAAACCGATATCTACACGTTTATACGATGGAATAAAAAACTTATCCAAATATCTTGGTGTTTGTGACGGACCTATCGGTAACCTTGAGCCATAAAGGGCATTTAAATGCACTTTATACGTAGGACTATTTAACAGTTTATCCTGAAAAAAGATGGAGAAATTTAAGCGTTGATCGGTTGGCCGCTTTAAATAGCCAGGGTAAATAGTCGTTCCGTTTTGTACATAACTATCGCCGATAATATCTTCGTTGGCATGCATTACCGACATCCTGAAATAAGAAACCAAATCTTTAACAAACTCTCCGCCAATGCTAAAATCGGCACCATAAGCATAGCCACGTGATACCTCATTTGCCAGATATTTAATTCTCAGGTTATCTATTTTATAGGGGATCAATCGGTCAGAATATTTAAAATAAGCCTCCGAAGTGAACTTTAACCGCGTTCCGAAAGCATCAAAAGCATATTCATAACCCAGTGAAGTATTGTAAGAGCTTTGCGCTTTCTGATCGATATTCAGGACGCCCGAAAAATCACGAATGGTCCGGTAGGAAGGCGGTTGTTTGTAAACGCCGGCAGAAAACCTTAAAATTTTATTGTTCGAATTGGGCCGGTAAGCAATTAACATCCTCGGACTGATTAACAACTGTTTGCTTAACGAACTGTAGGTAGCGCGGGCGCCCAATTGCAGTTCTGCCGAATTTGAAAGCGAATAACTATCCTGGATATAAGCACTGTAGTTTTTAATATCGATATTGTTCTGCACGTTAATCACATTTTGCAAGGTGATATTTTTCGAATTATTCGGTAAAATAAAACCCGCTGAATCAGTATAGTTGTATTCATTTAAATGGTCATCATACTTCGATTGATCGAATTTTATGCCCCAGGAAAAAACATGATTATTAAAATTCTGATCTACTTTTATTTCAGAAGCAAAAATTTGTGTATTTAAACTATTTCTTCCGTAATTATAATAACTGCCAATGCCCCTGTTTTTATTAACCACGCCAAAATTTTCACCTGAAAAAGTATTATCTACTTCATCAAAAACATAACTGCCGTTAATGTCGAACCGTTCTCTTTCTATGGTGCTGAAATAACTATTGATAAACTTAATCACCAGGTTTGCTTTAGGGGAATAGGTAGCCGTAACAGCACTTCCTAAAGTTCGGTAGTCATCGATTTCTTGTCCAGTATAATCAACATTTAACCTTAGCGTCGTATTTAAAGTTCCAAACTGTGTTTCCCGGTTAGTGGGCACCAATTTAAACTGCCCGAGATTAAAACTGCCTAAAAAGCTGATATTAAATTTCGGTGAAAAATCATATTGATACAGCAATTGAGCGTCGGCAAAATTGGGACTATAACTCCCCTTTTCATCTTGTTTAATGAGTACACTCGAATTGTTTTTATAGCGTAAACCAGCCAGCAGGAAACTGTTTTTGAATATCCTTTTAGTGGTCAGTGAAGTATTTAAAAGGCTGGTGCTAAAAATGGTTTGATTGCTATCGGGTTTATCGTACCTGATATCTAGAATAGAAGAAAGTTTATCGCCATATTTCGCTTCAAAGCCACCTGCAGAAAATTTCGCTTTACTCACGAGATCTGAATTGATAAAACTTAGTCCCTCCTGCTGTCCGTTGCGGATCAACACAGGTCGGTTAATTTCTACATCATTGATATAAATCAGATTTTCATCAAAATTACCTCCGCGAACGCTATACTGGGCACTTAATTCATTATTTGTAGATACGCCGGGTAAGGTTTTCAGTAGCGTTTCAAAATTGCCCGAAACCAATGGCATCGATGAAACATCTGCAATATTAATGGTCGTGGTATTGCTTAACTGATTCTGTTTATTGGTGATGTTAACCTGCTCTAATTCATTGATATTGGCTATTAAATTTACCTGTTTGGTAATCCGTGAGCCAGACCGCTCGCTAAATTTTATGGTTTGAGGCTGGTAGCCCAAAAGCGAATATTTAATACTAAAGGTTCTCGATTTTGAATAAATGGTGTATACACCAAATTCATCTGTAATGGTTGATTGTGCCTGCCCCAGAACGATAACGGTCACCTGCGATAATGGCAACTTTTCATCACTGTAAACTATCCCCGAAACCCTAACTAAAGGCTGTGCAACAGCAAAACTGCAAGCAGCAATTAAAAGGAAAAGGATTAGCCGAAATTTGAGCATTTTTAGTATCAGACAAAAGTATCAGGTATGAAAACGGTATCCGCCTCAACCTAAAAACAATTTAGCAATAAAACATTTAACAATTAAATATTTATCGTGCTGGCCGTCAGGTTTTTCATTTTAGAAATGGTTTCAGTTGGGTTATCTGTTGCGAAAACTGCATTTCCGGCCACGAAAGCATTGGCACCTGCTGATACTAATGTCGCAATATTTTGTAAACCAACACCACCATCAACCTCGATGATTAAGTTTTCGTTTAGCCCTTGAATTAAGGCTTTTAAATCCTTTATTTTCTTGTAGGTATTGTGGATGAAAGCCTGTCCACCGAAACCGGGATTAACCGACATAATCAACACCAGGTCAAGATCCTCAATTACATCCTGCAATAAGTTTACTGGCGTATGCGGATTTAGCGCTACACCAGCTTTGCAGCCAGATGCTTTAATTAACTGGATTGTTCTATGTAGGTGTGTGCAGGCTTCGTAATGTACCGTGATTCGGTCTGCTCCTGCCTTGGCAAAATCCTCGATGTATTTATCCGGATCAATAATCATTAAATGTACATCTAAAGGTTTGGTTGCATGTTTTTTTACAGCAGCCATTATCGGGAAACCAAAAGAAATATTCGGAACGAAAACACCATCCATCACATCAACGTGGAACCAGTCGGCTTCACTGTGGTTAATCATTTCAATATCGCGCTGTAAATTGCCAAAATCAGCAGAAAGTATGGATGGGGCAATGATGTATTTCATTTAATTATTTCTTAGTTTCTTAATTCCGCTATTATTTTTTGCGGCAGCATTTATAAACGTCGTCACCCTGAATTCATTTACTGCGTAGCTTTCCGCTTCGCTACAGGTCAGGGTCTCAATAGCAAGAAAGATGCTGAAATAAATTCAGCATGACGCTACGATGCAAGTTACAAAAGAAGTGCGAAAGTTTTTAGTCAGAAAGACCGAAGTTAAATTTTTACATAAAACAACAAACCCTTCCAGTAAAACTGAAAGGGTTTTATTATTTGTGTCCGTCACCCTGAATTTATTTCAGGGTCTATCAAACAGATGCTGAATCAAGTTCAGCATGACGTATCGATTATTAAGCTTGTGGCGCTGCTGGTTTTTCAGGTCTTGGCAATAAAACTTTACGGGAAAGTTTCATTTTACCTTGTTTATCGATGTCTAATAATTTAACCTCGATTTTATCACCTTCTTTTAGCACACCATCCATGGTTTCTAAACGTTCCCATGAAATTTCAGAGATGTGTAATAAACCATCTTTACCTGGCATCACCTCAACAAACGCACCGAATGGCATAATTGATTTTACTTTACCCTGGTAAATTTCGCCAATTTCTGGTTTAGCTACGATATTACGGATACGGGTAACTGCTGCATCAATAGCGGCTTTGTTATCAGCAAATACTTCCACAATACCTTTACCATCAACTTCTTCGATAGAGATTGAAGCACCGGTTTCGCGTTGCATTTCCTGGATAATTTTACCTCCAGGGCCGATAATTGCTCCGATAAATTCTTTATCAATAGTTAAAGAAACAATACGTGGCGCATGTGGTTTGTAATCTTCATTAGGTGTACTGATGGTTTTCTTCATCTCGTTTAAGATGTGTAAACGACCATCTTTAGCCTGTAACAAAGCTTTAGTTAAAACTTCGTAAGATAAACCATTGATTTTTAAGTCCATCTGGCAAGCAACAATACCATGCTCGGTACCGGTTACTTTAAAGTCCATATCACCTAAGTGATCTTCATCACCTAAAATATCAGAAAGGATTGCATATTTACCGGTTTTCTCATCAGTAATTAAACCCATTGCGATACCAGATACTGGCGATTTGATTTTAATACCTGCATCCATTAATGCTAATGTACCAGCACAAACAGTTGCCATTGATGATGAACCGTTTGATTCTAAGATATCAGAAACCACACGGATGGTATAAGGATTTGCTTCACCTTGAGGCAATACTTTTTTCAATGAACGTTGTGCTAAAGCACCGTGACCAATTTCGCGACGGCCAGCGCCTCTGTTTGGTCTAACCTCACCAGTTGAGAAACCAGGGAAATTATAGTGCAATAAGAATTTGTTATAACCATTAAAGAAAGCACCGTCAATCATTTGCTCATCATCTTTGCTACCTAAAGTAACTGAAGTTAATGATTGCGTTTCGCCACGTGTAAATACAGCCGAACCGTGTGCAGCAGGTAAATAACCAACTTCACTCCAGATTGGGCGGATTTCTGTAGTCTTACGACCATCTAAACGGATACCTTCATCCAACAATAAGTTTCTGATGGCATCATACTGAACATCATGATAATAATGTTTAGCCATTGCTTTAGTTAAATCTGCAGTATCTTCTGGCATTGCTTCGAAGAATTCGTTAATGATCGCGGTGAAACCTTCTTTACGAACATCTTTATTGCCACCAGCTTTTGCTACAGCATAAACTTTATCGTAAGTATCAGCATAAACTTTAGCTTTTAAATCCGCATCGTGGTCTTCGTGACTGTATTCGCGTTTAACCGTTTTGCCGGTAGCTTCAGTTAATTCAACCTGAACGGCACATTGAACTTTAATTGCATCGTGTGCAAATTTTAAAGCCTCAACCATTTCGTCTTCCTGAATTTCATCACACTCACCTTCAACCATGCCTATATCGTTAGCCGAACCAGCAACCATAAACTCTAAAGTTGCACGTTCCAGTTCGCTAGCTTTCGGATTGATGATTAATTTACCATCGATTTTTGCAACACGTACTTCAGAAATTGGACCATTGAAAGGGATATCAGAAACTGATAATGCAGCAGATGCCGCTAAACCTGCCAAACAATCTGGCATGATATCTTTATCAGCAGAGATTAATGAAATCATCACCTGTGTATCAGAGTGATAATCACTTGGGAACATTGGGCGTAAAGCTCTATCCACTAAACGAGAGATTAATACCTCGTAATCAGATAATCTTGCTTCGCGACGTAAAAAGCCTCCTGGGATACGGCCTGTAGCCGCATATTTTTCCTGATAATCAACCGATAAAGGTAAAAAATCAGTACCTGGTTTAGCGCCAACAGTTGATACTACAGTTGCTAACAACATCGTATCGCCCATTTTTACCACAACCGAACCATCAGCCTGTTTAGCCAATTTACCAGTTTCAATTTCTACAATTCTGCCATCGCCCAAATCGAACGATTTTTTTATTACATTCATTTAAATAGAATTATGGTGTGTTTTCCTCTTTCTACACACCGTTGTTTATATATGTATTTGTTTTTGCAAACGAAGATAGGATTAAAAAAGCCTATCTATAATAAAACCCGTTAAAAAAAATTAACAGGGAATTAAAAAGCCATTCCCTAAAGAATGGCTTTTAATGATAAACTTGCGCTTATTTTTGTTTGATGATATCACGAAGCGATAAAGCTTTGATGATAGCACGATAGCGCTCAATATCTTTTTTGTATAGGTAAGCCAAAATACCGCGGCGTTTACCTACTAATTTTTGAAGTGACAACTGCGTAGAGAAATCTTTACGATTTTTCTTTAAGTGTTCTGTTAAGTGCGCAATACGGTATGTAAATAACGCTACTTGACCTTCTGCAGAACCCGTGTTGGTTTCTACTTTGCCGTGTTCTTTAAAGATTACAGCTTTTTTCTCTGGACTTAAATACATTCTTGAATAATATTAAAGCAATAAAAAATTAATTAATTGTGGCGCAAAGATAAGGCTATTTTTATTTATAAGCAAGTGGTTGTTGCTTATTATATTATCATGTTTTAGAAATATTTATCCCCTTATAGGTTCAACAACTGATATTTTCTATTTTAGATTGATTTTACAACCTAATGAGATATGCAGAAAGCTCAAAATAAGCCCAAATTATCATTAAACACTATCGTTGGTTTGTGTGCCATTGTAACCAGTATTTGTGCCATTATTATAACTCTATATCAAACCAGGTTGCAAAAAGTTCAGCAGTATGCATCTGTAAAACCACTGCTTATGAGTTATTCAAATAGTTTTTCTGACATCAAAAAAAATGGAGAAGATAATTACCATTATGAATTTCTGATTGTAAATCAAGGCCTAGGTCCGGCTATAGTATCCGATTATGGTTTTTATTACAAATCTAAACGTTATGAGAATGTAGCTGAAATCCTTAAACAAATAAAAAACGATAACAAATTAGCCATAACCAAATCTGTAATACTGGCTAATCTTTGGAAAAACGAAATTTTACCGGTTGGCGAAAAGTTAAGTCTGATTAATATAAATGATGAACGCTTGGGACCGCTTGTAGAAAAAGCTGATATTAAAATTATGGTTCAATATAAATCACTTTATGGAGAAGAATGGCGTTTTATTAGTAATGATAAAACTGAACCAAGGGAAATTGATTAAATTTTAATTTTCCTTTTTTTAGAAAGGCAAACTCGGTTTTTCATAGCTTGCTATCCTCCCGCCCTCGCTGCAATCTTTTTGCGATTGTTGGTTTGAGTTTGTCGAAGACCTGCAGCAAAAAGGATTTCCGCTAAGTCGGGTTTAGAGAATCTGAGGCGGTGCAAGAAACTTAGTTTCGCATTATTATTGCATGTCAAACTACTCAAATGTTTCCAATAACAAAAGCATCTCTGGGTTCTCTTTATCAAACGACATATTGAAGCTTATAAGTTTGGCTTGCGGATAATAATACCTTTTCCTTGAGGAGATTTTAAAGGCTGGCCACCATTCATGGTAACTGAAATTTGGTTGAGTTGCAAAACACCAAAAAAGCGTTGCTCGGGCGTGCGGCTTAAATAAACATTTTCACGCGCTTCGACTATTGTTTCGCGCGGAATTGTAATATCATATAAAGTGAGCTTTCCCATTTCAAATCAAAATACGAAAAATTGTCAAGTAAATACACTACATCATATTCACATTTGTCAAGTAATACTTTACATTCAGTCATTATTAATACTTTTGCACAAAACATTTACCCTTGGAAAAAAATCAATACAGCATTTTCGAAAGTGAACTACGTGTTCGTCCGGATGATATCGATATGTTTAACCATGTACATAATAGTAAATACTTAGATTATGTTCTGGCAGCCCGTTACGAGCAAATGGAGAAATTCTATGGTATGCCCTGGGAACATTTTACCAAACAAGGCCTGGGCTGGGTGGTTAGCCATGTTGACATTAATTTTAAACGTCCGTTACTAATGAACGATCTAATGCTGATTAGAACAGGTATTTTAACCATGAACGATAAAGGCTGCGCGGTTCAGTTCGAAATTATTAACCAGAAAACGGGTAAAGTAGCATCAGACGGTATTTTTGATTACGTATTAATTGATTTAACTACTGGTCGTGGAACAAAAGTTTCAGAAGAAATGATTAAAGCATATAGTATATAGAAGATGATACACAAATTAAGGGGTTATACTGGTTACAGTTTCGTCCTCTTTTTTTTATAACTGAATCATGACTAAGCAGCTATTTATCAAACGAAATAAATTTTTACAGGTTGTTACGTTGAGCCTGTCGAAACGCCTTTGAAACTGATCCTTCAATAAGCTCAGGATGACTAGTAAGTGTACAAAAGGAACTTAAACAGACCCTGGAATAACATTCCGTGTGTTCCTTGAGTCCGTGGTAAAAAAAAATCAATCACTATCTTAAAAATTAGTCATCTAAATTTGACAATTCAAAATTTTATCTATCTTTGATTTATCAATAGAACAGAGCCATGATAGTATCTGCAATCCGTTTGAGGTTCTAAACAACCGAGGATTCCCCTCCGCTTCAATTTTAGGTATGTACGCTTAAAGCGTATCATTGGTTTATACATTACACTTTACTTTTTATTATATGTCACAGTCCACAAAGACGCAAGGCAAACTTTCGTCTTTTTTCGATATCCTCGTTCAGTCTTTAAAAGGTCACGAAGTTGATCTTACTTCAATTAGTATTAAACGCGCAATTATTTTATTGGCCATTCCGATGATGCTGGAAATGGCTATGGAATCGGTTTTTGCTTTAGTTGATTTATATTTTGTTGGCCACCTGGAAAATAGTAGCCATGCCATACAGACCGTTGGTTTAACAGAATCTGTATTAACCATTATTTACTCATTGGCCATTGGATTAAGCATGGCTGCAACCGCAGTGGTTGCACGGAGGATTGGGGAGAAAAATCCGGAAGCAGCATCAAAAGCGGGCATGCAAACCATTGTGATAGCTGTTTTCGTTAACATTATCATCAGTATTCTGGGGCTAATTTATGCCAAAGATATTCTATTACTCATGGGGGCTTCGGCCGAAACTGCCGAGCAAGGTGTTACATTTGTTCGTATTATGATGGGTGGAAGTATCATAATTGTACTTTTATTCCTAATTAACGGGATTTTTCGGGGAGCAGGTAATGCGGCAATCGCCATGCGGAGTTTATGGATCGCCAATATTGCCAACATCATCCTCTGCCCTATTTTTATCAACGGTTTAGGCCCTATACCTGCATTTGGTTTAACCGGTGCTGCAATTGCAACTACAATTGGTCGTGGTTTGGGAGTTACCTATCAGGTTTATAATCTGTTTAGTGGTAAAAATATATTGAAAATACGGATTAGTCATTTCCTGCCTGATTTTGACCAGATTAAAGCTATCGTTAAGATTGCCGCACCGGCCATCTTTCAGTTTGTAATTGCGAGCTGTAGCTGGGTGTTTTTGGCAGAACTGGTTGCCACTACCGGTGGCGATACCGGGTCGGCAGGTTACCAAACGGCACTACGACTCATGATGTTTTTTATGTTACCTGCCTGGGGCTTGAGTAATGCAGCAGCTACGCTGGTTGGTCAGAATTTAGGCGCAGGCCATATAGATCGTGCTGAAAAATCGGTATTCCAAACCTTGAAATACATCATTGTTTTCATGGCGGTGGTCAGTGTATTGTTCTTGACCTGTGGACATTTGTTCGCAGCATTTTTCACTTCAGATGAAAATGTGATTGCCGTTGCAAGCAAAGCTTTAAAAATTTTAAGCATTGGTTTTGTGATTTATGGAGCGGCAATGGTGTTTAGTAGTGCATTTAACGGTGCTGGCGATACCTGGACGCCTACCAAAATTAACATTTTTGCCTTTTGGTTGTTTCAGATTCCTTTAGCTTACTTTTTGGCTAAATTTTTAGAAATGGGACCAACAGGTGTTTTTATTGCCATCCCAACAGCCGAAGCCGGTATTGCGGTGGCTGCCTTTATCTTATTTAAAAAAGGTAAGTGGAAGAAAACAATGGTTTAATTTTTTAACCACAGATGGGCACTGATAAACACAGCTGTTTTATTAATAAACTGAAATTGTTATCGTGCCTGTTTGTGGTTAATTTTAAGCATCAGGTAAGAAACCGCTCAAAAGCATTACTGCTATTGGTTAAATAAACCTGATTGGAACGAACATCCCGGTTTTCTACCGTTCGAACTAGCATTAAACCAACACCGGGATAAAGTGTAAAGCAGGAACGAAGTAACCGAAAAGTACTGCTCTTGCTTTTCAAAACAATAAAAATTCAGCCTTTGCGGCATTCCATTTTCCCTCTTACATTTTCCATTAAAAAGCATATCTTTGCGCAAAGATGAAGCATATACGTAATTTTTGCATTATTGCACATATTGACCATGGCAAGAGCACCCTGGCTGATAGGTTATTAGAATATACAGCGACGATTTCGCAGCGTGAAGCGCAGGCGCAATTGCTCGATAACATGGATTTAGAGCGTGAGAGAGGCATAACGATTAAAAGTCATGCCATACAAATGAACTATAAGGTTGGTGATATTGAATACAATTTTAACCTGATCGATACACCAGGCCACGTCGATTTCTCATACGAGGTTTCACGTTCCATTGCAGCCTGCGAGGGCGCTTTACTTATTGTAGATGCTTCGCAAGGGATTCAGGCGCAGACTATTTCGAATTTATATCTGGCTTTAGAGCACGATCTGGAAATTATTCCGATTTTAAATAAAATGGATTTACCCGGGGCTATGCCTGAGGAAGTGAAAGACCAGATTATTGACCTGATTGGATGTAAACGCGAAGATATTATTCCGGCATCGGGTAAAACCGGAATGGGCATTCCTGATATCATCCAGGCCATTGTTGATCGTGTTCCAGCTCCAGTTGGCGATCCTGAAGCACCGTTACAAGCGTTGATTTTTGACTCTGTTTTTAACTCATTCAGAGGGATTATCGCTTATTATAAAGTGGTAAACGGCGAAATCAAAAAAGGCGATAAAGTTAAATTTATTAATACTGGCAAAGAATACCTGGCTGATGAGGTTGGTATTTTGAAACTGGATATGTCGCCACGTAGTGTGGTTAAAACCGGCGACGTGGGTTATATTATTTCTGGTATTAAAGAAGCCAGAGAGGTAAAGGTTGGTGATACGATTACAACTGTGGCCAGGCCATCATTAGATGCCATTCAGGGTTTCGAAGAAGTTAAACCAATGGTTTTTGCAGGGATTTATCCTGTAGATACCGATGAGTTTGAAGAATTACGTGAGGCGATGCATAAATTGCAACTGAACGATGCTTCTATCGTTTTTGAACCAGAAAGTTCTGCTGCACTTGGTTTCGGTTTCCGTTGCGGTTTCCTGGGCATGTTGCACATGGAAATTATCCAGGAGCGTTTAGAACGTGAGTTTGATATGACCGTAATTACAACGGTTCCCAACGTATCGTACATTGCGTATACTACTAAAGGTGACGAAATTATTGTTAACAATCCTTCTGATTTACCTGACCCAAGTAAGTTGGATTCTGTTGAGGAACCATATATTAAAGCAAATATCATTACGAAAGCAGAGTTTGTTGGTCCGGTAATGTCGCTTTGTATTCAGAAACGCGGAATTATTGTAAATCAATCTTATCTTACTTCAGATCGTGTTGAACTGGTTTTCGAAATGCCAATGGGCGAAATTGTATTCGATTTTTATGATAAGTTGAAAACAATTTCTAAAGGTTATGCTTCTTTCGATTATCACCAAACAGGTTACCGTAAATCGGATCTGGTTCGTTTAGATATGTTATTGAACGATGAGCCTGTAGATGCTTTATCATCATTAATCCATAGAAGTAATGCTTACGATTTTGGAAAGAAAATTTGCGAGAAATTAAGAGAATTAATCCCTCGTCAACAGTTCGAAATAAAAATACAGGCATCAATTGGTGCTAAAGTTATTGCCCGCGAAACACTGAGTGCTTTACGTAAAGATGTAACCGCTAAATGTTACGGTGGTGATATTTCCCGTAAACGTAAGTTATTGGAAAAACAGAAAAAAGGTAAAAAACGTATGCGTCAGGTGGGGAACGTAGAAATTCCGCAGACGGCGTTTATGGCAGTTTTGAAATTAGATTAACCCCCTAGCCCCCTTGAGGGGGAATTACTAGCGAGTTTTATTAAGTCAAATCTTAAATTATAAAATTATAACGGAGCAAGTTATATGAGCGATGGAAATTCAAAGTCCCCTTCAGGGGATTTAGGGGTATTATTAGACGGTAAATACGTATCAGAAAAGGTTAAAGTTCAAATTGCAGAAGAAGCTGCCGAATTTTTAAATAAAAGTGGTCGCAAGCCACACCTGGTTGCTATTTTAGTGGGTAACGATGGAGGAAGCGAAACCTATGTAGCCAGTAAGATGAAAAACTGCGAAAAAGTTGGTTTTAAATCATCACTACATAGATATGATAACTCAGTAACTGAAGCTGAATTATTGGCGAAAATTGAAGAAATTAACCAGGATGATGAGGTAGACGGATTAATTGTTCAATTGCCTTTACCTAAACACATCGATCCGGAGAAAGTAACCGAAAAGATCGATCACCGTAAAGATGTAGATGGTTTCCACCCGGTAAATTTGGGCAGGATGATGCGTAATCTACCTTGCTTTATTCCGGCAACACCTTATGGTATTTTATTGATGCTGCAAGAGTATGGTATAGACACAACAGGAATGCACTGTGTGGTTGTTGGTCGTAGTAACATTGTGGGAAGCCCAATGAGTATTTTAATGGCCCGTAACGCAAACCCAGGCAACTGTACGGTAACACTTACCCACTCGCGCACAAAAGATTTAAAAGAACAGGTTCTACAGGCCGATATTGTAATTGCTGCCATTGGTAAAAAGAATTTTGTTACAGCCGATATGGTAAAACCTGGTGCTATTATTATTGACGTAGGAATTAACCGTGAAACTTCTGCTGAAACCAAATCGGGCTTTAAGTTATATGGTGATGTAGATTTCGAAAACGTGGCGCCTAAAGCCTCTTACATTACGCCTGTTCCAGGTGGTGTAGGTTTAATGACTATTGTTGGTTTATTGAAAAATACTTTAGCATCAGCTAGAAAAGAGATATACGCTTAGCGGTAGTAGGTTGAAGGGTTGAGGGTTGAAGGTGAACTCATTGCCAAGGAAAATATCAAAAGCGATTCAATAAAAATGAATCGCTTTTTTTACGTATTATTTTTTAAATTTATACGTATATTTTGTATATTCGTTTATAAAACAATTAAGATAATGGATGCCAAATTAACCTTAAGCTTCAGTCAGGATGTTGTTGCAAAGGCAAAAAAATATGCTGCCGATAACAACATTAGTTTATCTCGTTTAATAGAGCATCTGTTAATACAGGTAACCGCAAAAGAGTACAAATCTTTAGAAGATTTCCCTATTGCAGATTGGGTAAGTATGGTTGCCGAAGGTGAAGTAGAATATAAAAAATCTCCAAAAAAAACACGTAAGGGTTCAAAAGATGAATTCTTTTCTTCTAAAAAATAACAAATGAAGATATTTTTAGATGCAAACGTTTTGGTTTCGGTACTGAATAAGGAATATCCACTTTACACATATTCGTCCAGAATTTTAAGTTTAGCCTCTCATCCAAAGTTTGATGTATACACCTCTCCTCTTTGTTTGGCAATTGCTTTTTATTTTGCAGAAAAAAAACATAATGCTCAACTCGCAAAGCAGAAGATAGATTTACTTTGTCGCTATATTAAAATCGCTGAGAATTCTTCTGAAGGAGTTTTCAATACTCTTACGAATAAATCTATTAATGATTTCGAGGACGGTTTAGAATATTATGCCGCTGAAACGGTAGGTAGTATGTGTATCGTTACAGAAGATATAGAAGATTTTTATTTCTCAAAAATAGAGGTTTTAAATTGCCAGGAATTCTTTAAAAGGTATTTGCTCAATTAGGCCTTTCAAATGTTATCAGTATTTGAAAGAGGCTGATTAACATTCACCTCATCAAATTAATTTATCCCCAAAGTTTACTCCACCAGCTTTCTTCGAAACCAATATACAGGCCGTCTTCACGCAATTCGGTTGGGTAAATATTGATGTAATCGCCCTGCCCCTCTGCGCCTCTCCCTGTGGTTAAATTATACTCATATCGATGGATGGGGCAAACCAGGTTGCCGTTTTTGCACCAGCCGCCACTAAAATGACCTCCAGCATGTGGACAATGAGATTGGGTTGCAATAATTTTATCATCATTATTGATCAGACAGATCTGTTTTCCACCAACCTCGATGGTCTTGATGCTATCCGGACGGGGAATCTGGTTATTATTTAGTGCTTTAAACCACTTCATTCTGCTAAAATACAGCAAATAAATATCACTCTTATTTCATCTTTCTATTAAATTTCAAAAGAGGAACAGCATCACCATATTTTTTTAGGATATTTGCATCCTCAAAAATGAAACAAGAAATACCAGAAGACGGCACATTACTTCCTTTAATGGAAGAATTTTATACTATACAGGGCGAAGGATTTAATACTGGTAAAGCAGCTTATTTTATCCGTTTAGGGGGCTGCGATGTAGGTTGCCATTGGTGCGATGTTAAAGAAAGCTGGGACGCAGAAATGCACCCACTTACCCCATCAGACGTTATTGTAGAAAATGCCGATAAATTTCCGGGCAAAGCTGTTGTAATTACTGGTGGCGAGCCCTTAATTTATAACCTGGATTATTTAACCAATAAATTAAAAGAAAGAGGTATTCTTACTTTTATCGAAACATCTGGTGCCTACCCACTTTCGGGAAACTGGGATTGGATCTGTTTATCCCCAAAGAAGTTTAAAGCCCCAAGACCAGATATTACGCCATTTGCACACGAATTAAAAGTTATTGTTTTTAATAAAAGTGATTTTAAATGGGCCGAAGAATATGCTGCAATGGTATCTCCTACCTGTAAATTATATCTTCAGCCTGAGTGGTCTAAATCAAAAGAAATTACACCATTAATTATTGAGTATGTAATGGCCAATCCTAAATGGGAGATTTCTTTACAAACACACAAATTTTTAAATATTCCTTAAATTAGTTTACATTAGCTTTGATAACCAAATGTTAATGTATGAGGTTTTGTCTATTCTTATCCCTTAGTTTATTTAGCTTTTGCCTATTTGCTCAAAGTTCGGGCAATAAAAAAGCGCAAACCTTTTTCGAAAAAGCAAATCCATTAATTCAAAAGCAAGATTATACCTCAGCAGAGCAGGCTTTAAAAAGTGCAGTTGAGGCTGATCCTTTATTTCAAAATGCCTATGTAATGCTTGCCGGGCTTTACAAAATACAAAAGAAATATCCGGATGCCAGAACGGCTTACGAAAAAGCGATACTAATCAACAAAACGTTTGCCCCGGAAGTCATGTATGGCTTGGCTGAAACAGAATTTGCTACGCAGGATTATTTAAAAGCGAAACAGCACTTTAGTGAATTTTTGATGTTAGATTCTTCATCTGACAGAGGGAGAAGAGCAAAAAAATACCTCTTAGATTGCGATTTTGCTGCATTAGCCATAAAGAAACCCGTAAAATATAGCCCAACAAATTTAGGTGATGGTGTAAATACAACTGATGCAGAGTACTTTCCTGCGATAACTGCTGATGGCGAAACCCTGGTTTTTACCCGTCAGGTGAATGGTAATGAAGACTTTTGGACCTCACAGTTTAAAAATAATACGTGGGGTATCGCCACGCCTTTATCAAGTAAAATAAACACGATGAGATATAACGAGGGTGCCCAAACCATTTCTCCTGATGGTAAGTATCTGTTTTTTACCGGATGCAACCGCCCTGATGGTTTAGGTCGCTGTGATATTTACGTTTCACACCGTGAAGGAAAAGATTGGGGTGAGCCTTATAATGTTGGTCAGCCTGTTAATTCTGAATTCTGGGAATCTCAACCGGCCATCAGTCCTGATGGAAGAACATTATATTTTATCAGCAACAGACCTGGCGGATCGGGTGGTTACGATATATGGAAAAGCACCATTACCGATGATGCCAAATGGGGACCTGCCGTTAATCTTGGTCCAGAGATTAATACTGCATTCGATGAGAACACCCCTTTTTTGCATGCAGATGGTAAAACCTTATATTTTTCTTCTGATGGCTGGCCAGGTTTCGGGAACAAAGATATTTATTACAGCCGGCAGGAAAATGATGGTAAATGGCAAAAGCCCATCAATATGGGTTATCCGATTAACTCTTTTGAAGATGAAAGTGGTTTAGTAGTAAGTGCCGATGGTAATTCAGGATTGTTTTCATCAAATTTAAAAGGCGGTTACGGCATGCAGGATATTTACAGTTTTGGAATCCCTGAAGTAGCCAAACCATTAAAAGTTTCATATGTAAAAGGAATAGTAAGAGACCGGGATACTAAAAAAACGATTGAAAGCAATGTCCAGGTAGTAGATTTGAAAACCAATAAAACTGTTTTTGACGACTACACAGATCCTGAGACTGGGCAGTTTTTAGCGGTAATGCCTGTAGGGAGTAATTACTTGTTCAATGTAAATGCCGAAGGTTACATGTTTTACTCCGAAAACTTCGAGCTCAAGGCCGGGGATATTAATAAACCTTACCAGATTGAAGTTTATATTGAAAAGATAAAGCAAGGTGGGAATGTAACCTTAAGAAACATTTTCTTCGATACCAATAAATTTAATCTTTTGCCCGCTTCTATCCGTGAACTGGATCTGCTGATCGACTTTTTACATCAAAATGAAAACGTTCAGATCGAGATTCAGGGGCATACAGATAATGTTGGCGATGATAAACTAAATGAAAAGTTATCATTTAACCGTGCCAATGCCGTTTACGAATACCTGATTAAAAATAGTATCGATGCCAAGAGGCTTACTTATAAAGGTTTTGGTGCCAGTAAACCAATTGCTGACAATAAAACTGATTTGGGTAGGAAAAACAATAGGAGAACCTCGTTTGTAATTACTAAGATATAACGGGAACTTTTATAGCAATATAAATTAAAGATTTTGCCTTAAATGCAACGCCCTGTTAAGTCGATAAACTTAATAAAAATTAAAAATGTCTCAGCATTACGGAAACCATAAAAGATTTTACCCCCCTTTTCATTTTTTCGCTATACCATTAGCCATATTAGGATTAGGTTTTGCCATTTACTCTTGCATTGCCATACCCACTATCATTACAGGCTTGCTGGTGCTTGCATTTTTCCTGATAGCGATTATAGCGGTAATGGCAAGGATGTTCGCGCTTAAAGCACAGGATCGAGCGGCGAGGGCTGAAGAAAAATTACGTTATTACATTCTGGCCGGTAAAGCACTTCCGGTTGAACTAAGGATGGGTCAGATTTTGGCTTTACGTTTTGCTGGTGATGAAGAATATTTGGCTTTAGTAGATAAAACACTTTCAGAAAAACTATCTCCCGGCGAGATTAAAAAAGCTATCAAAAACTGGCGGGGAGATTACCATAGGATATAATGGTAACTTTGTCAGTACTAAAACTTCTTCCCTTTTAGTACCCTTATTTCAGAGCCTTCGGCTAGGAATACTGAATCAGGCTTGGCATGATTTAAAAAAGCGAAATCATTCCCATAGTTGATTCCAAAATCGACATTAATTTTATAATCATTTACAGGATAAGCCTCCCAGCGCGGATGCTCTACCCCATATTCAGAAGTTTTATTCCTTCCGATTTTAGTATAACCCCAATAATGTTCGGTGATATACTCCTCTTCGCTTCCGACCCTGATTTCTTCAGCTTTTGATGCAGCGGTTACTGAAAAGTTATGCCAATTTCTATTCTTCCAAAGATAATCTACCTCAATTTGGTTTTCCTGTTCAATCCAAACATGTTTCATCGGAAATGTTTGGTAATTTTCTTTATAAATGGTATTTGCTACAAAGGTGATGGCTGGTTTGGGTACAAATTCTTTGATAAAAACTACGCCGCGCTTCCAGGTAGTGCCATCTTAAATTTAACATAAAACCTAAGGTTAACTTCCTCAAAATTGGTATGGAAAGGAATGTTAATGCCCGAAGTTTAACATCAACAAACATAAAGCCCACTAAACTGACATAGTATTTACCTTGCCAGTCATCTAACTCGATGTGTGGAGGAAGGTATTTCGAAAGTATTTCTTTGTCTACAGCGTACTGTGCCAGCGCCAGTTTACGCCATTCGGCAGTAAGAAATACTTTCGGATTGTTCAAAATTATAGTATAGCTTGTCTGATACGAATCAGCTTGGTTAATGTTTCTTCCAGCAGGTCTAAATGTAACATATTGGCGCCATCTGATTTCGCATTAGCCGGATCAGGGTGCGTTTCGATAAATAAACCATCTGCTCCTACCGCAATTGCCGCCTTGGCGATGGTTGAGATCAGTTCTGGTTTGCCTCCGGTTACACCACTGCTTTGATTGGGCTGTTGCAATGAATGCGTACAATCCATTACCACTGGCACGCCAAAACTCTGCATTTCAGGTAATCCGCGGTAATCAACAATCAAATCCTGATAACCGAAGGTATTACCTCTATCCGTCAGGATTACTTTATTGTTGCCGGCCTCTTTTACTTTTTCTACAGCAAATTTCATTGAACCTGCAGAAAGGAACTGGCCTTTTTTAACGTTCACTACTTTTCCTGTTTCTGCAGCAGCAATTAACAAATCGGTTTGGCGACATAAAAATGCAGGAATCTGCAATACATCCACGTATGCAGCAGCCATGGCGGCCTCTCCGCTTTCGTGAATATCAGTAACTGTTGGCACGCCAAATTCTCTACCAATGCGTTCTAAAATACGCAAAGCTTTTTCATCGCCAATGCCAGTAAAGGAACTTCCTTTACTTCTGTTAGCCTTGCGGTACGAACCTTTGAAAATATATGGGATTTGAAGTTTATCCGTAATGGTAATGATCTTTTCGGCAATTCTCATAGCGATATCCTCACCCTCAATAGCGCATGGTCCCGCCATTAAAAAGAAATTCCCTGAATCTGTATTTTTTAATTTATCTAAGTAGTTTAACATATGTAAAATGTGTAATGGAAAATGGAAGATGGGTTTATGCACAGTGCTATAATTCCATCTTCCATTTTACGTCTGACATCAAAAGCTAGTTGCCTAGTTCTGACATGAATTTAATTCGCATCAATTGAATTTCTTCGCGGGTGTAATCAGTTTCACCTAATTCATTGAGCGCTTCGTCTATAGAATCGCTTTCGGCTGCCCTGAAATAATCAAATACTTCATCCTGTCTATCATCATCAATCACTTCATCAATGAAATAGTTTAGGTTAAGTTTGGTTCCAGAGTTTACAATCGATTCTACTTCTTTCAGGATTTCTTCGTAAGTGATGCCTTTTGAGTCGGCAATATCTTCCAAGCCAATCTGCCGGTCGATATTTTGAATAATTGAAACCTTCATCTGAGATTTATTGGCCTGTGTTTTAATAATCAGATCAATCGGACGCTCGATATCGTTATCCTCAACATATTTTTTAATCAGTTCGATAAAAGGTGTTCCGAATTTCATCGCTTTACCCGAACCTACACCAGAAATCTGGCGAAGCTCTTCCATCGTAATGGGGTAATGTGTACACATTTCCTCTAAAGATGGGTCTTGAAAAACCACAAATGGCGGAACGCTTTTTTGCTTGGCTATTTTTTTGCGTAGCTCTTTAAGCAATGATAAAAGATGCGTATCTAAAGCACCTGTGCCTTGTTTTACGTCATCATCGTCATCGTCAGCACCGTTCTCTATTGGCTCGTTTAGTATGAATTTGAGGCTGTAAGGGTTGACAATAAAATCTCTTCCCTGTTTGGTTAACTTTAATAAACCGTAATTATCAATATCTTTAAAAAGGTAGTTGTTTAAAACAGCCTGGCGGATAATCGATTTCCACATCAACTCACCTTCTTCTTTACCAATTCCAAATTCAGGAACCTTACTATGCTCGTAGGCAATGGTTTGTGCGGTTTCTAAACCTAAGAAAACGTTTAGCAAGTGTGCATCGTCGAATTTTTCTCCCGATTTCTCAATAAACTTTAATACCGTAGATAACTGGCTTTCGGCGTCAAATTGTTTTTTAGGCTTTTTGCAATTATCGCACATGCAGTTACAGCCTGTTTCATTAAAGTTTTCGCCAAAATAATGAAGGATCTGCTTCCGACGGCAAACGCCAGATTCAGCATAATCAATTACTTCTTTTAATATTTGTGTCCCAATTTCTCTTTCAGAAACCGGTTTATCTTTCATAAACTTGGCCAGTTTGTCTACATCTTTTTGAGAGTAGAAAGCAATACAAACACCTTCGCCACCATCACGTCCGGCCCTGCCAGTTTCCTGGTAATAACCTTCCATACTTTTAGGCACGTCATGGTGAATGACAAAACGAACATCGGGTTTATCGATCCCCATACCAAAGGCAATGGTTGCAACGATTACCTCAGCATCTTCCATCAAAAATTTATCCTGTGTTTCGGCCCTAACTTTTGGGTCTAAACCAGCATGATAAGGCAAGGCACTAATTCCATTTAGATTTAGCGCTTCAGCCACCTCTTCTACCTTTTTGCGACTTAGACAATAAATAATGCCTGATTTGCCCGGATTAGATTTGATGTATTTAATAATCTCTTTGGTAATGTCTCTTTTCGGGCGGATCTCGTAAAAGAGGTTGGGTCTGTTAAATGAAGATTTAAACAAGGTTGCCTCCGTCATGCCGAGGTTCTTCATAATATCCTGCTGCACTTTTGGTGTAGCCGTTGCGGTTAGTGCAATAATTGGAATGTTATTTCCTAATCCTGCAATCACCTGTTTAATCTTACGGTATTCTGGTCTGAAATCGTGCCCCCATTCAGAGATACAGTGCGCTTCATCAACAGCAACGAAAGAGATTTTAATCAGATTTAAAAATTCAATATTATCCTGTTTCGCCAGAGATTCGGGCGCAACATACAATAATTTAGTCTGACCGCTTAAAAGATCAGATTTAACTTGAGTAATTTCAGATTTGTTTAGGGATGAATTAAGAAAATGAGCAATACTGTCATTTCCACCAAAGGCCCTTAATTGGTCTACCTGGTTTTTCATCAATGCAATTAGTGGAGAGATTACAATTGCCGTTCCCTCGCTCATTAAAGCGGGCAACTGATAGCAAATAGACTTCCCTCCGCCTGTTGGCATAATAACAAAAGTGTTATTGCCTTCTAAAATATTTGTAATGATCGACTCCTGATCACCCTTGAAATTATCAAACCCGAAGAAATTTTGTAGGTTATCAAATAACGACTTTTTCACGTCCATTTTGTGTAATAAAATATGCGATGCTATTTTTGTATCCAAAATAACATAATTTTACAAGAATTTCAAGTATTAACATACAATTATTTTCTCTTTGAAAAGTAAAAAATCAATAATCCAATCAGCTGTAAGCACATTAGAGCTTGAAGCAGCAGCAATATTAAATGTTGCCAAGAATATTAATAACGATTTTGAAAAAGTCGTATCAAGCATTTTACATGGTAAAGGAAGGGTAATTGTTACAGGTATAGGAAAAAGTGCAATTATTGCGCAAAAAATGGTGGCTACTTTTAATTCAACAGGTACCCCTGCTATTTTTATGCATGCTGCAGATGCCATTCATGGCGATCTGGGCATGATCCAGGTGGATGATATTGTCATCTGCCTTTCTAAAAGCGGAAATACACCAGAAATAAAAGTACTTACCCCCTTGTTAAAAACTTCTGGCAATCTTTTAATCGGGATGGTTGGCGAGTTGAATTCTTTTTTAGCCGAGCAAGCTGATCTGATTTTAAACACTTCTTTCGAAAAAGAAGCTTGTCCGCATAATTTGGCACCCACCACCAGTACAACGGCGCAATTGGCATTGGGCGATGCCTTAGCCATTTGTTTATTGGAATGCAGAGATTTTAATGAATCAGATTTTGCCAAGTATCACCCGGGAGGATCCTTAGGTAAAAAATTATATTTAAGGGCCCGTGATCTTGCCCTGTCTAACGAAAAACCAGCCATACATCCATCGGCTTCTGTTAAAGATGTGCTGATCGAAATTAGTAAAAACCGTTTGGGTGCTGTTGTTGTTGTTGATAACGACGATAAGGTGCTGGGCATTATTACCGATGGTGATATTAGGCGGATGTTAGAAAATAACAATTCTATTGCAAACTTAAAAGCCGAAGATATTATGGGCAGAACGCCAAAGAGTATACAATTTGATGCTTTAGCGGTGGATGCCTTGGATATTATTAAACAAAACAATATAACGCAATTATTAGTTCTGGAACAAAATACTTACTTTGGCATTATCCATTTACACGATCTTCTTAACGAAGGTATTGTGTAATTTTAATTTATAAAATGAATAAAGATTATTATGCATTAATTATGGCCGGTGGCGTCGGAAGTCGCTTTTGGCCAGTAAGCAGAACAGAATACCCAAAACAGTTTATCGATTTTTTTGGTGTAGGTAAAACTTTGATACAAAGCACCTACGATCGATTTTTAAAAATTTGCCTTCCTGAAAATATTTTTATTGTTACCAACGAAATTTATTCGGATTTAGTAAAAGAGCAGTTGCCACAGCTCAGTGCAAATCAAATTCTGGCAGAACCTTTATTAAGGAATACAGCACCTTGTATTGCTTACGGAAGTTTAAAAATTGCTCAATTAAATCCAAATGCGACTATTGTTGTAGCTCCTTCTGATCATACCATTGCCAATATTGATGGCTTTATAGAGTCTATTCAGCAATCATTAGATGCAGCTTCTAAAAACGATTGTTTAATCACATTAGGTATTAAACCAAACCGTCCGGATACAGGTTATGGTTATATTCAGCACACCGATTATGTGCTCAATACCGATACCGACCTGCATAAGGTTAAAACCTTTACCGAAAAGCCAAATCTGGAATTAGCCAAATCATTTTTGCAAAGTGGCGATTTCCTGTGGAATGCCGGGATATTTATCTGGTCGGCTAAAGCGATTTTAAGTGCCTTCGAAAAACATCTGCCGGATATGTATGAGATATTTAATATCGGCAGGTCTGAGCTGAATACGGAAGGAGAAAAAGCCTTTATCAATAATGCATATTTCCAATGCACCAATATTTCAATTGATTTTGGGATTATGGAAAAAGCGGAGAATGTTTACGTGCTTCCATCCGATTTTGGCTGGTCTGATTTAGGAACCTGGGCCTCTATTTATGAGATGGCCGAGAAAGACTATGTAGGCAATGCGGTTATCCCTTCGGAGCAGGTATTGATGTTCGATTCATCGAACTGTATGGTAAATGTGCCGAAAGATAAATTGGTGATCCTGCAAGGACTGCACGATTACATTGTGGTCGAAAACAATAATATGCTCATGATTTGCCCAAGAAACGAAGAGCAGAGAGTTAAGGAGTTTGTCGCTGAAGTTAAATCGCGCTACGGAAATAAGTTTATTTAGGATGGATGATGTGAGAGGTAAGATGGATGATGTGGCATAGCTTATATTACCCATCTTACATTTCCCTTTTAACCCTATAATGGAAGATCCTGAAACGAGTTCAGGATAACGAACCACGATGAGGTGTATGAATCGATACTAATTCCATCAGCCCTTTTACGTCTTACCTCTTACATTTTCCCTTCAACCTATAATGGAGGATCCTGAAACAAGTTCAGGATGACGAACCCTGATGAAATGTATGAATCATACTAATTCCATCAGCCCTTTTACATCTTACCTCTTACATTTTCCCTTAAACCTGTTATAAAAGATCCTGAAACAAGTTCAGGATGACGAACCCCGATGAGGTGTATGAGTCGATACTAATTCCATCGTCCCATTTTCCTTTACATCTTACTTATTACCTTTTCCCTTTTAACCTATAATAGAAGATCCTGAAACAAGTTCAGGATGGCGAACCCCGATGAGGTGTATGAATCGATACTAATTCCATCAGCCCTCTTCCCTTTGACATCTTACCTCAAACTGTTCTTTGTCTGACCGCTTCGTATAAAATTACCCCGGCGGCAACCGAAACATTTAACGATTCGATTTTTCCAGCCATTGGTATTTTAGCTAAATGATCGGCTACCCTTAAAAGATCGTTAGAAATTCCTTCATCTTCTGAGCCCATTACAATTGCCGTAGGCATGGTATAATCTGGTGCATAAATAAAATCACTTGTTTTTTCGGTACAGGCTACAATTTGCAGACCGCTTTCCTGTAGAAATAAACAGGTTTTGTGCAGGTTAGCATGGCGACAAATCGGAATGCTGAATAAGGCACCCGCAGATGTTTTAATGGCATCTGCATTGATCTGTGCTGCATTTTTTAACGGAACAACAATGGCATGAACGCCTACACAAGCAGCCGTACGGGCAATTGCACCCATATTGCGGACATCAGTCACGCTATCTAAAACCAAAATTAATGGAACTTCTCCTTTTTCAAAAACAGCTGGAACAATGTCTTCAATATTCTGATAGGTAATGGGAGAAATAACGGCAATTACACCTTGATGGTTTTTCTGCGACATGCGGTTCAGCTTCTCAACTGGAACCGAATTTAAAGGAATCAAAGTATCTTTTAGAAGCGCTTTCAATTCTAGAAAAAGATCACCGCCCAAACCGCGTTGCTGGTAAATGGTTTCAATATCTCTTCCTGCTTTAACGGCTTCTATTACGGCCCTGATGCCGAATACAAACTCATTATTCTCTTTTGCGCGTTGCGGTCTTCTAAAATTATCCATGTTTTGAAATTGTTAGGCAAAAGTATTCAAATAAAATGTTTTAGCCCTAAACAATGTGCTCCTTATTAACATTTAATTGTTTAAAAATTTATATGGCATCATAAATCCAATAAAATTTAATCTGATTATGCTTCAATTTGTTAACAAACAGCTAGTAACTAATTCGAGCAACCGCATCAAAATTTGATTACTTTTGTGGAATGAGTATCGATAATGAACAAGGCGGAAAGAACAGTATGACTGCTAGAAAAAGCAGGTTAAGTAATACCATAAGTTCACAAGGGAAAATCCCCCCTCAGGCGTTAGATCTTGAGGAAGCAGTTCTTGGGGCATTAATGCTCGAAAAAGATGCGCTTTCTGCTGTAATTGATGTTTTGAAACCAGAGGTTTTTTATAACATTGCCCATCAGAAAATTTTTGAAGCCATTCATATCCTATTTCAGAAATCGCGACCGGTTGATATTTTAACCGTAACAGCCGAACTGCGTACATTAGGCACTTTAGAAATAGTTGGTGGCGCTTATTACATTACCAATTTAACCAATAGAGTTGCTTCAGCAGCGAATATCGAGTTCCACGCACGTATTATTTCTCAGAAATATATTCAGCGTGAGTTAATTAGGATCTCTACCGAAATCATTACAAATGCCTACGAAGATACAACTGATATTTTCGATCTCTTAGATCAGGCAGAAAAAGGACTTTTTGAAATCGCCCAGAATAACCTGCGTAGAGATACACAGAAAATGGACGATATCATTAAACAATCGTTAGCCACATTAGAAGAGCTTCGTACCAAAACCGATGGTTTAACCGGTGTGCCAACAGGTTTTACAGGATTAGACAGAATAACTGGTGGCTGGCAAAAGCAGGATTTAGTGATTATTGCTGCACGTCCGGCGATGGGAAAAACGGCTTTCGTACTAACCTGCGCAAGAAACGCCACCGTCGATTTTGCAAAGCCAACAGTGGTATTCTCACTAGAGATGTCGTCAGTTCAGTTGGTGAATCGTTTAATTTCTGGAGAAGCAGAAATTGAACAGGAAAAAATCAGAAAAGGAAATTTACAGGAATGGGAATGGCAGCAGTTACACAGTAAAATTGGCCGTTTAACTGAAGCTCCCCTGTTAATTGATGATACACCTGCGCTAAATATTTTCGAGTTCAGGGCAAAATGCAGACGATTAAAATCGCAATACGATATTCAATTGGTAATTGTCGATTACTTGCAGTTAATGCATGGTAAAGGCGAAGGAAAAGGAGGCGGTAACCGTGAGCAGGAAATTGGTAGTATTTCAAGGGCACTAAAATCAGTTGCAAAAGAACTTGACGTTCCGGTGCTGGCACTATCGCAGTTAAGTCGTGCGGTAGAGAGCAGACCTGGTTTACAAGGAAAGCGACCAATGTTATCCGATTTACGTGAGTCGGGATCTATTGAGCAGGATGCGGATATGGTATTGTTCTTGTACCGTCCTGAATATTACGGTATTACTGAAGATGAACAAGGAAGGTCGCAGGCGGGTATTGGTGAGGTTATCATTGCAAAACACCGTAATGGTGAAACCGGGATCGTACCGCTTAAATTCGTAGGTAAATTTGTGAAATTCCAGGATCTGGAAGACGACTTTAATGCGCCACCAAATTCATTTGCTGCTGATCCTTCTGCGGGAATGTATCCATCTCAGGATTTTGAAAAACAAAGCAATGTGATTATCCGTCCTTCAAAAATGGACGATTATAATGATGATGATCCACCGTTTTAGGTATTGATAAATCCTAATGCTGTATAAAAAGTATTTCATTTAAGCGCAAGGTTTAGCTTTTTGGCCTCCCACTCCGCTCAGGATGACAAGTAAAGATTTCAACAATCAGAACTAAAAATGGGCGCTGGCACGAAAAGCTGATCCTGGCAGCAGGTAACCAGGCAATCTAAACCCGATAAAACGAATGCTCCCGATTTAAGCACTGTATATTTTATTTTTATTGTGTGCTTGCTTGTTTCACAGGTTTCATCGGAGCAGCAGTGATAGCGGGACTGCATTAAGCTATAATTTACTGCAATTGCTTTTCAAATTTTAGTTAAGATTCAAAACCTTCATCTGTTTTTACTAAAATAAATATCCGATCAGGATACCTGCCAACACAATAACCGGCGGGCTTATTTTTGTGAAATTAAGCAGCAGAAATGTGGCAAGCATAATTCCCAAAAATATCCAGTTAAAGCCCATGGGTATTAACAGCAGTACAAAAGCGGCGATAATAAATCCAACACTAACGGCATTGATTCCGGAAAGGCTATGACGGATGCGGGAGATCTTTTTCAGATCATCCCAAAATGGTACAATAAATAAAACGAGGATTAGTCCAGGTAAATTGATACCAATTACCCCGATTAATCCGCCTAAAATTTGCCCCCATAATCCGTATCCAAAATTCTTCATGCTTAATGCACCTAAATAGCTGGTGAAAGAAAATGTTGGACCAGGTAAAGCTTGTTGTAATGCAAAACCTGATAAAAATCCGGATGAAGGTAAATAATGTTTCATCTCTACAAACTCGGTAAACATCAGCGGAACAAGTACCTGTCCCCCTCCGAAAACCAATATTCCGTTACGGTAAAAGTTTTCGAGTAAACGGATCGGCAAACTAAAGGGCGATGTTCTGTTTATAATTGCGCCTACTAAGGCAAACAAAAGTAAAGCACCCAAAAAGTAAACTAGTTTTTTAGGGTTGATATTTGAAAAAAGTTTAACCCTTAGCTCTGCTTCCTCTTTTGGTGTTTCGATAGCCGAAGAGATCATTCCTCCTATTAATATTGACAATGGAAACACATAAGCATTTCTTAAAACTAGCGTAGCAATAACCGAAGCAATGGCCAGGAATATGGAAACCTGCGAGGATAAAACCTTTTTGCCAAGTTTCCAGGCGCCGTAAGCTACAATACCCAGTGCAATTGGCTGGATATACTCTAAAACATCATTGAACTTTTGTTTTTGATCGAGCAGGGCATAACTGATTGCAGCAAAAGTCATTATAGTTGCTGTGGGTAAAATCCAGATCAGGAAAGTGATAATAGCCAGTTTAAGTTTTCCAACCTTCCAGGCTATCCCAACCAGGGTTTGCGTAGATGCTGGTCCTGGGAGTACCTGTGCCAATGCATTTAACTCTAAAAGCTCCTCTTCTGAGATAAATTTTGTGCTCTGAACAAAGTATTTAAGCAATAGCGCCAGATGTGCCTGCGCCCCTCCAAAGGAAGTAAAGGTGAAAAAGATTACGTTTCTAATAAATAACCACTGTCTTTTTGCAGCAATAGGTTTTGTTTGCATTTATAATAATAAACTAAAAGCCCCTTCAGGGGTTTGGGGTTTAATCGTCTTCATAATCTAATCCAGCCGCTGTATTATATGCACCCTGTAATTCAGAAAAAGCGTGCATGTCTCTTTTGTTGCGTGCTACCTGCATACCTTGCTGATAAATGGCGATAGCCTTTTCTTTTTGATCGTCTTTTTCGAGTAATTTACCTAAATGGTAATAGGTGCCAACATAATCGGGATGTTTATCCGTTAACTGAAGGTAAAAAGAATAAGCCTTTTCCTTATCATTTTGTGCGTTATACTCTGTGGCTAAGGCATATAGTATAAAAGGATCGTTGGGATCACTTTCTAAAAATTCTAATAACTTACTTAAACGGGTTGATGACATTTTATTTCCTTGCTTTTTTAATTAAATTTGCAGAAAGACCTTATATAATAAACATATAACATATGAAATTATCATGAGCTAATCAATTCAGCTTGATAACGTCATAGCAATAAAAACCACTATTAACATATGAAAATATTAGTTTGTATCAGTAATGTGCCAGACACAACGACAAAAATAACTTTTACTAATGATAATACCGAATTCAATACGTCAGGAGTGCAATATATTGTTAATCCATACGATGAAATCGCTTTATCAAGGGCAATTGAGTTGACCGAAGGCGGTAAAGGAACAGTAACCGTTATTAATGTCGGCGAAGCGGGTAACGATCCTACCATCAGAAAAGCGCTTGCAATTGGTGCAGATGATGCAGTTAGGGTTAATGCGGCACCGAGAGATGCTTATTTCGTGGCAAAACAGCTAGCAGAATATGCAAAAGATAAAGATTTCAATCTAATTTTAACTGGTCGCGAGTCTATTGATTATAATGGTAATCAGGTTGCCGCTATGGTTGGCGAATTTTTAGACATCCCTTCAGTATCTATTATTAAAAAATTAGATGTTGATGGCGATACAGCAACAATTGAAAGAGAAATTGAAGGTGGTAAAGAAGTTTTAACGGTTTCAGGTAAGTTGGTTGCAAGTTGTGCCGAAGGCGTAGCAGAACCAAAAATTCCGAATATGCGTGGTATCATGAGCGCCAGAACAAAACCATTGGTGGTAGTAGATGCCGTTGCTATTGAAGAAGTAACCAAAGTAACCAAATACGAAACCCCTGCTCCTCGCGGAACGGTAAAATTAATTCCTGCCGACCAAACAGAATCGTTAATTAGTTTACTTCACAGCGAAGCTAAAGTGATATAAGTAGTTGGCAATTTTCAATTTCCAGTTGTTTAATAATAAAGAGATAATAAATAGAATTAATTTCATTATAAAATAAAAAGTCCCCTTCAGGGGATTTAGGGGTAAATATATGTCAGTATTAGTATATGTAGAACAAGCTGAGGGAAAATTTAAGAAATCTGTATTTGAAGCCGTATCTTATGCCAAAGCCATTGCCGATCAACAATCAACTCAGTTAACCGCAATTTCTATTGGCGACGTAGCTGATAGCGAATTAAAGGAATTGGGTAAATACGGTGCATCCAAAGTATTAAACGTGAGTTCCGATCAGTTAAAAACTTTCGTAAACCAGGCTTATGCAAGTGTTATTGCAGCAGCAGCGGAAAAAGAAGGTGCCGATATTGTGGTTTTATCTAACTCTTTCTCTGGCAAAGGTTTAGCTCCACGTATTGCAGTAAAACTTAAGGCA
This sequence comes from Pedobacter sp. GW460-11-11-14-TSB4, assembly GCF_059423705.1. NCBI lineage: Bacteria > Pseudomonadati > Bacteroidota > Sphingobacteriia > Sphingobacteriales > Sphingobacteriaceae > Pedobacter > Pedobacter sp. GW460-11-11-14-TSB4. Next base: position 252,970 of record NZ_JBWKYI010000001.1, read on the forward strand.
GGTTTAGCTGACGGTGCAGTTGAGTTACCGAGTAATGATGGTAAATTTTCGGTTAAAAAAACCGCTTTTTCAGGTAAAGCATTTGCCATTACCGAATTAACATCGGCCAATAAAGTAATCGCGTTAAACCCAAATGCATTTGGTGTTAAAGAAAATGCTACTGATGCAGCAATAGAAGTTTTTACCGCTGATGTTAAACAATCAGATTTAGGAACTGTTATTAAAGAGATTGTTAGGGCAACAGATAAAGTGTCATTACCTGATGCAGAATTGGTGGTTTCGGCCGGTAGAGGTTTAAAAGGACCAGAAAACTGGGGAATGATTGAAGAATTGGCTGGTTTGTTAGGTGCAGCTACAGCATGCTCTAAACCCGTATCGGATGCAGACTGGAGACCACACTCAGAGCACGTTGGTCAAACCGGTATTGCCATTAGTCCTAACCTTTACATTGCAATCGGTATTTCTGGCGCGATCCAGCATTTGGCTGGTGTGAGTTCTTCAAAAGTGATTGTCGTAATCAACAAAGATCCGGAAGCACCTTTCTTTAAAGTGGCCGATTATGGTATTGTTGGAGATGCTTTTGAGGTGGTACCAAAATTAATTGAAGCATTAAAAGCACATAAGGGATAATTTTTGTCATCCTGAGCCTGTCGAAGGATTAAATTAAATGTTTCGACAAGCTCAACATGACATCGACAAATATGAAAAAAGTTAAATTAGATATTGTAGGTTTATCTTACAGCCAGACTCAATCTGGTGCTTATGCCCTTGTTTTAGGAGAAGTAAATGGACGCCGCCGCTTACCGATTATTATTGGTGCTTTTGAAGCGCAGGCCATTGCTATAGAAATTGAGAAAATGACTCCTAGTAGGCCATTAACACATGATTTGTTTAAATCAATGGCTGATACTTTTCATATCAATATCCAGGAAATTATCATATATAACCTGGTTGATGGTGTTTTTTATGCAAAGCTGATTTGTAGTGATGGTAAAAATACACATGAAGTTGACGCCAGAACATCTGATGCTATTGCTTTGGCTGTTCGGTTTAATGCCATGATTTATACCTACGAATTTATTTTAGCTTCCGCCGGAATCGTAATCGAAGGCAATGACTTTCTTTTTCTCGAAAACATGGATTCTATTGCAAAGGAACCCGAAGCAGATAGCTTGCCAACCTCAACCCAGCAACAAGGTTATGGTGATTTAACATTAGAAGAGCTTCAACAAAAATTACAGGAAGCTATTGCCGATGAAGCCTATGAAAAGGCCGCAAGATTAAGAGATGAGCTCAATAAACGCGGAACATCATAGCATTGATGCTGATAAAATGTTTATCTGGTCTAAATTTGTCTGAATTTTCTTCTCAAATCCACTCTATAAAAGCTAAATTCTAAGATGAACCAAATTGTTTAAAATAATTTAGGTTCATTTTGGATTATCATTTAAAATAGTTCTATATTCAGCTTTTACTTTCAATCATTCAAACTAAACTATTATTATGAACGTTAAGTTTCGCTTAACTATAATGAGTTTCATGCAATTCTTTGTATGGGCTGCCTGGTTAATTACGATTGCAAATTATTGGTTTGGAACCAAACAATGGGATGGTGCAGATTTTGGGATAATTTTCTCTACCATGGGCATTGCATCGTTATTTATGCCAACCATAACAGGTATTCTTGCAGATAAATGGATCAATGCTGAAAGGTTATATGCAATCTTACATATTCTTTATGCCGCCACCATGTTCTATCTTCCTCAGGTAGAAGATCCACACACTTTCTTTTGGGTAATACTGGTAGCCATGTGTTTTTACATGCCAACCATTGCATTAAGTAATTCCATTAGCTACACAACGTTAAAAAACGGCAATTTCGATGTAGTGAAAAACTTTCCACCCATTCGTGTATGGGGAACGGTTGGTTTTATTGCTGCCATGTGGCTTACCAATTTAACGGGTAATAAAGCAAGTGCGAATCAGTTCTACATTGCAGGTGTCAGTGCCTTAATGCTGGGATTATACTCTTTTACCCTTCCCGCCTGTAAGCCTTTGAACCTCATTAGTGAGAAAAAAACATTCGCACAGAAACTGGGCTTAGAATCTTTCAAGCTGTTTGCCGACTACAAAATGGCATTGTTTTTTATCTTCTCTATGTTTTTAGGAGCTGCATTACAATTAACAAATGCTTATGGTGATGTATTTTTAGATGAATTTAAATTATTTCCTGTTTTTGCCGAATCTTTTGTCATCCGATATTCTACCATTATTTTATCCATCTCTCAAATATCAGAAACATTGTTTATTCTGGCTATTCCATTCTTTTTGAAAAGATTTGGGATTAAATGGGTAATTGCAATTGCCATGTTTGCCTGGGTATTACGTTTTGGCTTATTTGCTTTTGGCGATCCATCTACCAATTTATGGATGATCATCACTTCTTGTATTGTATACGGTATGGCATTCGATTTCTTTAATATTTCGGGGTCATTGTTCGTCGAAACATCAACTACACCAAAAACACGTTCATCTGCACAAGGTTTATTTATGATGATGACTAACGGTTTCGGCGCTGTGTTTGGAAGTTTAGTATCAGGTTGGATGATTAATAAATATTTTACGACCTATTATAGCAGTATCGATTCGTTATCTAAATATGTAAAGAGCGAAGCAGACAATAAGCATTTGCTGCAGTTTTTGAAAAACAAAGGAATCAGCGTGTTAGAGAATGGAAATTTAAGCAGGGCTTTAGATGTAAAAGACTGGCACAACATCTGGCTATCTTTCACCATTTATGTATTGGTTATTGCGATAGTTTTTGTTGTCATATTTAAACACAAACATACACGGGCAGAAGTAGAAGCCATTAACCATTTATAATTTATTCCATGTCAGCTGGTAAGTATAGAAAAGAACACAATTGTTTAAACTGCGGTGCTCATGTTGAGAAACATTATTGTAGCGATTGCGGTCAGCCGAACCTAGAGTTAAAAGAAAGTTTCTGGGCTTTTATCAGCCACAGTATTGCGCATTACTTTCATTTCGACAATAAATTTTTTCAAACCCTCTCTCCTCTTTTAACAAAACCCGGAAAGGTTACGCTCGATTATTTAGCCGGCAAAAGGGCCCGCTATATTAATCCGGTGAGTATGTACATCTTTGTTTCCATCGTATATTTTTTGGTGGTGTATTCGCCAAAACATAAAACAAAGGAAAAACATGAAAACGGCATCACGATTGAAAATAAAAGGAGTGAAAATGTTACCGATAGTGTAAACAAGGCACTGAAACTTACAGGAATATCTAAAGAGATTGCAAATAAGGCGACAACATCGATTAATAAAGCAATCAAGAAAAAAGAATTTGTAAAACTTGGTTTTGCTGACCAGGAGAAAGAGTTAAATAGACTTAAAACAGAAAATACCACCCTCAAATCGGATTCTATTAATGACCTGATCGAAGATTTTAACGAGATTCATATTGAAAGGAACGATAGTACTTATGCTGCTTATTTAAACAGACAGAAAAAATTACCACCAGCCGATCAGGATAGCTGGTATGAGCGGTTAATCAAAAAGCGGGCGATCAATATAGGTGAAAAATCTGAAGTCATTCAGGAAACCTTAGAACATAACCGCCCAAAACAGTATTTCTTATTGATGCCGCTATTGGCGCTGTTCATCATGTGGAATTTCAGGAAAAATCATATTTATTATTTAAACCACCTGATTTTTACCATTCACGGTATGACTGCCTATTTTATTGTGCAGATTTTTACAAACCCATTGGTTAAGCATGTTTTTGGCAACAGTGCCATTATTACCAATATTATTCAATTTGGTGTGGTGGTTTGGATATGCTGGTACATGTACAATGCGTTAAAAGTGTTTTACCAACGTAAACCTTCCAGTATTATATTTAAAATGTTCTGGATCTTTGTGATGTACTGGATCGCATTTAATGTATCTGAAATGGTCATGGTAAACCTGATTTATTACGTGGCTACATAACTAGATCGTCATGCTGAACTTGTTTCAGCATCTATCATGGAGGGAAGATCCTGAGTTAAACTCAGGATGACGATCGTACAATAAATTCATCAGGGTGACGATTGTTAAAGAGTTAACCCCATAAAAAAACCACCCGATACTATCGAGTGGTTTTTTTTATGTTTAGTGAAATTATTTTCTGTCTTTAAGCTCAACAAATTCTCTATCGGTTTCGCCTACATAAATCTGGCGTGGACGACCTATCGGTTCTTTGTTTTCGTGCATTTCTTTCCATTGTGCAATCCATCCAGGTAAACGGCCTAATGCAAACAGAACCGTAAACATTTCAGATGGGAAGCCTAATGCGCGGTAAATAATACCTGAATAGAAATCTACATTTGGATATAACTTACGATCGATGAAATATTGATCAGTTAAAGCTGCTTCTTCTAGTTTCTTGGCAATTTCTAAAATCGGATCATCAATGCCTAAGTTCTCTAAGATATCATCACATGCTTTTTTAATGATTTTCGCTCTTGGATCGAAGTTTTTGTAAACACGGTGACCAAAACCCATCATGCGGAATGGATCGTTTTTGTCTTTCGCTTTTGCAATCCACTTTTCAGTATCACCACCATCTGCTTTAATTAGCTCCAGCATATCGATTACTGCCTGGTTAGCACCACCATGTAGCGGCCCCCAAAGTGCAGCGATACCAGCAGCAATTGAAGCATATAAATTACAGTCAGACGAACCTACTATACGAACGGTAGATGCTGAACAGTTTTGCTCGTGATCTGCATGCAGAATAAGCAGTTTATTCATGGCATTAACAACAATCGGATTTACATCGTAATCTTCTGTACGTTGTCCAAAAGTCATCCAAAGAAAATTGGTTACATAATCGTATTTATTTTTTGGATAAATAAGTGGATGACCTAATGATTTTTTATAAACGAAAGAAACAATGGTTGGGAATTTAGCCAAAAGTTTAATGATGGTTAAATCTTGTTCTTCTGCGGTTTGATTTGGTTTTAAGCACTCAGGGTAGAATGTAGACAATGAGAAGATCAGGGAACCTAACTGGCCCATTGGATGAGATCTTGATGGGTAACCATCAAAAAATTTCTTCATATCCTCATGAATGAGTGTATGCTTGCTGATCTCGGCTTGCAATCCTTCTAATTGAGCTTGCGTTGGAAGATCACCATAAATAATCAGATAAATTACTTCTAAAAAACTCGATTTTGCGGCAAGCTCTTCAATAGAATATCCCCTGTATTTTAAAATGCCTTTTTCACCATCTAAAAAAGTGATTTTACTTTTTGTAGAACCAGTATTTTTAAAACCAGTATCTAAAGTTACGAAGCCCGTAAGATCTCTTAATTTCGAAATATCAATGGCCTTTTCATCTTCTGTTCCTGTAATTACTGGCAATTCTACTGTCTTACCATCAACTTTTATCTCTGCAATATCTGACATATTATTGTATTGTGTTTATAGCTTTCTAAATTATATAAAATTAATATACATGCATAACAAATCTGTTAAATTAATATGAATAATTGGTCAAAATGACGTAACAATCATGCTTAATTAAACCAGGTTTGAAGACCTATTTTGCTTTAATCTCTTCAGCAACCCTACCGCATGCTAACATTTCGTTACCATAATAAGGGTTTTTAATTTCCTTTTCGGTTGATAACCAATCACCTCCGTTTCCTTTGTTAGCCATTGGGCAATGTTGAACATAGATGGTGCCTTTTTCTATTTCTGCATTTTTAAGTAAAGCAATTAAATCAGCACTTAAAACGGTAAAATCTTTTCTTTGTGAAACCAGATTACTGCTCTCTGCAATTTTTCCGGCAATATCGGCGGTAGGTTCGCAGCCTTCGTAGGCAGCTAAACTATTTTTTAATACAGCAGCAGATTTTTGTGCACTTCCGGCATCAGATTTGACCAGCGCATTTTTTAAATCTACATATTGTGTAAATATGGCCAGCTTCTTTTCGTCTTTTATCGAAATCTCATTTTTAACCGATGCAGAATCAGTTTTGATGGAGTCTTTTGCTTCTGATGTTTTTTGATCAGCCTGATTACAGGCCATCAATGTGGTGAGAATTGCTATTCCGAATATTCTTTTCATTGTATTTGGTTTTCGGCTCAAAATAGCAAATAAAAAGGTAAATAAATAAAAAAGTCCCGATTTTCATCGGGACTTTAAATTATATGATGTTTTAATTATAATTTAAAATTATAAGCTAACCTCAGGTTAAATTGTCCGGTTTTCATGAAGTAAAGATCAGAAGCGCTATTGTTTACATAACCTTCGTATTTTACACCAAGATCGAGACCGTTTTTCCATTCATAACCTAAACCTCCGGTATAGATAAAATTCATATTCGCACCTTCTTTTATGGCCAAACCTGAACCAAGTTCAGTAGCAAGGTACATCCTTTCAATCGGGAATACCCGGACACCACCTAATAATGGAATAAATTCGAATTTAAGCGGACTACCTTTCCATTTTAAACGGGTATAACCGCCAGAAGCTGTTACGGCTACGAATGGACTTAAATCATACTGAAGTTTTACATCGGCGCCATATCCATAATCCATTTCCGAACGGTCTGGAAATATTCCACCGTTTACACCTACGCCGATTTTAAATGCCATACCGCTTCCTGATGACATTGGTTCGGTAGAACCCATTGTTTGTGCCTTTAAATTTGAAGTGGTTAAAATTGCAAGGGCCGTTAATGTCGTTGCAAAAAGTTTAGTAATTGTTTTCATTTTAGATATTTTAAGTTATTAATTAAGGGTTTAGTTTATATACGTTAAAATATCAATGGTAGATTTTTAAATTTTCATTTTTTTCAGAATGTTGTGAAATAAAAAAGCCCCGACCAAGTGGTCGGGGCTTTCAATATCATCTCTGATTAACCTTACAGGCTAAATCCGTATGCTAAACGTAAACCAACATATCCTGTGCTAGTTCCATTCTGAGCTAAACCTTCATATTTCAGGCCTAAATCTAAACCATTACTCCAGGCGTAACCAACAGCTGGTGAATACACAAAAGAAGTTTTGCTACCTTCGTTTGTACCGAAACCAGCACCCAGTTCTGCTAAACCATAAATTCCAGAACCTGATGCATCAAAAAAGTATTTCACACCAGCTTTTACAGGAATATATCCAAAGTCTACTCCATCATAAGTCACATTACCTACAGTAATATCTTTAGCCAGGAAACGGGTATAACCAGCAGTTACTGGGATTGATAATTGTTTATCGATATCAAACTGATAACGTAAATCTGCACCAAGTGCTACATTGTATCCGTCACTAGTAGGTATACCACCAATAATTCCTATTCCTAATTTTTGAGAAGATTGCGCGTTAGCATTTGTAGAAAAGAAAAGTGCCACGACAGCTGCTGAAGTAGCAATAATTTTAGTAATTGTTTTCATTTTTAAGGTTATTGTTTTTGAGTTAAACTAATATGTTTCAACAAACACAAAGGTTGTGCCAAAAGGGCGTTTTTGATGCTATTTTAGCTAGAATCAAACGTTTTGATGACCAATAAAAGTTAATTTTGGATAACTGAAACTTTTTGGAGAATTAGCTGTTGTAAATGGTTTACCGGTGCTGATGCATCAAGCCAGATGATCTCAACACTGTCCTTTTCCATTTTCCTTAAAAATGTATTTTGCCGTTTGGCATATTGGCAAATAGCAATGCCGAGCTTTAGCCTTAATTCTTCAAAAGTGAATAGGCCATCGAGGTAATTAACGATGAATTTATATTCCAGTCCGTAGAAAACCAATATTTCTTTACTAATACCATCCTTTAGCAATTGCGCTACCTCATCAATTAAACCAGCTTTAAATCTTTCATCCAGTCTCGATAGAATTTTAGCCCTGGTTACTTCTACTTCATTCTTAAGGCCAAAAATAATGGGTTTAATTTTGGGCCGCTCTACAGTTTCCAGCTTATTATGCTTCAAATAATCTGCTATTTCCAATGCACGGATTAATCTCTTTTTTGAGGAAAGATCGACATGATCGCTGTTCTGGCTTTTATCACCATGCATTTTTGAAATCAACTCTTCTTTAGATAATAGATTTAACTGATCTCTTAATTGTTGATTTACGGGAATAGCCGTAAAAGTTTGATTTTGCAAAAGGCTATGGATGTACATTCCAGTTCCGCCACAAAGGATGGGGATTTTGCCTTTTGCTGTTATAGATGCAAAGGCCTGGTAGAAATCGTTTTTAAAAGCGTCTACGTGATAACGTTCGCCAGGTTCTAAAATATCGATTAAATGATAAGGAATGGTTTTGCCGTTAATATGGTATTCCTGCAAATCTTTGCCGGTACCGATATCCATGCGTTTAAATATCTGGCGGCTATCAGCACTGATAATTTCTCCATTTAAAGCTTCCGCTACGCTTACCGCCAGTTTCGTTTTGCCTGATGCCGTTGCACCTAAAATGATGATGAGATTGTGCTGATCCATTAGAACTTGAGAATAAACTTTAAACTTCCTGTATTAAACACCTCGGTTGCTAAAACCTGATGGTCTTTTTTAAGCTGACGATTTAGATTTCCATCCAGAACATAAACCTGAGGTTCCAGCATTGCTGTTTGCTTAAAACCTAATTTGATATAAGCTCCACCTGCCGACCAATCGCGATCTGCGTAAGTCATCAGGTCATTGGGTTTATAGGTTTCCGCGAAAAAGGAAATCAGTTTACTTAATCCTCCTGTAATAGAATAACCAGCTTTAACAGCAAACCTGATCAATTCTGCCGATCTGTAATTTTCGGTATGGTTCATTTTGCGCAGTGCCGAAAAAGTAGCAACAGCCACGAGTTCATTCTTTTCAAATAAACCAATTTTATAGCGGCTACTGACTGATCCCTGCAAATGATTTTCAATTAAAAAAGAATCGGAAACTGGTTTGGTAATTTTAGATACTTTGGTTTTTCTCCCGTGAATACGGATGTTTTGGCCAAGCAAAGATTTTATTCTCGCTAAAACCTGATCTGGTTTTGATTGCCAGAGGTCTTCCCAAAGATGAATAAGTTTAATGCCTTCGTGGTGATGTTTTTCCTGAAGCTTTAGAAGATCTTGCGGGCTGAATTGATTGTTTAAATCTACCAGGTGAACGACTAATTGATGATCGATCTGTAATAATCGAAATTGATCTTCGAAAGAAAAAAAACACTCAATTTTGTGATGAGCCAGCGCTATACATAATTGATGATGCCAGTTACCATTAGAAGTTAAATTATTCAATCAGCAGAAGGTTATTAGAAAAGTTATCAGCTGCAAATTTAACCATCAGATTGTTAAATCCACTCTTTTTCTTTAAAGTTAGTATGGATAATTTCGACTAAAGTTTCAACTTCTTTTAATTTAGAATCATCAAGAGCAGAAATTTGCAAACCTGCCTTATTTTGACCAAAATCACTTAAATTATGATTTGTTGTAGAAAATTCATCAGTATTGATTTTAACTTCTACGATATCCCCATTAATGTAAACGCCTGTAAAAAAGCGCTCAGTTACTTTTTCGCCGTTTATTGCTATATTTTTTTCGCTGTAAAGATCATAGCCGTTCTCCGAATTTTCGTGTACCGTATATCCACGAGTAGCGTAAGGCTGCATTCCAGCTCTAATGGTCTGAAAAATTTCAACAAGATCAGTTTTCATAATGGTATTTGATTTTAGAATTAAACACTACAATACCATTATTGTTTAGTTTTATTCTTCAAGCCACCAGTTTTCTGTAGGCAAATATTCATCTAAAATGATGGTTTCACCCAATTTTGGGGTAACCAAAGGAAGCTGCTTTGCTGCTGCAGCTAAAACCACTCTTTTAATGGGTTCGTTCCAGGGGTGCATGGCCAGGCTAAATTTGCCCCAATGCACGGGCATTAAAACTTTTGCTTTTAAATCGATAGCGGCCTGCACGGTTTCTTCCGGGAACATATGAATGTACGGCCAATAGGCATTGTATTGCCCGCATTCGAGCAGGGCTAAATCGAAAGGGCCAAACTCCTCACCTATTTTGGCAAAGTGTGCATCGTAACCAGAATCGCCTCCCAGAAATAGTTTATAATTTGCAGTTTTCAGTACAAATGCCGACCAAAGGGTTTGATTCCTTTTAAACTTCCTCCCGGTAAAATGTCTGGCAGGAACAGCTGTTAACTGCAGGCTGTCAAACAATGTTAGCGATTCATTCCAGCCAAGTTCATTGATTTTTTCTGTCTTAATTCCCCATCTTTCCAGGTGTGATCCCACGCCCAGTGAAGTAACAATAGATTTAACCTGTGGTGCAATTTTTAAAATACTATTATAATCCAGGTGATCGTAATGATCGTGTGTGATAACCAGGATATCGATATCTTTAAATTCTTCCGCTTTAACCACATCTGTGCCCAAAAAAGCTTTACTGCCGATAAATGAAAATGGAGATGGCGTTTTGCTAAAAACAGGATCGACCAGAATTCTTAAGCCTTGTACTTTGATCAGGTAAGATGAGTGTCCAAACCAGATAATTTCAGGAACATCGCTTTTAGCCTTTCCGTTTAAGTTAGGTAAAATAAAAGGAAGTGTTTTATCTGGAGCCTTATTAGGATGTTTTTCGAAAAGAAATGCGTTTAGAACCTTAAAAAAGCTAACACCCTCAGGTTGCATTAAGGTTATCGACTGATTTTGTAAGGCACCATCACGATAATTAGCGAGGTGGTGGATTTTTTCCAGTCGTAATCCCTTTGGCAAACGGCCAAAAACCGGAAGGTTTGTTATAATCAGAAAGGCGATTACGATAAAAAGTAAAATGTATACAGCTATCATTTATAAAATTAATAATAACCAAAGTAGGAATATGATTTTAAAAATGAAGCCTGAATTGTATATATGACGTATGGATTACTTCTAACCCCTTATAACAATACCTCAGGTAGCTGGAGGCATTGTTATGAAAATTTAAAATAATTAGAATGTACACTGCGTTATTTGTAACATGCGTAAATTTTATACCTTTGGAGAAGGGTTAAACATATAGCTTAGATAACTTTTGTGCCTGCTTGCAGGAAAATAACCCAATTTGGCGAGGAGTGGTACGAACACTTCTCGTCTTTTTGTTTAAATACCCCTCCAAATTGAGGGGTACTTGTGTTAATCATTGGGGTGTGCCTTTATGATTGTATATCAATTTTGTTTTTTAAGGGGTTAAAATTGCTTTCTATGTATAATTTTTCTATTATTATTTTTTAGAACGCAGCGTCATTAGTTTTTCCGAAAGTATTGATATTTATATAGCAGAGAAAAGAAATGAGGAAAAAAAACAACGCAAACGTTTGATTAATTTTGTATTATTACATATTGAAGAAATTTAATGTAGTTTAGCACTCAGAATGCAGTCGAAACCAACAACCATCAAAGAAATAGCCAGAATCTTAAACATTTCTCCATCCAGTGTTTCCAGGGGATTGCACGATCATCCGAGCATTGGAGCGGTAACGAGGGAGAAAATTAAGCAGCTGGCAAAGTCTCTAAACTATGAGCCTAATAATGCGGCAATTCTTTTTCAAAAAGGAAAAACATATACTATTGGCGTAATTTTACCTGAACTATCAGAACACTTTTTCTCCATAGCCATTTCTGCAATTGAAGACGAAGCCATTAAAAAAAACTATACAGTTATTTTTGCCCAGTCGCACGATAACTATGAGCAGGAAGTAAAGCTCGTTGAAAAAATGAAAAATCAACGCGTTGATGGTTTATTGGTATCCATCAGTAAAGACACTTCAAAGTTTGATCATTTCGAGAAACTCAATTCATTCAATATACCTGTCGTATTTTTTGATCGGATTCCTCCTTTTAAAAACGTACATTATGTAGCTTGCAGCCTGGAGAGTGCAACCGTTAAGGCTGTGAACTATCTTTTGAAAAAAGGACACAGAAGCATTGGCATGATTAATGGCCCAAGTACTTTATATGCGAGTGAGGAACGTAAAGATGGCTATATGCAGGCCATTACTTTTAACCGCTTAAAATTTGATCCATCGCTGGTGGTGAACTGTGATTTAACTGAGGAAGGCACTATCGACGCTGCTGAGCAATTTCTAAATCATAAGCGTAAACCTACCGCAATTGTAGCCTTTAACGATTATGTCGCGCTTTTCCTGATTAAATATTTCAAAAAACTGAATGTAATCAATGATTTTGACGTGGTGAGTTATGCAAATCTGCCGATTATCAGCTACCTGGATAATTCGCCTGTAGCTTCAGTAGAGCAATACCCCTATTTACAGGGACAAAAAGCCGCAAATATTCTGTTAGACCTTATTCATAGCCCTAATTCTGAGAACCAGGCGTATTACAACACCATTGTAGAGTCTGATTTGATTGTGAACGAGGTAAAAGAATAAACAAACGTTTGCGCTAAATTTCTAGCTTTTGTTTAAACTTCCCGGTAAAATATGGTACTGTTTTTTAAAAGCAGTGATAAAATGTTGTGCGTTTTTATAACCGACAAGAAAAGCAACCTCATTAACCGTTTTCTTTTCCTTAGAAAGAAAATAATGGGCCTTTTCCATCCTGATTTTATAGAGATAACCAAATACAGTATGACCTATTAATTCCTTAAAACCTCTTTTAAGCTTATAATCGTTAATACCAACCTTGCGCGACAGCTCCATTAACGAATTCGGATGCTGTAAATCGTACTCGACCAACTGTTTGGCCAGGAGAATTTTTTCTACATCTTCCTTTTTTAAAATGAGGGTCTGTTTTTCCGGTTTTTGATTAAAATAGGCAATAATCAATTCAAATATCCGGGCTTCCAGAAACAGGCGCTTTATCCTCCCCTCGTGCTTAGGGTAAATAATTTGCTGCAGTATCAAGCCGATTTCAGTGCTAATGGGTTTTTGGATGGCAGTTTTGGTATCCATAGTAGACTTTCCACCTGTGACCTGAAAAAAATATTGTTCAGTGAGTTGTATATAAAGGAACCTGGTTTTCGCTGTTATATTAAATCTGATTGCATTAACACTTCCTATATTAAAATCCTGCTCCTCTTTATTCAGTGATAAAAAATCATCTTGTTGATCATAACCATAATTGACTGAACCGCTCAGACAAAACAGAAAGCCAATATGTGGCTGAGAAGATTCAAAGTGAAAATTTTCTTCCTGATGAGGATGGACCTCAATAAGGCTAATGTGGATTCCTCTAAACCACTGCTCCTTTATGTGGTATTTTACATCATTTCTTTCCAACGCTACAGTCGTCTCATCTATATCCTTAAAGCTATCAAAGTTATCAGGATAGGTATTTTTATAAATAATATCTCCTTTTGGACAGGTTGAGAGTTTAATTTCCATCTATTTATACTGTTTCTTAAAATGTGATAAGGCTATCATGATTTCATACATCCTAATACTGTGATCGGAAAATCATGATGGTCCCATATTCATTTAATCCGTTTTACGGTATTAATTATCCGTTTAACGTTATCTGCTTTTTGTGATTATCTACAAATTTGCACAATTATTTATAATTAGTCTAAATAAATGAAGATATATTTATCAATTGCCTTATCGCTTTGTGGATTTGTTACTGTGGCTCAAGAAATTAAAGTTGATACTACAAAGGCAAATGATTTAAAAGATGTGGTGATTACAGGGCAATATGGACCGCAAACTTTGCGGAATTCGGTATACAATGTAAAAACAATAAGTGCAGCGCGGATTAAGTTAAGAGCAGCAACCAATGTGCAGCAAGTTTTGAATACCGAACTCGGTTTTCGCTTTAGCAACGATTTAACCTTAGGCACAACCGATGTTTCTTTAATGGGAATGACAGGCCGAAATATTAAAATTTTACTGGATGGTGTACCGATGGTTGACCGATCTGATGCCCGCGAAAGTTTAAATCAAATTGACATTAACACCATTGAAAGGGTAGAAATTGTTGAAGGTCCGATGTCTGTTGTGTATGGCACCGATGCACTTGCAGGGGTAATTAATATCATAACCAAAAATCCAGGAAAGCAATTGTTAAGTGTTAATGCACGTGTACAGGAAGAAACAGCTGGGAATGAGTATAACTTACTCAATGGCGCAGGTCAGCATAACCAGAACTTAAGCGTTAGCTGGCAGAAAAAAGGCTGGAGTGTGTTGCTTGGTGCATCGCATAACGAGTTTGGTGGCTGGAATTTAGCAAGTAAAACAGCCACCATAGCTGAAGTTAATAGTATTCTATCTCGCTGGAAACCCAAAGAACAATTTTTAGGCAATACCAAAATAGGCTATCGAAATAATAATTTTAATATCTGGTACCGTTTGGATGGATTAAAAGAGGATATTTTTGTAAGGAACGGACTAAATCCAAACAATTACAAGGGAATATTACAAACCTACACTACACACAGATATGCCCAACAGCTTCAATCGGAATATAAATTTAGCAATAAACTGCAACTATCTGCCATTGCCGGTTTTACAAAACTTGATCGAGCCACCAGAACGGTTATTCATGATTTTAGTAATAATACTGAGGAACTTTCACCAGGCCTAGGTGAACAGGATGTAGCTAAATTCAATTCTACAATATTCAGGGCTACGGCAATTTATATCCTAAACCAATTTGTTTCTTTCCAACCTGGTATTGAGTATAATAGAGATGCAGCCAGTGGACAAAGGATTAGCGGATCGCCTGTAATTAATGATTATGCCGCCTTTCTTTCTGCTGAAATAAAACTCTCAGCAGGTATAAACATTAGACCAGGATTAAGATTTATCAAAAATTCGGTTTACGATGCCCCTCCTGTTATTCCTTCTTTAAATACTAAATTTACTTTGACTAAAGATTTGGATTTTCGCTTGGCCTACGCCAGAGGTTTCCGCTCCCCCGCACTTAGAGAATTGTTTTATGATTTTGTAGATGCCAGCCATACCATATTTGGTAATCCAAATTTAAAGGCTGAAGAATCTAACAGTTTTAATGCTTCCTTGGCTTGGGCAGGCATACAAGGAAAGGATTTTCAATTTCGCTCTACCCTATCAGGTTTTTACAATTTATTTAAAAATCGTATCGAGTTTGGTATTTCTCCTGCAAACACATCGATCACTACACCCATAAATGTATCAAAATACAAAACAACTGGTGGAACTTTAGAAAACATATTAATCTTTAAAAATCTTCAGGCTACGCTTGGGTTGTCGTATATCGGACGGTATAATGATCTTCTCGAAGACAAAGATATAACAGCTCCAGAATTTGCCTGGGCTACAGAGGTAAATTCGAACATTACCTATACTTTTCCGAATGTAAATGGAAGCATTAGCTTTTTTTACAAGTATACGGGCAGTTTACCTAGTTATCAGCTTGCCACCAACAATACTGCAGTACTGGTAAAGATTGGCGATTTTCATACAGCTGATTTAATGCTAAACAAAAATCTGTTCAAATCTTTAGACATTAATGCGGGGATTAAAAATCTATTTAATGTTACACAACTCACCAATAGTTCAACCGCCAATGCTGGCGCACACAGTACAGGTGGGGCAGCTGTGGCTTATAGTTATGGTCGATCTTACGTATTAGGACTAAGTTATAACTGGTATAAACTCTAATAAAAACAATATAATCACAATAACATGAATAAATTTAACTCAATAATTGCTGTTGCTTTTTTAGCAGTAACATTTACAGCCTGTAAAAAAAATACAGACGAACCTATTGTTGTAGTTCCACCATCTGATGGAAGTACTTTAACATTAAATGGACTAATTGCTGCTGAAGCTGGAAGTGCTGCAGGAAATAGTGTTTATGTAGATTTTAGTACAGATAAACAAACTTCACTGGCAAGAGATAGCTGGGATTTAGGATTTTATTCTGGTGCGGATTTTAAAGTAATCTTAAATTCAACCAACGGTGCTTCGGCTTTACTATTAAAGGATAAAACAGATTTAAATTCTGTAACGAGTGCTGATTTTGATCCAAACGCGTTAAAAGTTGGTCAAGGTCAGGGCAATTTAACGTTAGTTGATGATGCTAGAGAGGCAAATATCACTAATAGAACTGCTATTGCAGCTATATCTGCAACTGAGGCTGAAAATAAAGTTTACATTATTAACAGAAAAGGTGGATCAGGAACAGTATTAGCTAATGAAGAACTTTATAAAATCAGAGTAATTAGAATAGGCACCACCGGCTACACTTTACAATATGCTAAAATAGCTGAAACTACTTTTAAAACATTAGATATTACTAAAAATACTGATGCTAATTTTCAATTTGCTTCCTTAGTAAATGGAGCAGCTGTTACTGCTGAACCTGCTAAAGCGAGTTGGGATCTTGTTTGGGGCTATAGCATGTATTGGACAACATCAAAAGATGTAAACGGTAATACAATTTATTTACCATATGCATTTTCTGATTTAGTTTTCATTAATAATTTAGGAGGCACATCTGCTGCAATTGTTACGATTACAGAT
Organism: Pedobacter sp. GW460-11-11-14-TSB4; assembly: GCF_059423705.1. Taxonomy (NCBI): domain Bacteria; kingdom Pseudomonadati; phylum Bacteroidota; class Sphingobacteriia; order Sphingobacteriales; family Sphingobacteriaceae; genus Pedobacter; species Pedobacter sp. GW460-11-11-14-TSB4. The sequence goes on from NZ_JBWKYI010000001.1 coordinate 269,476, forward strand.
ACAAAAACTTATGCGTCATTTTCTGAATCAAACATTGCTGGAGAAACATTCTTAACGAATAGGGATGCAATTGGTTCAGGATGGAGAAGTACACAACCTGCTACTGGTGTTAACACAAAGGTTTTTTATTTGATTAAAGATACAGCTGGTAATGTATATAAATTGAAATTTATTTCAATGGGTGCTGGAGATGCAGGTACACGTGGTAAACCCGTAATCGAATATAAACTGATAAAAAAGGGATAAAATGAAAATAAGTTAAATAATAAATAATAATCTATCTATGAAATCTAAATTAAAATTGCCCATTAAACAAGTGGGAACCGCTGCCTTATTAATCAGCATAGCTTTTGCAGGATGCAAAAAGGATGAAACGAAAATTGAACCTGTTATTCAGACAACAAAACTCTCTGAAAATGAATTTTCTAAACTTCTTCAATATCTATCTGTAACCACAGGCGCTCCAAAGGATCAAATTGTATTTGATGAAAAAAAACAAGAATTTGTTGTTTACGGATGGTTCCACAAAAGTTTGGCCGATGCGCAATCGGAACACGAAAGTGCAAATGAATACAAAGCTAATTATGAAAAGTAAAATGAAAAAGCAGATTTTTTTTGTGTTAGCTTTCATAGTGTTAGCGCTAACATCAAAAGCACAGATTACTTTGCAAACGTTTCAAATAGGACATGATTATCTCCAAAGCAGTAATGCGCTTAAGGTACCTAATGCTGCCGTCGCTACTCCATTTAAATTTACAATTGTTACAAAAAGAGTTGTAGCCTCTTCTGGTGGATTTGTTTCAGGTAACTGTAAGATATCGTTATATTATACTGAGAACCAAAGTAGTGATTCCAATATTCCAGATGACCCTTCCAGTGTTTTACTAAAAGAAACAAGTATAACATCTTCAAATTATAAGGATGACTTTGCCACTTTAAAAGACATAGAGGCTTCACTGCCAGCAGCTAAGAGTAATGGTAAATTAGTTATCAGATTTGAATTTACAGACAACCAAAATATAAATCGTGTAAGTTACTCTTCAGTTCGATATAGTATTTACATAGTACCTCCACCAGTTGTTGTTACAATTACAAATAACATAATTAGTCTTTATAATAACGGTGTAAACTACCCTAGTACTGTTGGTTCAAAACCCAATATAACTCCAAATGAATATTATAGTGAATCATATGAAATTAAAAATGCCAGTGGAATTTTCGAAACAGCATTAACAAATGGTTATATTATCTCAGGTAATGAAGTAAATGGTGGATATATTACTGGCATAATGGCAAATACTAACGGTGGAACCTACAGGAGGGTCATAATTACGAGATCGGGAGCTCGTAGCTATAGTAATGAAATTATAGTTCCGCCAAGTCCAACAGCAACACCAAATACATATACCGTAACCAAAACGGAAGTATTTGATAGCAATGGACTGCTGATAGGTAATAAGATAAAGATAATTCTAGATCATCCGGATCCCAATATTAGATTTAGAGCATTAATTTTTGGAGCAGAAGATCCACAAAATACTCCGATAAATAGTGACTATGAGTTTTTCATTCCCTATATAGATACAATTGTAGCAGCAGGTTTAACTTCTAATGCTGGTAGTAATTTGACTGTTACACCTACTTGGAAATAAATTATCGTTTATTTCTGATAGGATAATAAATAAAAAATATGTTTTGTTAGTTGGATAAAGGCTCTCCGCGATGGGGAGCTTTATCTTTTATAGGGATAATGCGTTTATTGGCGTCAGGCTGAATTTATTTCAGTATCTATATGATACCTCATTAAGACCCTGAAACAAGTGCAGGGCGACGATTGCGCTGCTTCCTGAGACTTAATGAAGCTCAGCAACAAAGCGCCCTAAACTTCGTAAGACTGGCTAACATCCATAAACGCAAAAAGGGCCCTGGCATACCAGAACCCTTTTTGTTTCTTACTCGCGAAATATTATTTTCCAGAGTTTTTCTTGTCAGTTACTTCTGCACGGATTTCTTGTGCTAAAACTTTAAGATCTTGCATTGCTTTACGCACACGAGTACCAGCAGCTGCATTGCCAGCATTATAAAATTTTTCTACATCTGCTTCAATAGCAGCAACAGCAGCTTTAACTTTTGAGAATTTTTCCATCGCTAATTGATGTTTTTAAGGTTTAAAAAATTTATTTTTTCAATAATACATATTTACCTTGAATTAACAACAGAAAGCAAATATTTATTTGAAAGAAGTTTTGCACATTTACACAATCAAAAAAATGCCCTGGCACTATTATAGAGGTATTTTTTCAGATTTTACGATCAAAATCCGGCAACTTAATTGAGTTGTTTAGATAAGTTGATCAGGTTATTGAAGGTTAAGTTGGCGCTATTTATACAGCGATTATAATCCACCTCAGCAACCACCTGGTTTATTATGGAGACAAATTTTTTCCATTTTGCACTCAGTTCTTCGCCATAAACGCCGTAATAATTTAAGCCATCTTCGTGATCTTTAAAATTGGGATTGGCTAAAATATGCCTTTTAATTACGTTTCCGCCCAATGTAGCCCCCTCTAACACATAAAGTGCGCCTAAAACTTCAGCAGTATTTTTTTCTGGAACAAACAATTCAAAATCTAAACCCGGTAATGTTAAACTATCTATATTCCAATAATTTAAGTCTTGTTCTAATGCCGCGAGCTTTAACCTGTCCTTCATTTCCAGTTGCTCAGCAATATTTGCATCTAACCTATTCGCAAGCGTATTCTCTAATTTCTGGTGAATAATATAATTAATGGTTAACAGCTTTTTATACTGATCAACGCTTAAAGAATTGTTCATAATCTCATTAACAAACATTAAAGATTCTAATGTTTTATGGTTTTCTGCAGTTTCAGTTCTCAATAAATTGGCAATCATAAAAGGAAATTTAATTATTAAAAAGAAAAGATTCGGATTTAATACCCGAATCTCTTCCTATTATTTTATAGTATTTTAATTTAACCTTAGGTGTTGGTTAAACCAGAAATCGTGTACAGAATGTACGCATTTAACCAGGTTTTCATAACCATCAGGTTTGGTTAGGTAAGCATTGGCGCCAAATTCTATTGATGCCTTAACATCGTCAGGATTATCAGATGTAGAAAACAAGATTACTGGTATCGTTTTCAGATAAGGAATATCCCTGATGAATTTTAACAGGTCGAGCCCAGACAAGCCCGGCAAATTCAAATCAAGCAGAATTAATTTAGGCTTGGTTTTACTTTCAGCAAACTTCTGAAGTTTTTGTAATGCTTCTGTCCCATCTTCAACTATAGTTAAATTCAAGGTATCCTTAACCTCTTGTAATGCACTTTGCATAAAAAATGCATAGTCTACATCATCCTCTACATAAAATATATCTGGTGTTTTCATTTTATCTGTTTTTAAAAGCTACAAAAAAAGTTGATCCTACATTTAACTTACTTTCAAACCAAACCCTGCCACTGTGTTTTTCTACAACCCTTTTTACAATTGCTAAGCCCACTCCTGTGCCTTCTATATCCTTAACATTATCCATCCGTTTAAAAAGTTCAAAAACCCGGTCGTAATAACGGTTGTCAATTCCTATCCCATTATCTTTAACTGCGTAGATAATTTCTCCTCCATCTATATACGCAGAAACCTCAATTTTAGGTTTATCTACCATGGCCGAGTATTTTACTGCATTACCAATCAGGTTGGTAAAAACCTGACTGATCATGGTTTTATCTCCTTTTATATTAGGTAGTTGACCTAAAACCAACTCGGTATGATCTGCTTTAAAGGCCGACCACACTTCGCTCTTTATTTCTTTTAACAAAGATTCTACCTCAACTGTTTCAAAATTTATTTCAGAACGCCCCACTCTTGCTAAATTTAGGATCTCTTTTATTAAGAAATTCATTTTATCCGCGCCTGTTAAAATCCTGCTTAGCATTTTTCGGCCATTTTCATCAATACTCTTATTCTTAAGCATAAGCTCTGCATAAGTTTTGATCGAGGTTAACGGAGTCCTTAAATCGTGCGAAATGGTATAGCTAAACGTATCCAGTTCTTCATAAGCAGCCTGCAGTTTTTCGTTAAGCAGTCTGATTTCATTAGCCTTTTTATTAATATCGGCAATAATAATTTCACGTATTCTTAAAACTGAGGCGATTTCTTCAGCCATCCACTTTTCTGAAGTGTTATTAACTACCTGCGACCAGATTTCGAATGATTTCCGAGGAGATAGGTTTAGCAAGCCATTTTCAGAAGGAACTACCGGTTTTTCGGGGTTTCCGGCCCAATTTACAGTAGTAATGATTTCGGGTTTAAACCAGATAATCATTTCGCCCAGTTCTTTATTTAATATACAGGAAAGAATTCCAGAGGCAATTGACTTGTATTTTTTAGCCGGAGAATGGATTTCAGATAATCGATGCGTATAATATATCGATTCATCATTGGTGGTTTTCAACCATTCGGAAAGTTCCAGTATTTCTTCTTCTGATGGCACATTTCCAATGGTTTTAAGTTCATTTTCGAAAATGATGGCCACACCCGAAGCTTTGGTTGCATCTAAAATGGTTCTTTTGTGGCCGGTTATGGCCTCAACTAAATACTTATCACGGTTTAAATGTTCGACCAGAACATTAGCCGTGCTTTTAAATTGTTCAATAACCTCTGCATCTTCTTCTTCCTGGCGATATTCTAATGCTGAAGAAAGAATCTGCCCGATTAACTTAGCGCCTTCTCTGGCTTTATAATCTATAAATTTAGGGCTATAGTTATGGCAGGCAATTAAACCCCATAATTCGCCATGAGAGATGAGGGATATGCTGAAACTCGAATGCACACCCATATTTTTCAGGTATTGAATATGTATGGGTGATACCGCTCGTAAACTGCCATTAGTTAAATCGAGTGCCTCGTTTTCTTTAAAAGTAAGAATTGGCGAATCTGGCACATTTACATTGGCAATTAGCCTGGTTAAATTTAATTTATAAAGTTCTCTCGCCTGTTTAGGAATATCCGATGCCGGGTAATGTAATCCAAAAAATGGTTCTAAATCGGCTTCCTTCTCTTCTGCTACCACTTCGCCATGACCATCATCTAAAAATTTATAGATCATAATCCGGTCGTAATTGATTAGCTTTTTTACTTCCAGGGCAGCACCTTTTAATAATGCTGAAACATTTTTCCCCTGAAGCATAGATGACGCAGAACGACCAATGGAACTTTGAATATCGAATTGTAAGGTTACGGGTTCAAATTCTATTAACCAGTCGCTTTTTGATGAAGAAATAATCAAATAAAAAGGAAGGCCGTTAATTTCAACAGGATGTGGGCTAATGGCATCAAAGCTTTTCCGGATAATACCCAGTTTAAGCAGGTCTTCGATATTAAAAGCCGGATCTTGTTGTTTAATAAAATGATTTAAAACCGGAAGTGGTTTGTTTAATAAGCTTGTGGCTTGCGCTGCCAAAAAAACTCCTGCATTTTCACTAATGTAGGTAATGGATAGGCTATTCTTATCAACTGCTACCAGAAAGCCATGAGATTGAATCTTACCAGGAATATGAATGGGCTCTTTATCGCAATTGGTTAAGTCTACAGAAAATTTAGTCATATGTATTTGATATTGCAGCGTATTTTATTTCACGAATTAACAAATTTTAAGCCTATTTTTAGAATGACTCTAATTTGCTAAATTCGGATTTGAGATTTGTTTTTTATTATATATTTGTTTGAATTTTTAAAATCATCCCAACTTTGGCAAAGAAAAATATTTTGGTTATTGAAGATAACCACGCAATCTTAGATGTTATAACCCTTATTTTAGAAAGCGAAGCTTTTAATGTGGATGGATTAAACAAAGGTGCTGATTTTATTAACCATGTTCATCAATTCAATCCGGATGTGATTATCATGGATATTATGCTCCCTGACGCTGATGGAAGGGTACTTTTAAAAGAACTTAAAGATACCGCGACGACACAGCATATTCCCGTTTTAATGATTTCTGCCCGTTATAATGCAAACAATTATACATTAGACGGAATAGAAGCAGATGATTTTATGTCTAAGCCTTTTAACATCGACGAACTAATGGATAAGATTTATGCATTGCTGAGAAAATAGATTTTTAATCGGCCATACCAGGTAATTTTATTCCTCCAAGTTTTAGGTTTTTCATCAGTACTTCTAAAAAAGAAAGTTTAGTATCGGTAAAACCATGTGCTTTAACCCAAACATTTAAGCTTACTTTAAATCCACTATCCTCTAAAGCAGACACTCCAATTCTCCTTTCCGGTGTTTTGAGGCAATCTTTAAATTCATCGACCGTTTTATTGAAAACCGTTACAATCTTTTCATAATCGATGCCATAACTAAATTTCATTTCAAAATCTAATCTCCTGCTGCCTTCTCTGCTGATATTGATAATTACTTCGTTTGATAATTTGCCATTTGGAATAACTACCGTTCGATTATCGAAAGTTTTAACAATGGTATAAAATATCTGGATCGATGTTACGGTTCCCTCCTGATTTTGGGCAATAATATTATCGCCTACCACAAAAGGTTTCAGCAGTAAAATCAATACACCACTGGCAAAATTTTGCAGTGTCCCTGATAAAGCTAAGCCTGCAGCAACCCCAATACCACCAATTAATACGGTTAAAAAAGTAAGTTGAATGCCAATAATCTGCATCACGGTAAGCACCAACAAAATTCTTAAGGTTATCAGCATTAAACTGGTTAGAAATGGCCGCAGTGATGGATTTACATCTTTGCGGTGCATACCTCCCTGCATCCACTTTCCTAATAACTTAATTAGCCATAGTCCTAAAATAAGCAGCGCTATGCCTAAAATTACAGACGGTCCTTTATCAATTATCCAATCGTAGGCTTTATCATAAAAATGGTCAATATTACTGGCATCAATCTTCATAAAACTAAGGAATATCTTCTACTGATTACGGCTTTTTATGTTTCACAAGTGCATCTTTACTTACACTTACTTTCTTTGCATCTTTGGCTGATGTTACTTGATCATCAGCGCCTTTAGCTTTTGCATTTTTCGGTGCGGTAGCCTTGCTACTTTCTTCCGCTGTTTTAGAATTTTTCATGAGCTGTTGTTTAATAATTAGTCTTCGGCATTTAACCAGGCTTTGGCTTCTTCTATTTCTTCTGGTTTAAAGCCTTTAGATTTACCGGGTGTAGCTACTGTAAAAACATCAGTAAACCACTCCACTCCTTTTTCGGCACTTACTACGGCAATTTTTTTCCATTTGGTAAAATTTTGTAAACCGGCTTTAACATCCTGTACCCATGCGCCTGCTGTAAAGTTTTTCACATCAGTTTCTAAAACAAGCAGATACCTGATTTCTTTAAATCGTTCGGCGGTTCTTTTTAAACCGGTTAACAAAACGCTCTTTACATCTTCGCTAGTCACCTCTCCTGTAGCCCTTACCCCAAAAATATGATCCGGTAATCCTGTTATTTCTGTTAGCATAAAATTTCGTTTATTTAAGAACACACTAATTCGCCAAGATGTTTGCTATTTAAGTAAATTCTAAAAAGTTGTGAGGCGATGAAAACACTATCTGATTGATACTGTTATAGAAACATGTTTAATAAAAACAATAAAATATCGCTATGAAAACCAACTCAATAAAGTTTAGTACACTCATTTTCGGGGTGGCAGTTTCGCTCTCTGCTTGTACGGGAGGAACAAAAACGACGACAACAACTGATTCGACCATAACCGATTCAACATTAACAGCAGGGTTAAAACCTGCCGGACCAGCTCCCGAATGGGGAAAAACAATAAAGCCGGAAATGCAGGCGGTAATGGAAAAATTAAGTAGTTATGGAGATAAACCTTTAGAAACTTTAAATGCGACTGATGCGCGTAAAAATCATACACCAACGGATGCGGTAATGGATTTGGTAAAACAAAACAATATTCCCATACCAGTTGCTCAGGTCGATACCATAGGTAAAGATATTGATGCAAGCGGAGGCAAAATTCATTTGCGTATTTATACGCCAAAAGCAGGAAATGGTCCCTATCCGCTCATTGTTTATTACCATGGTGGTGGTTTTGTTATAGCCAATTTAGATGTTTATAACGCATCGGCACAGGCTTTGGCCGAGCAGGTTGGTGCTGTTGTGGTTTCTGTAGCTTATCGTTTAGCACCCGAAAATAAGTTCCCTACGGCGCATAATGATGCTTTTACTGCTTACGAATGGGCGATTAAAAATGCGGTAGAATTAAAAGCCGATCCAGCGAAGATTGCAGTGGTTGGCGAAAGTGCAGGCGGAAATTTAGCGGCAAATGTATCTATAATGGCTAGAGACAAACACATCATGCTTCCTGTGCACGAGGTTTTGGTTTATCCTATTGCGCAGGCAGACATGAATACAGAATCTTACAAAATGTATGAAAAAGCAAAACCGCTAAACAAAGCGATGATGGGATGGTTTACTAATCAGTACCTGAACACCATGATTGAAGCACAGGATCCTAAAATATCATTGGTTAATGCCAATTTAAAAGGACTTCCACCTACGACGATTATTACCGCAGAAATAGACCCTTTAAACGATGATGGTATCATGCTGGCTGATAAACTTAAGGCTGCCGGGGTAAGGGTCGATCTTAAAAACTATGAGGGCGTAACACACGAATTTTTTGGTATGGCTATCGTTATTCCGGAAGCAAAAGCGGCACAGGCTTATGCAGCAGATCAATTGAAAGCTGCTTTTAAATAGAAAGAAGTTCATTGGAGTGATTAACACTCCAATGAACTTCTTGTATAGCGCTTAGCGTTAAGCGGTTTCAACAACGCCAAACTAACTACGCCCCTTTCTTCGAGCCCAAACTCTGCATCAATTGCTCATATAAATCGTCGCTTGAAGCTTTTTGTGGTTTCATCTTTTTCACTGTGGCGCGTTTTCCTTTAGATTTCGCTTTGATTATCTTCAATAATTCAGTACTGTAATCATCTTTAAAAGCGCTCAAGTCGAATTTGGAGCTGTATTGTTTAATCAATGCTAAACCCACATCCATTTCCTTTTTGGTGATGGTAATATCATCCACCTTATTAATTTCTGATAAGCTTCTGATTTCCTCCTGGAACCTGATTTTAGTAATTACAATCACATGTTCCATCGGGTGGATTACACATAAATTTTCTGTATTTCTTAATACAAACCTGGCCACACCGGCCTTGCCCGATTTTTCTAAAGCCTTTAGCAATAATCCATACGCTTTTTTGCCCTGCTTTTCGGGTTCGGTATAATAAGAAGTTTCGTAATAAATAGGATTAATATCTTTTATATCAACAAAATTCTCTAACTCAATAATTTTAGTTTTTTCAGGAGCGGCCTCTTCAAAATCGTGTTTGTCTAAAACAACATAACTGTCTTTTAAAAAATAGCCTTTAACAATCTTCTCGTAAGGTACTTCCTTATGTGTATTTTCATTTACCCTTAGAAATTTAATCTTCGCATGATCACGTTCGTCGAGCATATCTAAATCAAGGTTACTATTCTGGACGCCCGAGAATAACTTCACCGGGATATTTACCAAACCAAATCCAATCGAACCTTTCCATATTGATCTCATAGCTAAATATTTACTTACTAACAAGTGGCCAAATCAGATTGTTTTGGCTTTATTAAGCGTATTTTGAGGAAATCACAAACTATTTAGATAATATAATGTTATTTAAGTATCAACCTACTTGAAATACTTATGAAAATAGCCTATATTTCAACCTATCCTCCTCGCGAATGCGGTTTAGCTACTTTTAATCAGAACTTAGTGAATGCCCTAAGTTTAAATCCTGCTTATCATTCAGAGAAAAGCTTTGTTGTTGCATTAAATGAATCAGATGATGTTAATGAACACGATTACCCGAGCGAAGTAAAATTTGTGATACGCCAGCAAAATCAACAGGACTATATCGAAGCTGCTGATTTTATCAATAACAGCGATGTAGATACTTGTATCATTGAGCATGAGTTTGGTATATATGGTGGTAACAGTGGGGTGTTTTTATTATCCTTAATCAACCGACTAAAAAAGCCATTCATTACCATTTTGCATACGGTTTTAAAAGAGCCGAATTTTATGCAGCAAACCATTATTAAGGAGATTGCCGTTAAATCTTCTAAAATAGTGGTCATGAGTAAAAAGGCAGTCTTGTTTTTGACCAGTATTTATCAAATCCCTAAGGCTTCAATCAAATTAATAGAACATGGTGTTCCGGATCTGGAACCTATACCAAATAACGAAATTGCGCAAAGTGAGCTTTTTGCCAATAGAAAGGTACTGTTTACTTTTGGTTTAATTAGCCGGAATAAAGGTTTAGAAACGGTGATTAAAGCTTTACCCGAAATCGTAGCGCAACATCCTGATGTTTTATATGTGATTTTGGGGAATACCCATCCTGGCGTGGTGAAACACAATGGTGAAGAATATCGCGATAGTTTGAAAGCATTGGCAAAAGATTTAGGCGTCGAGAATAATATTGCTTTCGTTAATAAATTTGTTTCCGAAGAAGAATTACATCAATATTTAACGGCCTGTTATTTATACATCACACCATATTTAAATGAAGCCCAGATAACCAGTGGTACTTTATCATACGCTATTGGTGCAGGTGCTGCAGTGGTTTCTACGCCATACTGGCACGCTCAGGAGTTATTAGCAGATAACAGAGGCAAATTATTCGATTTTAAAAATGATGTACAGCTGGCAAAGATTGTTAATGAACTATTAAGCGATCAAGATAAATATCAAAAACTGAAGCAAAATGCATACGAATATGGCTTAAACCTTCGCTGGCCAGCCATTGGAAGTGTTTACCTTAACGCATTAAATGAGGCTCTGGCTGATGGAAAAAGACCTGAAAGAGTTACGCCTCCTATCATTGATGTAGAAGGGATGCCAGCGCTTAACTTAAATCATATTTCGTTATTAACAGATGATACCGGAATTATACAGCATGCCCGTTTTGGCATTCCAAATTTAAAAGAAGGCTATTGCATCGATGATAATGCAAGGGCATTAATTATGGCATTAATGGCCATAGAGCAGGATAAAAACCCTAAAGCTTTAAAATTCATGCCTGTTTACCTCAGTTTCATTCAATATATGCAAACGGATGACGGAAATTTCAGGAATTTCCTGAGTTTTAACCGCAATTATCTGGATGAGGTAGGCTCTGAAGATTCTTTTGGCCGTACCATTTGGTCATTGGGTTATTTAGTTTGCAGTGCACCTAATAATTCTTACCGTGAATTCGGCAGGGAATTATTTTCACATTCGATTCCCCATTTTAAAGAATTAAAATATCTCCGTGGAAAAGCAAATACCATTATTGGGCTGTCTTATTACCTGTGTGCCCATCCTGGTGATGAGTTAATCACAAAAGAAATCAATATGCTGGCCAATTCATTAATGGCATCGTATAAAGATAATAAAGATGGCGACTGGCATTGGTTTGAAGATATTCTGACCTACGATAACGCAATCCTTCCTTTGGCTCTGCTTCATCATTACGAAGTTACCGGCAATGCGACATCCTATAAAATTGCAATGGAAAGTATTGCGTTTTTGAATAGCTTTTCTTTCGAAAATGGATACCTAAATCCTGTTGGAAATGCGGGATGGATGAAAAAACATGGTAAAAATCCGATATATGACCAGCAGGCTATAGAAACAATGGCCATGGTGTTACTTTATGCCAAAACTTTCGAGGTGACCAAAGATGATAAATACTTAAATTTAATGCATATCAGTTATGAGTGGTTTTTAGGGAAAAACAGTCTGCATATTCCCTTATACGATTTTGAAACCCATGGTTGTGCAGATGGATTACAGTTCAACAGTGTGAATAGAAACCAGGGGGCTGAAAGTACCTTAGCTTATTTCATCTCTCATTTGGCCATATTAAAGGCTGCAGAAGCAGAATACGAAACCTTGTCTTCTCCTTTAGTGGAGGCAGATAAGTGTAGCTAGATATTTAATTGTCTCTGAAATAAAAAAGGCGGGTTCAGAAATGAATCAGCCTTTTGTGTTATTTTCTTGTACAAATTGAGTTAAAATGATCGTTTACCCTGATCTGTTTCAGGGTTTTGATGACCAGTAAGATGCTCAACAAGTAGTAGTGACAGCTTTCGGGTGGAATTACAACTTATGATTTAGCCTGATGAAAGCTATATCTTAATTATTCTCCAGTAATTTAGCCAGTAACAATTCGAGGTTTACCGTCGCAAACGAAGAACTGTAATCAGATAAGCCATAGGGAATAATCAATTCACCATTGCTGATAATCGAACCGCAGGAATATACCACATTGGGTACATAACCTTCGCGTTCATCATTATTCGGAATAATTAATGGTTCTTTTAAATGGCCAATTTCTATGCTCGGGTTTTCAAGATCCAATAAACTTACACCAATACAGTACCTGCGCATGGGGCCAACACCGTGTGTAATTACTATCCATCCTTTATCTGTTTCAATCGGAGATCCGCAATTGCCAATCTGCACCAATTCCCAATCATATCGCGGTTGCTTTAAAAGGATTGGATTTTCCCAAACATTCACTTTATCAGAAAACATCAGGTAATTGTTCCAGCCGTCTATCCGGCTCATCATCACATATTTCCCTTTAATTTTTCGCGGAAATAGGGCCAGGTTTTTATTCTGAGCACCATCACCATATAGCGGAATCACTTTAAACTCGTAGAAATCCTCGGTTTGCACCAGTTTGGGAATAATCAAAGAACCATCAAATGCGGTATAGGTTGCATAGTATAATACTTTGCCATCATCTTTAATAAACTTAACAAAACGTGCATCTTCAATCCCTTTACGCTCAAATTCTGAAATCGGAAAAATTACACGGTCAGAGATATCTGTATCTTTAGAAAATGAAATGGTATGGTAAGTGTCTGACAGCCAGAGCACTTTATCGTATTCAATTAAACGTGCGGGATTTTCTTTGTGCAGACTTTTAGAATCTTTAATGATATTACTCAGGCTGGTATATTCAAATTTATCATCCAGTTTCGATTCAATTTCTTCCAATACAGAAGGATCAATCTGCGCATAGGCTGCTTTTTTCAGGAATAGTTTCTTCACGTAAATGGCATTTTTTACCACTTCAGCTTCATCAACGTAATTTCCAACAGGTAAAACCTGAATATTGTTATTTTTATCAATTAAAGCACGACGGAAAACAATAGAAGAAATGTGGCCTTCTCCAACAGCCCTAAAACTGATGATTACCCGTTTTTCCCCTTCAACCAGATCGGTCTGATCAGGGTCGTCTACAATACTCGGATTGAAAAAAGCGGCAGATTCAATAGAATATTCGTGGGTAAAATAGGCACCAATTAGCAATTTGGTGTATTCATCAATATCTTCTATTTCAGTACCCAGGGCAATAAACTGCTTTTTTAATTTTTTGCAGTGACGGGTTAAAATTTTAGTGATGTTGCGATGCCTTTTCGAATATTCCTGTAAGATGGGCGATATCAGTGAAAACACTTTTTCATCTGAAAACTCTAAAACCTTCCTGATGACTTCTAATGCTCTCTCCTCTCCGTTAAAAAAAAAACGTGCAATAACTCTTTTAGTATCCGGGTTAACCTTAACAGGTTTACGTTCTATGTATAATCTCATTATCTAAACTGTTTTGGTAGTAATTTTAACGCTTTCTGCCCTATTTCCTCCAACTTTATATTAACGAAATTTACGACTTAATTGTTTATATTATTTACAGTATTTACGCATAATTTTTACCTTTAGCTATTCATCCTTATAAGTAAACTAATAGCTATTCATCCTTATAAGTAAACTAAAACCTTAATGCATTACGAAAAAGCAGATAACATGATTCCATCAGATGAAACCTTGCGTTTGGAAAAATTGAGATATTATGAGATTTTAGATACAGCTGAAGAAAGGGCTTTTGATCAGATTGCACAATTGGCTGCAGAAATATTCGATGTTCCGAATGCGGGTATCGGTTTTCAAACAGATGGAGACTTCTTTATGAAAGCTCAATTGGGATCATTTATCGGATTACCTTTAAAAAATGATGCATTTACTTTTTTTGCCTCTATGCCAATCAGCTCGCCTGAAGGTTATGAGCTTGGTTTGATTTACGCGGCAGATATCGAATTTAAGGCGGCTACAGCACAGCAACTTAAAATGTTAGGGTTATTGGCAGATATGGTAACGGAGAAACTCGAATCCAGGATTTCGATCAGAAGAACTTTCAGGGCTTATGATGATCGTTTACATGTGCTTGTTCACGACCTTAAAAATCCCATGACCACCATTTCTTTACAGTCAGAACTGTTGGGACGGATTCCTGGTGTTGAGGAAAGGACAAGTTTAATTGCGGATAAGATCAATACGCAATCTAAAAGGATAATCGAAAATCTGAACAATCTTTTAATTTCAGCGCGTAAGGAAGCCCATTCCTTTAAGCCTAAAAAAGCAAAGGTTGACCTGAAAGAAATACTCGAAGAGGTAAAATTTAATTTAGATTTAGCGCTTAAACTGAAAAAGCAAACTGTTATCATCGATTTTGGAGCGCCGGTAGAAATTTTTGGTGATGCTGACAAACTTAAGGTCATTTTTAGCCAATTACTCGACAATGCCATTAAATTTTCTTCAGGCGGAAAGGAAATTCACATCACACATCAGGCTTCAGAAAATGAAGTCACCATTCAGGTGAAAGATAATGGTGTAGGTTTAACAGAAGAAGATCTGGATAAAATTTTCTTAAAATTCGCCACCTTAAGTGCTGTAGCTACAGATCATGAAAATACTTATGGTTTGGGGTTAATCACCGTAAATGCTTTAGTGGATATACACAAGGGAAAGTTATGGGTAGAAAGCAAAGGAAAAGATTTGGGTACAACATTTTACGTTATGTTACCCATTAAATAGGTTTAAATCTGCTAATTCGCTGATTTTCATTTCTTCAAGCAAAATTCTTTCAGGAATCGCATTTCTGTGGTACGACCATTTTATTAATCTTATAAAGCCATTTTCGATTTCTATACCTGTCATATCGCCATCACTAAAACAACAGCATCCGCTGTTAAAGTAGCCTGGTTTATATTTGCCAATACGTGGTGTTTTGGCTCTTTCTTTTATCACTTTATGAAGTTCTGCATTTAAAAGCGCAAGATCTTCGGTGTTCTTTTCTCGTTTGGCTTTATTCAGTTTGATATAAATGCGTTCCAGATGTGTTAATGAGGCGAAAACCGGCTGGTGTGTATGCCCGGTAATTAAAGCCATATTCTTTTTTGCAGCTACCCAGTTGTACATTAGTGCATTGTGTGCGGTTTTAAGTTGATTGCTGTACGCTGGTGTATTCGGATTAATTTGAAGATACGATTGCAGTGGTGCCCAAACCGTACTCACAAACCATTTGCTAAACCAGTTACCATCACTCTGTAAATCGCCCTGATGTCCGTGGGTTAAGAAAATATCAAGTTTACTTTCTCCAAGCGGCATTCTTAAAATTGCCCCTTCATAAATTCTGATTTTGGTCCCGTAAATTCTATTGAGGTTAAATCCCGCTAAAGGATCATTATCCCAATATAAATCATGGTTGCCGAATATTTTAGTGAAGTGATTTTTTGAGATAAAAGCTTTTTCTGCTTCGAAAGTTTCCTTATTGTGCTTGATTACAGATTCGAGTAAATTCTCCCAAAGTTCCTCGCTATCGCCCAAATTGATATAATGGAAATCCTGTTGATTGTAGTATTCGAGTGCCTTAAGGTAATTCTTTTCAGCTAAGGTGAAATCATCGGCATAATCGCGGGCACCTTTATGCTGATCCGATAAAATGATAAATTTATCTGTATCGGTAACATCAAAAATAAGTCCCCGTTTCCCAGGTGATGCATTGATGGTTTTGTACAGTTTATTTAAAGCAGCGTGGATGCGTTTACGGTTAGGCCTTGAACCAAACTTATTCGACATGCGAATAATCCAGGTACTGAGTAAACGTTGTAAGAATTTCCGCATGTATGAATGAGTCTTCGCCAGTATTATTGTTCCTCAAAATAACAAAAAATATCATCAATCGTTTTTTCTGAAAAGCAATAGTGGTAATTCTTAGGTTAGGTTCGGCCTTGCTTTCCGTTTTATGCCGATAAAAAATCGGCATGCTCACTCCAATCAAGTTTAGTTTACACCGGATAATCGCTTTTATTAATGTCAGGTCCTTTCTATAGCCAATAAAATAATGCTTTTTTTTAAATAATATTTTACTAAATTTGTTAGTATTGAAAAGATCAGGAAGCGCAGATTTACCGCTACATTATGGGCATGTACCACCATGGCTGGCACAGCGTATGGCTACACTTGGTTTAGCGATAACCGAAGCGATACTATTAGAATATGGTAAAGCAGAAGTAATACGCCGTTTAAGTAGTCCTTTTTGGTTTCAAAGCCTGGGCGCCGTAATGGGTATGGACTGGCATTCCTCAGGAATTACCACATCGGTAATGGGTGCTTTGAAGAAGTCGATTAATCCCTTGTCAAAAGAGCTGGGGATTTATATTTGTGGAGGCAAAGGGAAATACAGCAGGGAAACCCCAAACGAACTTTTAAAAATTGCCGATCAAACAGGCTTAAATGGAACAGCGCTGGTTCGGGCCAGTAAACTCAGTGCAAAAGTAGATAATACAGCCATTCAAGATGGTTTTCAACTGTATCTTCATAGTTTTATTTTAAGCAACGAAGGCGATTGGGCCGTGGTGCAACAAGGCATGAGCGATAGCAGCTCGACAGCAAGAAGGTACCACTGGCATTCTGAAAACTTAAAATCTTTTGTAGAAGAGCCTCATACGGGTATTTGTGGCATTAATCAAGGCCAGATTTTAAATCTAACCGATAACGATGCCGATAAAACAAGGCAGAGTATGATGAGCATGACAACTGAATCACCAACTCGAATGCTTGGTGAAATACAAAAATTGGTCATGCCCGATCATCATGAAGTAAAATCGAAAGATGTCGATTTAAAACGTTTAGGAAGTATACTATGGCTGGCACAGGAAAAACAACCGGGTAATTTTGAGGAATTATTATTACTTGAAGGCATGGGACCAAGAACTTTACAATCAATGGCTTTAGTAAGTGAGGTGATTTACGGTACACCTTCACGGTTTACCGATCCTGCACGTTATTCTTTTGCGCATGGCGGTAAAGATGGACACCCCTTCCCTGTTCCGGTAAACGTTTATGATGAGACCATCAGTGTTTTGCAGAAAGCCATTGAAAAAGCAAAGATTGGAAATACCAATAAACAACAAGCGATAAAATCGCTGCATCAAATTGCCCGTAATGCAGAAAAAGACTTTGTTCCGAATATGGATTTTGAAAAAGTAATTCAAAAAGAACGTGCGGAAAGCTGGAAATATGGTGGCAGAACCATTTTTGGAAAAGAGAAGCCACCAAAAGATGAGCAATTGAAGTTGTTTTAATCTATTTTTCTCGCATATTCGTCATCCTGAATTTATTTCAGGATCTATTTAATAATCATATGTTAAGTATTCATGCTGAAATTTCCGTGTCGAAAAATGATTAGCAACTAAACAGTATGATAGATGCTGAAACAAGTTCAGCATGACGACCGCCCTAAACTAGCTAGCTGTAAGATCTCTCTGCAAATAGTCTTCGTTTGTACCTAGGATTAGTGAGGTTCGCATTTGTAATGCTTAATAAGAATTCTAGGGGCGATAAAATCGCCATTCTCTTGCATCCTCGTTGTAAACGAGGACGATGTTTCTTAAAGGAATAAGCTCCGTGCCTCCGTGGCAGAGAATTAACTAAAGATTTATCAAAGCAAAAAAGGTCGTGGTGCAAACCACGACCCTAAAAATATAGAATTTAAAACCTACTAAGCGTATGCAACGGCATCTTTCGATGCCAGTTTAGTTGTTCCCATTAAGTATTCGTCTACCTTGCGGGCAGCTTCCCTACCTTCTGAAATAGCCCAAACTACTAATGATTGTCCGCGGCGAACGTCACCTGCGGCAAAAATCTTGGCAATATTGGTTTGATAGGTGTGTTCAGATGCCTTTACGTTTCCGCGGTTATCTAACTCTACGCCTAATTTCTCAATTAAACCTTCTTTTTGAGGATGTAAGAAACCCATTGCTAAAAGCACCAGTTCGCATGGAAGATCTCTTTCTGTACCTGCCACTTCTTTAAAAGTAACCGGGCGTCCGTTTGCATCAATTTCCCATTCTACATCGACTACTTTTAAGGCTTTAAGGTTTCCTTTTTCATCAGCAATAAAGTTTTTTGTATTTACTGACCAGGCCCTTTGTGCACCTTCTTCGTGAGAAGAGGTATTTTTTAGCAACATTGGATAATTTGGCCAGGGCATATGCTCGTTACGTGCCTGTGGCGGCATCGGCATAATCTCGAATTGCGTCACAGACTTCGCACCATGACGGTTCGAAGTACCAATACAGTCAGATCCGGTATCACCACCACCAATTACGATTACATTTTTACCGGTAGCCATAATATCTTCTGCTTCAACAGCTCTGCTTGCCACACGTTTATTTTGTTGTTTCAGGAAATCCATTGCAAAATGAACACCTTTAGCCGAACGGCCATCAATTGGCAAATCGCGTGGAATAGTTGAACCACCAGCCAATACAATGGCGTTGAAATCGCGCAATAAAGTACCTATTTCAACATTCTCGCCTACGTTGGCATTACATTTAAAAATAATACCTTCTTCTTTCATTAAATCGATACGGCGATCCACTACATTTTTCTGTAGTTTAAAATCAGGAATACCGTATCTCAATAAACCGCCTGGAGCATCGTCACGTTCGAAAACAGTCACTTCATGTCCGACTTTATTTAACTGGGCAGCGGCAGCTAATCCTGCAGGACCTGAACCAATTACAGCAACTTTTTTACCGGTTCTGATTAATGGTGCTTTTGCTTTGATAAATCCTTTTTCGAAAGCGATTTCGATGATGTGTTTCTCAATTTCCTCGATAGAAACCGGCGGGCGGTTAATACCTAATACACATGCTGATTCGCATGGTGCAGGGCAAATTCTACCTGTAAATTCAGGAAAGTTGTTGGTGCTTAATAAAATATTGGCCGCTAATTCCCATTTGCCTTGATAAACAGCGTCGTTAAATTCTGGTATCACGTTACCCAATGGGCAGCCTGACTGGCAGAAAGGTACGCCGCAATCCATACAACGGGCAGCCTGATTGTTTAATTCTTGTGAAGGTAAATCATTTAAAAATTCACCGTAGTGTTTTACACGTGTTGCAGCCTCTTCTCTGGTGGGCGCAACTCTATCGTATTCTTGAAATCCTGTTACTTTTCCCATGGCCTAGTGTGTTTTTACTTGTTGATTACGTTTGCTTAAAACTGCTTTGTATTCTTTAGGGAATACTTTTACGAAATGAGCAGATTGAGTTTTCCAATCGCTTAAGATAAACTCAGCTACTCTACTGTCCGTTAAGCGGATATGCGTTTTAAGTAAAGCTAAAATACGCTCTTCATCTTCAGCTTGCAGCGGATCTAAATCAACCATTTCCTTGTTGCATTTGCGTGCAAAAGTTCCGTTGGCATCATAAATCCAGGCCACACCACCACTCATACCAGCAGCGAAATTACTTCCGGTATCACCAAGAATCAGCACTTCACCACCGGTCATGTATTCACAACCGTGATCACCCACTCCTTCAACAACGGCTGTTGCACCAGAGTTACGCACGGCGAAACGTTCGCCTGCTTTACCACGGGCAAATAACTCACCAGAAGTGGCACCGTAAAGGGCTACGTTACCGATAATGATATTTTGTTCAGGGATAAAGGTTGAGTTTGAGAAAGGATAAATGGCTAATCTGGCACCCGATAATCCTTTACCTACGTAATCGTTCGCTTCACCTTCCAGTGATAAGGTTACCCCACGGGTATTGAATGCACCGAAACTCTGTCCGGCCGAACCTACAAATTTAAAGTTGATCGTATCCGGAGGTAGACCAGCACCTAAATGAACTTTCGAGATTTCATTCGATAACATGGTACCCAGCGCACGGTCGGTATTTTTCACATCGAAGCTGGCAAATACCGGCTCGTTATGATCGATGGCAGGTTGTGCTGCAGCAATTAACTTATGATCTAAAACCTGATCTAAACCATGATCCTGACCTTCAGTATTAAATAAAGGCAAACCATTTTCTTCAGCTTTGTATAAAATAGCTGATAAATCAAGGTGTTTCAGTTTCCAGTCTTCAGCAGGTAATTCGCGTACTTTCAAAATATCAGCCTGACCAATCATTTCGTGGATGGTTCTGAAACCTAATTCAGCCATAATCTCACGTAATTCTTCCGCAAGGAAATAAAATAAGTTCACTACGTGGTCTGCATCACCAGTAAATAGTTTTCTTAATTCCGGATCTTGTGTAGCTACGCCAACCGGACAAGTATTTAAGTGGCACTTACGCATCATAATACATCCTGAAGTAACCAGGGCTGCTGTGGCAACACCCCATTCTTCAGCACCTAATAAGGCTGCAATAGCGATATCTCTACCGGTTTTAAGCTGACCATCTGTTTGTAACACAATACGGTTACGCAGTTTATTTTTAACTAAAGTTTGGTGTGCTTCTGCCAAGCCTAACTCCCATGGTAAACCAGCGTGCTGGATAGAAGTTAAAGGAGAAGCGCCTGTTCCGCCATCAAAACCAGATACCAGAATGACATCGGCATGTGCTTTAGCAACACCCGCTGCAATAGTACCTACACCAGCTTTTGAAACCAGTTTCACATTGATTCTGGCAGCACGGTTGGCATTTTTCAAATCGAAAATTAGCTGGGCTAAATCTTCAATCGAATAAATATCGTGGTGAGGCGGAGGAGAAATTAAACCAACTCCCGGGGTAGAGTGACGAACTTTTGCAATCCAATCATCCACTTTGTGCCCTGGTAATTGACCACCTTCTCCTGGTTTAGCACCCTGGGCCATTTTAATCTGTAACTCGTCGGCATTGGTTAAGTAGTAACTGGTTACACCGAAACGTGCAGAAGCCACTTGTTTAATGGCCGAGCGCATGCTATCGCCATTTGGCAATTTAGTATAACGCATTTCATCTTCACCACCCTCTCCGGTATTGCTTTTTCCACCGATACGGTTCATGGCAATGGCTAAAGTAGAGTGCGCCTCGTGCGAAATTGAACCGAAAGACATCGCGCCTGTTGCAAATCTTTTTAAGATTGCTTCGGTAGATTCTACCTCATTTAAAGGTACTGATGGGCGGCTATAGTTAAATTCGAACAATCCACGGATGGTATAAGCTTGTTGTGTTTGCTCATTTACCAATTTAGAGTATTGCTTGAAAATATTGTAATCGTTTTTACGGGTTGCGTTTTGCAACAAGTGAATGGTTTGCGGATTAAATAAATGCGCTTCACCTTTACGACGGAATTTATAAGTTCCACCTGCCGGCAACAAGTTTTCGGTCTGTGTTAGCGGACCAAAACTGCGGTGATGTTTAATTAAGGTTTCTTTCGCAATTTCATCCAATCCTAAGCCACCGATACGTGAAACTGCACCAGTGAAATAAGTATTTACCACTTGTTTATTTAAACCTAAAATCTCGAAAATCTGCGCACCCTGATATGATTGCAAGGTGGAGATGCCCATTTTAGAGAAAATTTTAAGTAAACCACTATTAACCGCGTAGATATAGTTTTTAGTAAGCTGTTCTGTTGATAAACCAGATTCTTCCTTGAACTCGTTAATGGTTTCTAATGCCAGATAAGGGTTAATGGCTGTTACACCAAAGCCTAACAAAGTAGCAAAATGATGAACTTCCCAGATATCACCCGCCTCAATTACAATACCTACAGCACCACGGTATCCTTTGCGGATTAAGTGATGGTGTACTGCTGAAACGGCCAATAAAGAAGGCATTGCAGCATGTTCAGAGTCGATAGCCCTATCGGTTAATACAATTACCTGGAAACCATCTTCGACCGCATCAACGGCATAACGGCACAAACGGTCTAAAGCTTTCGCCATAGCGCCTGGTTTGCCATCAGCCCTGAAATAAGTCTGTAAAGTTTTCGCCTGGAAAACACCGGTATCGATGCTTCTTAATTTCTCTAACTCCTGATTGGTTAAAATTGGATGTTTAATGGCTACACAATGTGCTTGTTTTGGGGTTTCTTCCAGCAAGTTACCCATGCTTCCCATAAAACTGGCCAAACTCATCACCACTTTCTCCCTGATCGGATCTATTGGCGGGTTGGTTACCTGTGCAAATAACTGTTTGAAATAAGAAGATAAATGCTGAGGGCGTTTGGATAGAATAGCCAATGGAGTATCGGTACCCATAGAACCGATTGGTTCTTTACCTTCAATGGCCATTGGTTTAAGCAAAAGATCAACATCTTCCCTGCTGTAACCAAAAACCTGCTGATATTTAAAAATAGATTCAGTTGATAAACCAGTGAACATTACACGTGGCTCAGGTAATTCCTCTAAACGGATTTGATATCGATTAATCCAATCGGCATAAGGACTTTTACCGCAAACTTCTTCTTTAATTTCGTTATCACTGATAATTCTGCCTTGCTCCATGTCTACGACGAACATTTTGCCAGGCGTTAAACGACCTTTTTCGATTACGGTACTTTGATCGATAGCCAATGCACCAGCCTCAGAGCCCATAATTACACGGTCATCAGAAGTAATGGCATAACGGGAAGGACGAAGACCATTACGATCTAAAGTAGCACCAATTAATTTACCATCGGTAAAAGCAATTGCTGCAGGTCCATCCCATGGCTCCATTAAAGTAGCATGGAATTCGTAGAATGCCCTTTTAACCGGATCCATATCTTCGTTACCATCCCAGGCCTCCGGCACCAACATCATTAATACATGAGGCAGGGTTCTTCCAGAGTGAAGTAACAATTCAATAACATTATCTAAACAGCCTGAATCTGAATTGGTTTCATCGATTACAGGCAACAACATATCTAATTCTTCTGGTGTAAAATAAGCAGAAGCAAAAGACTTCACGCCTGCCCTAAACCAGTTTAAATTTCCTTGTAAAGTATTGATCTCACCATTGTGTGCAATAAAGCGGAATGGTTGCGCCAGCCTCCACGAAGGGAAAGTATTGGTCGCAAAACGAGAGTGAACTAAACCTAAAGCAGAAACCATGCGCTTATCGGTTAGATCGGTAAAATAGGTACGTACCTGTAATGAAGTAAGCTGACCTTTATATATAATGGTTTGCGCAGAAAGCGAAACGATATAAAAATCTTTACCACCATGAACGGTGTTTACGATCAGTTTAA
The DNA here is from genome assembly GCF_059423705.1 of Pedobacter sp. GW460-11-11-14-TSB4. Lineage (NCBI taxonomy): Bacteria > Pseudomonadati > Bacteroidota > Sphingobacteriia > Sphingobacteriales > Sphingobacteriaceae > Pedobacter > Pedobacter sp. GW460-11-11-14-TSB4. Next base: position 292,874 of record NZ_JBWKYI010000001.1, read on the forward strand.
TCAGGTAATTTTTAAAAATATAAAGCTTACGTTCGAAATCAGCCCCAGGTGCTACTGCATAAGGGCGGGCAATAAATACCTGCTCAATTTCTGGTTCAACAGAAAGGGCCATATTGCCAATATCTGTTGTATCAACATCAACTTTTCTAAAACCTAAAATTTCAAGGCCTAATTTTTCGGCGGCACGGTAAATCAATTCTCTGCACTCTTCTCTCGATCTGATATCCTTTGGCATAAATAACATACCTACACCATAATTATTGGTTTCAGGTAGGCTAAAGCCAGCTTTTAAACATTCGTCATAAAAAAATTCGTGAGGAATCTGAATCATAATACCTGCACCATCGCCTGTATTCGGTTCTGCTCCACATGCCCCCCTATGATCTAGATTCTCTAAAATAGTAAGTGCATCAGAGATGATTTGATGCGATTTTCGCCCTTTCACATGTGCAACGAACCCAATACCGCAGGCATCGTGTTCAAATTGCGCATCGTACAATCCACTGTTTGGTTCCATTCTTTGCTCGTTAGTTGTTAGTGTATAGGAAACACTAAGATACGAAAAACAAATCTTAAATTACAGAGTTGACACGATTTTTAGAAAAATTTTAGTCCTTAAGTAATTTAAAGTCTTTGCATTGAAAAAATGATAATAATACCGATAAATATTTATCAAATTTATAATGGTAATATTGTACAATAAATTCACTTTTTCTGCTAAATTCCTGCATAAATCGTTTTAATTGTAGATTTATATACGAATATTTTATTTGCATATAAATAACATACCTCAGGTATTGCGAATGTTGTATTTTCTTATCCCATTTAAAATTACACATTTTAAATTTATTAAATTATTAATCAGCTACATAGCTTAAAAGAGAAAAAAAATGCAAAAATGCATTTCGCGAAACAACTTCTTTTTCTACCTTTGTGGCCGGGCAAGTCTTTTACGACCAGCTCCCTTTGAACTCCCCCAGGGTGGGAACACAGCAAGGGTAGAAGGTTGTAGCGGTGCGATAGAAGGTGCTTGCCCTTTTTTTTCTTTTCCCTTAATCCCCTGAAGGGGGAATTAAATTCTTCAGGGTTCAATCATAGAAACTCAAATATTTAAGAATTTATAACCATGAAATTTTTTATTGACACCGCAAATCTTGATCAAATCAAAGAGGCGCAAGATCTTGGCATTTTAGATGGCGTAACCACCAACCCTAGCTTAATGGCTAAAGAAGGTATTACCGGCGATGAAAATGTAATTAACCATTATAAAGCGATTTGCGATATTGTTGATGATAACGTAAGTGCTGAAGTTATTTCTACTACTTTTGATGAAATTGTTAAAGAAGGTGAAGCTTTAGCAGCTTTAAACCCGAAAATTGTCGTTAAAGTTCCGATGATTAAAGATGGTGTTAAAGCCATTAAATATTTCTCTTCAAAAGGAATTAAAACCAATTGTACTTTAATTTTCTCTGCCGGACAAGCGTTATTAGCAGCTAAAGCCGGAGCTACTTATGTTTCTCCGTTTTTAGGCCGTTTAGATGATATTTCTAGCGATGGTTTGGTTTTAATCGAAGATATCAGAACTATTTTTGATAACTACGGTTACGAAACTCAGATTTTAGCAGCATCAATCCGCGGACCATTACACATTGTAAACTGTGCTAAATTAGGTGCTGATGTAATTACCGCACCATTGGCTGCAATTGTTGGTTTATTAAAACACCCATTAACCGATAGCGGTTTAGCTACATTTTTAGCTGACCACGCTAAAGCAGCTGGGAAATAGATTAAAATAAGTCGAGAGTCTTTAGTCCTAAGTCTTGAGTCGGTTTCCGGTTTAAGACTTAGGATTTTTTTTTAGGGTATCTTACGAAATCTCAAAGGGGCATTGAGCATTGTAGGATTTCGTAAGGATTAGCTGGGGAAAAGCGTAATAGAATTTCAGCAGCTTTTGACTAACGAAGTTATTCGTCCGCTCCTTCCCTTTCTAATGTTCGTATTCATTGCGGAATTTATTTTTTGGAGCGCAGATACAGTGCTCGTCGGTGGCTGTAGTCCTGCTTTCCATTATATTCCGGTGAATTTTCGATAAATACAAATTAGTCTATTACCGGAATGCCATTTCAATCAGGTCTAGGTGGCCAGAGCATCTGCCGAAATCTCAAAAGGCATGAGTGTTGTAGGATTTCGGAAGTTTAGGTAAGGGATGTGGTATAATTTCGCAGGCTTCTTCAGTTTCTAAACTTCGTAGTCATTGCGTTAACGATGGAACAGCATCCTTTTTGGTTGTCACCCTGAGGGGTAATTTATTTTATAAAAATCAAATTAGTGAAGTATAATTGATTTCTTTTGCCATACACCACAGTCTTGCCTCGGCTCACCGCCGCCGAATGGCTCTTTCTTTTTGGCATCAAAAAGAAACAAAAAATGCCGGCTGAAAATTTTTCTTTTGAAGCCAGTTGTGTGGCCAGAACAATGTAGCCCGAAAAATTTGTTAGGCCGGATTTAAGTAGAACGGGGATACCGTGCTAGGGCCTAGCTGGATGGCAATGCGAAAGCAGTTTAAAAGCTGATTAATAATCATTTGCAAAATAACGTCAATGGTAATGTAATCGAATGACAGCCAAAAAGATATAGTGTACAGCGTGTTAAAACGCCCAAATTATTATCATGGATGATGTAAGGTATATAATGGACTTTGAGTTACGTCACCCCTCTTCCATTTTACATCTTCCCTACACCTAAAACAGTTGTTAGACTAAAGACTCACGACTGAGGACTTCTTTAATCTTTTCATAACTAATCTGCTCATCGGGTTCGATTAGAATGCCTTTCACCCCTGCCCCGTTTGCAGCTTCCACATCTCTTGGTTTATCGCCGATCATGACCGATTGTGCCGGGTCAATATCGTACATATCAATGGCGTCTAAAATCATTCCCGAAGCAGGCTTTCTGCATTTGCATTCTCCGCCAACAGTTGGATGATGCGGGCAATAATAGAAACCAGCAATATCAGCTCCTTTAGCCACAAAAGCATTGCGAAGCATCTGGTGCATAATGGCCAGCTCCTGCTCGGTATAACGCTTTAAGGCAATGCCACCCTGATTGGTAATGACGATTAAAAGATAACCTTCATCGAATAGTTTTTTTAATACCGGAATCTGGTAATCCAGGATTTTAAAATCTTCAACACGGCAGATGTAATCATATATTTCGTGATTGAGTACACCGTCACGATCTAGGAAAATAGCTTTATTCATTATTGAGATATGAGTATTGTAATTTGAGATATGAGATTCAGACCTCGTTTATAATTTCGCCAAAATAAGGGAAAATTAATCGCAAAAGAAAGCCCAATCTAATTAAAGATCGGGCTTAATCATAAAATTTATTTGGTTTTGGTTATTTTAAATTCAATCCAGCTTTGTGGCCTTTTATCGCAAAATACAGAATGTATAAGTAACAAGGTAATACCGTTAAAAGGTAAGCTAACTGAAAGTTAACATGTAATTTTTCGTTCAAAAAGGCGTACAATAATGGCATTAAAGCACCACCTGCAATACCCATAATCATAATAGCTGAACCGATTTTGGTAAATTTACCTAAGTGGCTAATACCTAGCGGGAAAATTGCCGGCCACATTAATGAATTGGCTAAACCCAGTAAGGCTACAAAAATTACAGCAAACCAGCTAGAGATTACAAAAGATAAAATGGTAAAAATGATACCTAAAATCGCACAAATTCTAAGTGCTTTTTGTTGAGAGATGTATTTCGGAATGGTAACAATACCTATAATATAACCGATTAACATACTAAAAAGCGTAATAGAGGTTAATTTCCCGCTTATCTCCGGACTAATGCCTAACTCGCGTCCGTAAATACCAATAATATCACCAGCCATCACCTCTGCACCTACATATACAAAAATACAAAGTGCACCCAGGAATAAGTGTGGGAACTGAAAAATGCTTTTATGTTTTACCACTTCTCCTTTGCTTTCGTCGATTACATCTTCTTCCACTTCAACTTCTGGCAGGTTAGTGAATTTAATGAAAATAGCAAAAAGGCAGAAAACGATAGCTAAAACAATGTAGGGCATATTTACACGGCCTAAAACATCATTTAATAACTGCTCGTGAACCGCGCCTGTAGCTGCTTTGATTTGTTTCTCTACTTCTGAAGCATTTTTCAAAAACAAACTACCCATAATCAAAGGCACAATCATTCCGGCAAATTTATTACAGATACCCGCAATACTGATCCGTTTTGCTGCACTTTCTATTGGGCCGATAATGGTTAAATAAGGATTTGATGCAGTTTGTAATAAAGCTAAAGCGGCACCCTGAACAAAAATTCCGGTTAAAAACAAACCAAAGGTTCTGGTTTGGGCTGCAGGTATAAATATTAATGAACCCAGGCCTAAAATTACCAAGCCTAAAACAATTCCATTTTTAAAACCAACTTTCTTTAGTATCCACGATGATGGCAACGCTAAAAAGAAGTAAGCCATATATGAGGCAAAGGTTACAAAGAATGCCTGTAAGTTTGATAGTCCGAAAGATAATTTAAAGAAAGGAATTAAGGTTCCGTTTGCCCAGGTTACAAAGCCAAAAATAAAGAATAGCGCGCAAATGATAATAAGCGGTTTTGGCCCTTGTGTTTGACCTGATTTTGTTGTTTGTTGCATAAAGATTTGGTTCGGTTTAATTTGATTTGACCAAACTAAACAATAATATTTAATAAAATATGGATCAAACGTTTGCGTAATTTTAACTTTAACAAAAAAAGGCTTTAGTTAGAGCTGACGCACCTAAAACCGGTATGTTCTAAGCCTGTATCAACTGAAGTTTTCATTCTCGAAGTTACCCGGTAACCTTTGCAATAAGAGGCGTTACACATAAAAGAACCGCCCCTTACCACTCTTTTAGGTACTGTTGGCTCCATAGGATCATAACTGTCTGAGGGACCTTTTGGGTTATCGATCAATCCCGAAATTGTGCTATAATAATCCGGGCGGTACCAATCGCTGCACCACTCCCATACGTTGCCCGCCATATCATAAAGTCCGTAACCATTGGGCTTAAATTTTTTCACAGCAGCTAAACCATTAAAACCATCCCAATTGGTGTTTTTAACCGGAAAGCTCCCCTGCCAGGTATTGGCTTTTACTTTACCTTTTTCTATATCTTCATTCCCCCATGGATATTTTTCATTCTTCAAAGCACCTCTTGCAGCATACTCCCATTCCGCTTCTGTTGGTAAACGTTTACCCGACCATTTACAGTAAGCCATGGCATCATCCCAAGATACATGTACCACCGGATAATTTTCTTTTCCTTTAATATCGCTGTTAGGGCCATGAGGATGTTTCCAATTGGCGCCTTTAACCCAACGCCACCATTGTGAGGCGTCATTTAAAGAGGTAACACTTTTAGGCTGATAGAAAACTAAAGATGCGGCAACAAAAACACTATCAGGTGGCTTTGGTGTGCCTGCCGGCAGCTGTTTTTTCATTTCCTCCCAATCTGGTTTACGTTCGGCTGTAGTCAGGTACCCGGTTGCGTCTACAAACTTTTTAAAACTGGCATTGGTTACTTCGGTAGCATCAATCCAGAAAGAAGATACTTTAACCTGGTGTTGCGGATATTCATCATCTCTACCCTCTTTATCAGAAGCACCCATTGCAAACTCACCGGCCGGAATTAAAACCATGCCATCGTGACTTACTTTATTATTAGAAGCGAAACTTGAAGAATCTTTTACCGCACCAAAACGGCTGGGCATGTTTTTTTCACATGAGGCCAAAGAATCTTGCTTGTGTTTGGCCCGTTCTTCTTCTTTAGCATGGTTAGATTGACAAGAAAATACAAAGAGAAGCGGCAAAAAAAACAAAGCAGAAAGAAATCTATACATGATTGATATTAAATTAGGAGCGATAAAAATATCAATTAAGTTTAAAAAAGAGAAGGTAAATAATTAATTCGCCTATAAATCAATACACTAACGCGTTTCGCGATTTTTTATTTGCAGGAAACACTCCATAACCCTATATTTGCACCACTTTAAAGGAAACAGATAACGTTTTTAACAAAGTAGATTCCGTAGCTCAGCTGGTAGAGCATTACACTTTTAATGTAGTGGTCCTGGGTTCGAATCCCAGCGGGATCACAAGAAACCTCACAGAAATGTGAGGTTTTTTTGTTAATACGGATTCGGATCTGGTACGAAATTCTCTTTATCGAGCGAAAAATACAAGCGCGATCCCCCCAAAAAAAACCAGAAACTGCGTCTTTTGTGTTTAATCGTAATGCTCATTTTACACCGCCTGCTCGTTATCAATCTCAATTTGGTCCATAAATCGTCTATTAACTTTGTGAAATTCCTTAATTTTAAATTATAAGCAAATTCTTATGGCACAAAACCAATTAATCAGAATGGATAATATGGGCATTGTTGTAGCATCGCTTGACAATGCCATCTCTTTCTTTACCGAAATCGGTCTGAAACTGGAAGGCCGGGCCACAATCGAGGGCGAATGGGCAGGTAAGGTTACGGGGCTGGGTAACCAGCACGTGGAAGTCGCGATGATGGTGACCCCCGACGGCCACAGCCGACTTGAAATTTCACAGTTTCTGGCTCCACTTACTGTTTCAGACCATCGCACAGCGCCGGTTAATTCCCTGGGCTACCTGCGGGTAATGTTTACCGTTTCAGATATCGAAGAACTCTTACCAAGACTAGAAAAGCTTGGTGCTACACTTGTTGGCGAGGTGGTTCAATATGAAGACTCCTACAAACTGTGCTACATTAGAGGATCAGAAGGCCTTCTCATAGGACTTGCGCAGGAGCTTCACAAAAAATGACAAAATGGGTAGCCGTGTGATCGCTTTTAAGTGATTGGCTTTCTGTTTATTGCTTACAACGACCACACGGCAAGCTCATAACCATCCGGATCAAGGAACTGGAACCTGCGTCCACCGGGAAAAGCAAATATTTCTTTTGAAATTATGCCACCAGCACTAAGAACGCTCGTTCTGGTTCCCTCTAAATCCTGTGAATAAAGTACGACCAGAATGCTTCCTTTCTCAGGCGCTCCTAATGTAAAACCACCGTCAACAAAATCGCCCTCAAAAGCAGTATATTCCGGCCCGTAATCAGTAAAGGTCCACCCGAAAGCCCCGGTATAAAATGCCTTTACCTTTTCAAGGTCGCGCGAAAGAAATTCAAGGTATTGCACCTGCTGGTGTCTAAGTTTCTGCTGGGTATCGTTCATCGTATTGTGTTTGATAAACAAAAATACTTATAAATGACCTTAACTTCCCTGGAAAATATTACTTAGTGCTTAACCATCTGATGGTCTATACGTTGTTTGATGTCATCTCTTTTGTTTGTACTAGCCTTAATTCATTTAGCTTCTTTGTAACACTTTACCAGCGATTACTTGTACCTTAGCCATTAGTGCTAAGCCTTAAGACTCATGCCCCCGTCCATCACAATTTCTGCACCAGTTATATAGGTTGCAGCATCACCACAGAAGAAAGCAACCATTTTTGCCACATCCTCAGATTTCCCAATTTTGCCTAGCGGACTGCGGCTGATGAGCCATTGGTTAATGCCATTTAACTGTTCTTCGTTCAGTCCCATTTTATTCATAATTTCTGTAGCTATGGGTCCTGGGCTTACACTATTTACCCGGATTTGGCGAGGCGCTAACTCTACAGCTGCAATACGCATAACCGAGTTCAGTGCTGATTTGCTTGAAGTATAAATTGAGCTTTTTGCCCCGTCCATGTGTGCGGTATTTGAAGAAAGAAATACCACTGAACTACCATCATTCATCAATGGAATAAATTTGCTCAAAGTAAAGTAGGCACCTTTAAAATTAATACCAAAAATAGTGTCAAAACTTTTTTCAGTCGCCTCTGCAATGCTGCTCTGTTCCACTACACCTGCATTGATAAAAAGGATATCAATTTTATTAAAGATGCTTTCAACATCGCTGGCTAATCCCTCAATTGCGGTGATCTGGCTCTGGTCTGCCACCAAACCTATCACACCAAGTTCTGCAGCAGCCTTATCAACTGCGTCTTTTCTTCTTCCGGTAATGATTACTTCTGCACCCTGTGCTTTTAATTCTTTTGCAGTGGCGTAGCCAATGCCGCTATTTCCGCCGGTTACCAGCGCTTTTTTTCCTGTTAAGTTACTCATGATCAAAAAATAAATTTTATGACGACAAAAATATGCTTATATTGGTATACTTTTGTATTCAGTATAACAGAGTATACCAATAATGGAAACAGAAAAAAGAAACCAGATTGCGACAGAGGTACTGTCCAATCCACGCAATCAACAGGAAGAAATACAGGCTTTGCAGGATACACTTTATGTTCTTGGAGGTAAATGGAAGCTCCCCATTATCAATTCCATTTGTAATGGCAATAAAAGATTCCGTGAAATTGAAAGGAGCATTCCTGGAATTACAACACGTATGCTTTCCAAAGAATTAAAAGAAATGACAGCAAACCAACTGATCAAAAGAACGGTTACAGCTGACACACCGGTAAGTGTGGAATATACATCAACGGAATATTGCAGATCATTTGGGGACATCATCCTGGAAATGATCAGATGGGGCAAAAACCACAGACAGCACCTGAAAGACAGCTGATTAATTCGTGCTTACAAATGGAGACAGCTTTAGCGCGGAACATGACCTTAATGTTGTTGTTTCGCGCTAAAGCAAATTATAATAAAGGTTTTTGCGCTTCACCAGCAGTGATCAGGCTATACAGGCTCTGATTAATTAACTGGCTCCACGCAGTTGAGCAGGCACTGTAACATTCAATTTCAGGATGTATTCCCTGGTGTGTGAACAATAATCTGGTTTTATTCCCTTCGGGGGAAATCTCAAAAATTATTTTTGTGCCGGTCCATTCCGATTTATCTTCAAGAAAATTAAGTTGGCTTTCGGTGACCAGCCAAACCACTTTTTGATCTGGAATTAGCTCGACAACATGCTGCTTAGAATAATGAATATCCTTGTAACGGTAAGTAAACTCGTCACCTAGATCTTTTGTATTTCCTTCGAATTCTCCTGACCACCACTTTTGAGGGGCTACTACAGCTTCAAAAACCTCTCTCAGTGTTTGGTCTACCAGTATCGTAGACGTGAAATTTATAGTTTCCATTTTAAAATAATTTTTCTTGTGGTGGTTTGATGCCTGCCAGACGAATGTAAACTGTCGTTTGCCCTCTGTGATGAGTCTGGTGCTCAAACACCTTAGCCAAAGCGGTTCTTCGGTTCATTTCGAATTTACCCAACATTTTGAAGCTTTCATTCAGCTGTGCATCTGTCATCTTTTTTATATTATCAATTACATAATCATAGCTGGCCAGCACTAACTTAGTGACATTAGATTTGGATTTATCTACAGTTTTTTCCATTTCGCCCAGCGCAAAAGGATCTTTCTGACCTACTGCATCAGCGCCCAGACCATAGTTGGCATCTGCAAGGTGTAACAGCTGTTCAGCAAAAGACCGCATTTCAGGAGTAGGTTTTAAAGAATAAGCACTTTCAGGCATTACATCCAGATATTCTTTGGTGTAAATTTTTGATCTTTCCCACTCCTTAACCAGATCGGTTGCTATTACCTGTGCCTTTACCAGCTGCGTACCCATCATTAGACACATGATGATTACTAATTTTTTAAGTTTCATATTTATATTTTTAGATTTCAATAGATAATTCAAATGGGTTTAATTTAATTACCACACTGATATCGTGACAAGTTAAAAGCAAATTTAGTGTAAACCACATCTTTTAAGGCAGGTCTAAATGGACATTATAGTGGGGTGTTTCAGACATTTATCTTTCTTGTTAACGATTTACCGGTTACATAAATCAGTATCAATTTTATCAGGCCAGTTGAAAATTGTATTTTTCCAAAAAAAGTGTACCGATTGAGTACATTTTATCACAGCCGATATCCTACAGGAAAAATATGAATAAAACATTTTTACTTCTTCTTTTAACTTTTTCTACAGCTTTAGTTTTTGGACAAAAAAATAAATTAAATGATACTGCTCAAAGTAAAGCTTTTGTTTTAGGTGTAATTGATGAAATACAATCGAAAGCGCTCTCAGAAAAGAGGATTTTAAATATATACCTACCCGAAGGGTATAAACAAAATGATACCACAAAATACCCGGTAATTTATTTGCTCGATGGTTCTGCTGATGAAGATTTTATCCATATTGTAGGGCTTGTGCAGTTTAATAGTTTCGAGTGGGTAAATCAGGTTCCTAAATCAATTGTAGTGGGCATTGCAACCGTCGATCGTAAAAGGGATTTTACTTTTCCAACATCAATTGAGCGCGACAAGAAAAGCTACCCTACAACAGGTCATTCGGATAAATTTATTTCCTTTATAGAAAATGAGCTTCAGCCTTATATTCAGGCAAAATATAAAACGAATACAAATAAAACCATCATCGGTCAATCTTTAGGTGGATTGCTGGCGACTGAAATCCTAATCAAAAAACCTGCACTTTTTAATCAATACATTATTATTAGCCCCAGCCTATGGTGGAATAATGGTTCCTTGTTAAATCAAGATTCGAAAATCAAAGAAAGTACTTTTAAGCAGCAAACTTCGGTTTACATTGCTGTTGGTAAAGAAGGTCTTACCCCAACCGAAATACCCAGGGTAATGGAAGTGGATGCAAATGTATTGGCTGAAAAGATAAAAGGGTTTAAAAACAAAAATGTAAAAGTATATTTTGATTTTTTACCCCAAGAGAATCATGCCACCATCATGCATCAGGCGGTTTCCAATTCCTTTAAATTTTTATACCCTGCAGCGAAAAAAGAATAGCTTAATCTACCAGCCAGGTGCAAAACCCATAAACAAAATAGTGGTCGTATCCATCTAAAATTGAGGTTTTTGATTAAAAAATCAATAAAATTTCTTATTTCAAAAAAATAAACGTTAATTAGACATTTATTTATTGTTATGAGCACAGCAAACTATGTAATTGGAGTGGATTACGGGACAGATTCTGTCCGGTCTGTTCTAGTCGATACCGCAAACGGAAAAGAAATAGCCTCATCGGTTTTTCTTTATCCAAGATGGCAGAAAGGTTTATACTGTAAACCCGCTGTTAATCAGTTCCGCCAGCATCCCCTAGATTATATTGAAGGTTTAACCCACACCATAAAAGATTGCCTGGCTAAAGCAGGTGGTGCTGAAATTGCACATTTGGTAAAAGGTATCTCCGTTGATACAACGGGTTCGAGCCCGGTTGCGGTTGATGCAACAGGTACTCCCCTTGCCTTAACTAAAGATTTTGAAGAGAATCCAAATGCCATGTTTGTGCTTTGGAAAGACCATACCTCAGTAAAAGAAGCTGCCGAAATTAATGAACATGCCACAAAATTCGATACCAACTACCTGAAATACGTCGGCGGCATTTATTCGTCAGAATGGTTCTGGTCTAAATTATTGCATATTTTAAGGGTCGATTTGACTATTAAAAAAGGTGCAGCATCATGGGTAGAGCATTGCGACTGGATTCCGTTTTTACTTTGCGGTGGAAACGACATTAGCACAATGAAACGTAGCCGTTGTGCTGCAGGGCATAAAGCACTTTGGGCAGAAGAATTTAACGGTTTACCTCCAGAAGATTTCTTTAGCAGCCTTGATCCGCTTTTAGCCGGCTTCAGAGCTAAATTATTTACCGACACCTATACCTCTGATGTTTCTGCGGGAACATTGAGCGAGGAATGGGCAAACAAATTAGGCTTAAATACTGATGTGGTGGTAGGCGTTGGCGCGTTTGATGCCCATATGGGCGCAGTAGGCGGACAGATTGAACCTTACTACCTGAGTAAAGTAATGGGTACAAGTACCTGCGATATCCTGGTTGCACCCAATCAGGATTTACATGGTAAATTGATTAACGGTATCTGCGGACAGGTTAATGGTTCAGTAATTCCGGGGATGGCAGGTTTAGAGGCTGGTCAATCTGCTTTTGGCGATGTTTATGCCTGGTTTAAAAACTTAATCAGCTGGCCGTTAAATCATTTACTTACAGAATCTGAAGTAATTGATGAAGCTACTGCTACTGCATTAAAGGCTGAATTAGAGGGCAAAATTATTGCTAATTTAAGCAAACAGGCTGATGCTTTACCAAACGAGGATTATGCAGAACTGGCTATTGACTGGTTAAACGGCCGTAGAACACCAGATGCCAATCAGGAACTTAAAGGGGCCATAACAGGTTTAGGTTTAGGGACTGATGCACCTCGGTTTTTCCGTGCTCTAGCTGCAGCAACCTGTTTCGGTGCAAAGGCTATTGTAGATCGGTTTAAAGAACAGGGCGTTCCGGTAAAAGGAATTATCGGCATTGGTGGTGTCGCCAAAAAATCGGCTTATATTATGCAAATGATGGCCGATGTACTGGAAATGCCCATCAGGATTCACCGTTTTGAGCATACCTGTGCATTAGGCGCCGCGATGTTTGCAGCGGTAGCGGCAGGCATTTATCCAGATATCGAAACCGCTATGGCGGCCATGGGAACAGGTTTTGAGAAAGAATATAAGCCCAATATTAAAAAGCAAAAGCTTTACCGCCAGCATTACCAGCAATATTTAGGTCTGGGCAGATACCTGGAGAAATACAATAAAAAAGATGTAAAACCTTATTTATCATGAGCAACTATCAGGATATAAAAGAGCAGGCTTACCAGGCCAATATGCAGTTACCTAAATTGGGACTGGTGCTTTTTACTTTCGGTAATGTAAGTGCTGCAGACCGGTCGAAAGGTGTTTTTGCCATTAAACCAAGCGGTGTGCCTTACGAGGATTTATCACCCGAAAAAATGGTTATTGTAGATTTTAACGGCAACACGGTTGAAGGGACTTTACGCCCCTCATCAGATACCAAGACCCATGCCGTTTTATATCAACACTGGGCAGAAATTGGCGGGATTGTGCATACCCATTCTACTTATGGAACGGCCTGGGCGCAGGCACAAAGGGCAATTCCAATTTTCGGGACCACCCATGCCGACCATTTAACTGTTGATATTCCTTGCGCACCACCAATGGCTGATGAAATGATTAAAGGCAATTATGAGTACGAAACGGGCTTTCAGATCATGAACCATTTTGAAAGTTTGGGTTTAAGTTATCAAGAAGTTGAAATGATTTTGGTGGGTAACCATGCTCCTTTTACCTGGGGAAAAACAGCCGAGAAAGCAGTTTATAACAGTGCTGTTTTAGAAACTGTGGCACAAATGGCTTTGTTAACAGAACAGATCAATCCGCAGGCACCAAAGCTGAAGGATTCGTTAATAGAGAAACATTATGAACGTAAACATGGTGATGGTGCTTATTATGGACAAAAATAAGTTTTGAGTTTAATTGCATAAATTGAATTAAGGGTTTTGGAAAGCAGGTACAGTGGTGCTTAGGAAACGAAAGCCCCGCCATTCGCTATAGTCCCGATGAAGAATCGGGAGCTGTCGCTGCTGTCGGGTTTAAAATTGTAAGTTTTACCTAAGTAATCTAAACCTGATTGGAGTGAGCATGAGCCCAACCGAAGGTGGGTGAATAAAACGGAAAGCAGGACTGCAGTAACCGATGAAATACGGAACCTTGCTTTTCAAAAAAAGAAAAAAAATCGGCCTGTGAGGACACAGACCGTGGCATTGAATAAATTAAAAATAACATAAATAGTAATGATTGATTTAAAAAAATTACAAGTTTGGTTTATCACGGGTACACAACATTTGTACGGTGAAGAAACCTTAAAACAAGTGGCAGCACATGCCCAGGAGGTAGCCGATTCGTTAAACCAAAACGGCAGTATTTCTGTTTCGGTGGTATACAAACCGATTGTAAAAACGACTGAAGAGATTTTCGAAACCTTACAACAAGCCAATATTGACGAGAATTGTATTGGGGTAATCACCTGGATGCATACCTTCTCTCCTGCTAAAATGTGGATCAGGGGTTTAAATGTTTTGCAAAAACCATTACTACATTTACACACACAGTTTAACCGCGATATTCCGTGGAATACCATCGATATGGATTTCATGAACCTGAACCAAAGTGCACATGGAGACCGTGAGTTTGGTTTTATGGTTTCGCGCATGCGCAAAGACCGTAAGGTAGTTGTTGGGCATTGGCAGGATGAAGAAGTGGCCAAACAGATTGATACCTGGTGCAGGGCTGCTGCCGGATGGCACGATTGGCAAGGCGCTAAATTTGCCCGTTTTGGCGATAACATGCGTTATGTTGCCGTTACCGATGGCGATAAAGTTGAAGCTGAAATGAAATTCGGTTTTGCTGTAAATACTTATGGTATAGGCGATTTGGTAGCAGTAATTAATGGAATAGGTGAAGATGCCATTCAGTCTTTATTAGAAGAATACGAAGCCACCTATGAAATGGCTGATGATTTAAAAGCTGGCGGCGCAAGGCACTCATCTGTTTATGAGGCAGCCAAAATTGAATTAGGATTAAGAAAATTCTTAGTAGATGGTGGCTTTAAAGGTTTCTCTGATACTTTCGAAGATTTGCACGGCATGATCCAGCTACCAGGAATTGCTGCGCAGCGTTTAATGGCCGATGGCTATGGCTTTGCAGGTGAAGGCGATTGGAAAACGGCAGCTTTAGTACGTGCCTGTAAAGTAATGGGTGCAGGTTTGGCCGGTGGAAATGCATTTATGGAAGATTATACTTATCACTTCGATCCCGCAAATTCGATGGTTTTAGGCTCGCACATGCTCGAGGTTGATGCTTCTTTGGCTAGCGGTAAAGCAAGCTTAGAGGTTCACCCATTGGGTATTGGTGGTAAAGCTGATCCTGCCCGACTGGTTTTTAATGTTGCTGGTGGTGATGCTTTAAATGCAGCTTTAATTGATATGGGTAACCGTTTTCGTCTGCTGGTGAACGAAGTGAAAGCTGTTGAAGCTGAACATGATTTACCAAACTTACCGGTAGCCCGTGTATTGTGGAAACCTTTACCTGATATGAAAACAGGTTGTGCAGCCTGGATTTATGCCGGTGGTGCACACCATACTGCTTATAGTCAGAATTTAACGACTGAACATTTATTGGATTTTGCCAATATTGCCGGTTTAGAATATGTAAATATTGGTGCTGATACCAAAATCAATCAGTTCAGAAATGAATTGCATTGGAATGAGGTTTTTTATAAGTAATTTCAATAAAACCTTAATGCAAAAGCCGGTAATCATAAGATTACCAGCTTTTTTATGCGATCGTATTCCTGTGATTGTATTAATGAAACAAGTACAATTGAAAGGTTCCAATAAAAAAATCGTCATCTCGACTGAAGCAAAGTCCCGATTTTAAATCGGGAGAGAGATCTATTAAGTAATAGTAAATTGAAAATAGATTTCTCGGCTGCGTTGCACTTCGCTCGAAATGACGAACCATCATCCTGAACTTGTTTCAGGATCTTCTGGCAGGAATATTATGTATAATAGATGCTGAAATAAATTCAGCATGACGACCAGCGTTAAATTATGGCTAAAGTTTAATTCCCCAAACTAACCATAGCCTTAATCACCCCGTTTTTAGGATCTAACCAGCTTTCGAACTCATCTTTTACCGCTTCGAATTGAACCTGATGCGTGATGTAATTTGTTGGATTAACCAAACCTGCCTTCATCGATTTAATTACATGTTCAAAATCTTCAATGGTGGCATTTCTGCTGCTCATTAAGGTGGATTCTCTTTTATGAAACTCAGGATGGTTAAAAATTAAATCCCCTTTTTGAAGTCCGATTAAAACGAACCTGGCTCCATGTGCCATATAGTTTATGGCGTTATTAATTGCCTTTTGGTTACCTGTAGCATCAATTACAACCGTTGGCATATCGCCATTGGTAATGTCGCTAAGTTGCTGCACCACATCAGGAGAAAGGGCATTAACCACATGGGCCACCTTTAATTTATCTTTACAGAAAGCCAGGCGGTCTTCATTAATATCCAAAGCAATCACATTTGCGCCTGCTATCCTTGCAAATTCCATTGTACCTAAACCAATTGGTCCGGCACCAATAACAAGTACAAACTCTCCGGGCTGAACATCTGCCCGGCGGACACCATGTGCACCGATGGCTAAAGGTTCCACTAATGCCAGTTCATCATAACTCAAGCCTTCGCCATGTAAAAGTGTTCTGGAAGGAACCTGTAAATATTCGCGCATTCCTCCATCAACATGTACACCGCAAACCTGCATTTTAACACAACAGTTAGGTTTGTTCATTCTACAGGCAATACATTCACCACAATTAAAATATGGAATAAAAGTAACCGCCTCTCCTATTTTGAAACCATCAGCTCCATCGGCCTCAACCAACTCGCCAGACAACTCGTGACCTAAAACCCGTGGGTAATTAAAGAAAGGTTGGGTACCTTCAAAGGCATGTAAATCGGTTCCACAAATACCGATTCTTTTAATTTTTATAATTGCATGGTCTTTTTTAAGTTCAGGTTTTGTTGTTTCTGAATATTCGAAAGTTCCAGGTGTTGTACAGGTAAGGGTTTTCATTTAAATTGAAGGTTAATCGTATAAATTGGTCAATCGGTTAACTGTAATTTGTAAACTGTTAACTAAAAACTGCGGACAGAACTAGGCGTTGGCTAAAGCTCTATCTAAATGAACATAACCGCCATCAACGTGAATAATTTGTCCGGTGGTATGGCTTGATTTACTTGACATTAAAAAAGCCGTCATATTCGCAATTTCTTCAGCAGTTGTCATTCTGTTCTCCAATGGAATTTTAGCCGTAATCTCTTTTAACTTTTCTTCCGCATTGTCTAAAGTCTCGATCCAGGTTTCGTAGGCGGGTGTCCAGCATTCGGCAACCACTACTGCATTTACACGGATGCCATATTTCAGTAATTCAACTGCCCACTCACGGGTTAAGGCATTTCTCCCACCATTAGCAGCTGCGTAAGCTGAAGTATTTCCTTGTCCCGTTTCTGCGGTTTTAGAGGTGATGTTGACAATAGCACCTTTGCTCTTAATTAATTCTGGCAAAACATGGTGCGCCATCAAATAATAATGTACCACATTTTTATGCAGCGAGGCCATAAAGTCTTTATAGTTGCCACTTTCTAAACCCACACCATCATTAACGCCTGCGTTATTTACTAAACCATCAATCCTGCCGAACTGTGCTACTATATTTTTCACCACGGTTTCGCAATCTTCCGGGTTAGATAGTTCAGCCACAAATTGTGCTGCTTTTCCGCCATTTGTAGCAATTGCATCAACCACGATCTGATTGTCTTCTGCTTTTCTGCCAACAATTACCGCAATTGCATTTTCTTTGGCAAATACTTCTGCAATACTACGGCCAATGCCTTTTGCAGCACCCGTGATGACAATAACTTTTTCTTTTAATTGTAAATCCATCTCTTTTTTATATTAAAGCGTCCATCATGCTGGTCCGAAGTTCTGGGATCAGCATCTTTCCTGTTAGATACTGAAACAAGTTCAGGATGACGATACCGCTTAATTAATCATTATTTTTATATCAGTCTTTCTCGATTCAGGTAATACCTTCAATTCTATTAATTTTCCATCTTTTAAAGTTCCTTCTACCGTGGTTTGGTAAGGCGCATAAAGTTTGAAATGCACATCCCAATCTTTTGGCCATGCCGGAAACAAATATATTTTTTTTTCGTCAACCTGCATCAGCATTTCTTGTAAGCCGATCATACCCGATCCACCCCAGTTGTGGTCCGGTGTCCAGTCGAAACCTGGCCCCCAAAATGCAGGAAACCTCCTGCCAGAATCTTTTAACTTAGCTATAGTTAGCTTGGCTGCATCTTCAGTTAAGCCCAACCTTGCAGCGAAGATGTTATCCTGTTTCCATCCGATATGGTTTCTGAATTTCAGCACATCGGTATCGTATTTAAAAGTATTAATTGCGGTATCTAAACCAGGTTTACCCATTCCATAAATTCCCCATGGATATACAGGATACAACTGTGGACTCTCCTGATTGTTAATACGCTCCCAAAGTTTAGCAGGAGAAATGGTGGCATGTCCTTCGAAAGCCCTGAAACTTATTGGTGGAATGGTTTTTAGCATCGCTGCCCATTCGGTTTTTTTGCTTTCAGACAAAGAAGGCAGCGCCATTAATCTTTCCAGAACTGTTTTTAAAGACGCAATTGTAGAGGTAGAATTGTAAGCCATTTTATAGGTTTCGGCCCCGGAACCTGGATATAAAATCAAATGTCCTTCGGCATCCAAAGCTTTTGCGCCTCTTTGTTTGGCTAAATAAGTATAATGTTCTTTAAAAAAGGTAAGTGAACTTTCGATTAAAGGAAGGTACTTATCGATGTTTTTGCCACCATACCTTTCAGTTTCCAAAATCATCATACAGAACTCCAGCACAGTGTCCCATTCGTATTCTAACCAGGCATTATACTCCATACCTTTATTAAAATCAGCAGGGCGTTTCCAGCCATACTCAGCAGGATTTGGTAGTCCGAAATTTTCTAATTGTTCGGTAAAACTAGCGCCCTTATGCCCCCAGGATGCTTCAGTCCTGATTTCTGCATTCTTCAATAAATTCAGATAGAAATCGAACTGAGCTTTCATCATATCAAAATCTCCGCTTTTCAACATTGGCCAATACACCAGGCGCTGGTTTTGAGCGGTATGTGTTCCACCACCCCAGTTTCTGAAATCTGGTGTGTATTTTAAGGCCGTATCCGTTAACTGAGGGTCGAAAGTAAAAAGTCCGCCGTTAAATTTTGTTGGATATTGACCAAAGGCATTGCAGCCCAGCATATACCGGAACAACTGATAGTTTTTAGCCGATTGATTTGCCGTTTCGTCTTTAGCCTGAATGTAAATGAAACTTTTTGCCCAATAGGCATTCCACCATTTTATACTGGCTTTTTGATCGTTTTTAACCTTTATCCTATTTAAATCCTTCTCCCATTCGCTAACTGATGCTGTTTTTGAAGTATTTAAAGTAACGGTGATATGGTTTGAAACAGCAGGCGTTTTACTTTTCAAAGTCCAGGCTTTAAATGGCGTACTGAGGTATATCCCTGAATAGTTTCCGGCCGGCACCATATTACTGCCTTGCATGCCACCTCCGGAAATGAGATTTTTTAAAGGATTAAAGAGATCAGCTTTTCTGTCTTCAAGTCCCTGCTGTTTTACGGTAACATCGAATACGGTTTCAGGTTTGTTCTGATGGTAGAATTGAATAACATTATTTTTAAAGGCTATTTCATCTTTCCATGTTTTAACAATACCCTGAGGTGCCCATTTATACGAATTCTGGTTATTTTCTTTGCCTTTCGTGATGCGGTCTTCAAAACGCCAGCTTTCGTAACTGGCTTCGGTTGTAACTTTCTGATTGGATTTTACATCAAGGTGGATGACCGGATTAAAAACATCTACCCAAACCTTAATTTGAGTGTTTAATTGACCATTTGTGCCGGAAATCAGGGCATAACCATCTCTTAAAATCAGTTCCTGTTTGAAGGTTTTTCCTTCGAAAGGATTCGGACTTAACCTCAGTTTAACACGACCAAGTTTGAGTAAGGTATTATTTTCATCAAATGTTCCGCTACGCGATAAGTAGAGATAAACATCACCTTTTTCTACCCAAAGGTTTAAGCCAATATCGCCACCACCTACGGGCATAGATGCTGATGAATTGTTACTTTGTGAGGTCCATACCACATTGTCTTTTTCTTGCGAAAAAGCATTTGGAATGATTAACCACAAAAAGACAAAGAAAAGGTGTGTGTTTTTTGACCACCTAAGGCACCTGAGACCACATAAGAAATTTAAAGGAATTTTCAACCATATCAGGCATGAAAGAACATTTAAGTTCCTGGCTAAAATACCTCGTGCGCTTTGTGTCTTAGTGGCTAAAATCATGATTAATTATCCCAGTTATCAGTACGGAATGAGGAAACAGGCAGGCCATCGTTTCCAAACAAATCCCCAATTACGAAATCTTTAAAGGCGTAACGAACGGCTACGGGCGCTTTAACTTCAGGGGCTGAAACGTTTATGCTACTTCCTTTTATGGCTGCTTTTGCCGGATAAAATTTCTTGTCGGCTCCTGCAATTTCGAATAAAGATAGTTCTTTACCGAAAGAAGTTAAGCCGTTTGGTACATTTTGAAATTTGATCACAGCAGTATTCTTTTCTACCGTTAATGATTCGTAATTGGGGCTTGAGAAACCAAAACCTTTAATGCCATAAGTTTGAGCTAAAGCAAGGTAAGCCAGTCTCTGTCCGCCTTGTTTTTTGTTTGCTGGGTGAATAGATTTTTCTTCGCCAATATCCAATAAAACTGCCATTCCAGAATTTGGAATTTTAGCCAATGATTTACGTTGTGCTTCTCTTAAATAGGCTGAATTATATTTTCCACCAATATGATTAGGAGGCAATTGTGCATAATTATATGGTGCAATCTGGGCATAATAGAACGGGAAATCGCCATTGTCCCAGTTTTTACGCCAGGAAGAAACCATTGCAGGAAACAGATCTTCGTAACGATCCGGACGCTCGTAATTAGATTCGCCCTGGTACCAGATAACACCTTTTATGCCATAACCCATCACTGGATACAGCATACCATTATACAGGGTGGTTGGTGTGCGGCTAACTTCTTTAATGCTGTCGCCTTTTGATGGAATTTTAATTTCGGTATAGGCTTTTAGATCTTCCGGCGACATCCAGGCCTCGATAGTTGATCCTCCGTAACTGTCGTTGATGATTCCAATTGGTACGTTCAACATTTCGCTTAACAACGAACCAAAATAATAGGCCGTGGCACTGAAATTAGAAACGGTTTCTGGTGCAGCCAATTTCCAATCAGAAGGCTTGCTATTTTCTTGTCTTTCGGTTATTGAAGAACGTGGAACGGTATACAACCTGATATTTTTATTCGACGATTTTAAAATGACCTCGTTAGAACCAATTATGGGTTGGCTTTTAAAACCTTTCATCGGCATCTCCATGTTTGATTGTCCGCCGCAAAACCACACTTCGCCGATCAGGATATCGGTTAAAACTAATTTTTCACCATCATTTAATTCAATTTCGTAAGGCCCTCCTGCTGTTGGTGTGGCCACCCTTACCTTCCATTTACCAAGCTGATCGGAAGTAACGGTATAGTTTTGTTTGTTCCAGGAAGTACTGATCTTTACTTTGCTTGCGGGTTTAGCCCAGCCCCAGATCGCCACATTGCTTTGTTGCTGTAGCACCATGTGATTTGTAAAAATAGACACGGGCTTAACCATTGCAGATGCGATGAAGCAACATGCAAGGTTTAAAAATATGATGAGTTTTAGTTTCATTGTTTTCATTTATTTTTTAGTCGGGAGTCACCCTCACCTGAGTTTACGAAAGCTACGAAGTAAACCTAGCTTTAAGCGAGCTCACCGAAGGTAATTTATTTCAGGGTCTTAAGCTAGAAAGATGCTGAAATAAATTCAGCATGACGAAACGCCTACCAGTCCTCTACACATTATCTACTCACCGGCAACCATACCGACATTTCTGAATGTCCTCTGTTTCCCCAGGCAAAATACGGTACCAGCTTTATTTGTATTTCTTCGTTTTTATAGTCAATCGGACGGTATAACACATTTTTCCAGTTGTTCGGTTCCACTATTTTTGCGCTACCGACCAGACTCATCATTTCAGCCCCATCGATATTTATCGACTTTGCCTCGAACTTAGTTGAGGTAGGCACAAAAGCATTGAAAATACTTTTTCCAGGTAGATCTGTCGATTCTAAACAATAAACAACCGGGCCACGTTTTACGGCGATCTGGTTTCTGTTTTCTTCCACCAGGGGATTGGCCTCGATCAGTGTGGCATCCATAGGCAGGTTTAACTCGATTACATCTCCTTTTTTCCAGATACGATTAACATCTGCATAGGTACCCGAAGTGGCCTTAATATTTACAGCTCTTCCGTTGATCGTAATTTTTGCATCATGTGTCCACGCCGGGATTCTCAAAAAAATTGAATAAGCCTTAGGTTCCGTTTCTTTGATGTTGATTTTTATCCTTCCATCCCATGGATAATTGGTTTCTTCCGATAATGAAATCTTTGTTCCATCAGCTAATTTAGTACTTAAGTTATTACCTCCATATAAATTAAACCACAGTCCTTTATCAGAAACACTATAAGCGTAATCACTTACTTCAGCAATGGTACGTACCACGTTCGGCGGGCAGCAGTTTGATAAGGTTATATAGGGTACTCTATCTTTCGACCAGCGTTGTTTAAAAGGTAAATCATTCGATTGAGCTAATGGATTGGTATACAAAAAGTTCTTTCCATCTAAACTGATTCCTGATAAAACGCTGTTATGTAAAGCCAGTTCCATCACATCAGCATATTTGGCATCTGCTGTAATCTGCAGCATTCGCCAGTTCCAAAGTACGTTGCCAATATTGGCACAGGTTTCGTTATGCGCAGTGAAATTGGGTAACTGGTAATCGCGGCCAAATGCCTGGTGAATTTTCTGCACATCTGCGGGATTGTAAGACGTACCATCTGGCGAAGTACCATCGTATAGTGAGCCACAGCCACCTGTAATATACATTTTGTGTTGATTTACATCATCCCACATCAAATTTAAGGTATTTAATAGCGAGTCTTTACCCGTTTCGGTATAAAGGTCGGCCACACCAGCGTAAAGATAATTTGCCCTTACAGCATGTCCCATGGCTTTAGTTTGCTGTAAAAATGGAATCCGATCCTGATTATCGTCTGTTCCATCATCAATTTTACCTTTAATGGCAATTAAATGTTTAGCAAGTTCCAGATAGCGTGGGTCTTTTGTGGTGCGGTACATTTCTATCACGCCCATATAATGCGATGGACAAATGGCATTTCTCGCTAATGTAGGTGAGGCCGATTTATAGAAGTTGTATAAATAATCGGTTGCCTTTTTAGCGATGTTAAGTAAAGTAGTTTTACCTGTAGCGCGATAATGGATGCATCCAGCTGTCATTAAATGGCCAATATTGTAGGATTCAAAGCTTAACCGATCCTGAAACTGGTTTTTAGAACCGGTTTTTCGTTGCTCAATCATGGCCTTGGTGTAGATGTATCCATCTTCACGCTGCGATTTACCGATCACTACAATGGCCTGATCCATCATTTCGTTCAGTTTTGGGTTTTTGGTTGAAGCATAAAGCGCAGCTACAGCCTCCAAAGTTTTGTAGTAATCGCCATCATGGAAAGAAGGGCCTGAATGAGATCCGGTATCCAATCCTGCTGCAATTCTGAAATTTTCGAAAGCATGACTGATTTTAGGATCGTTATAAATGGCCCACATATTGGGTACCATGGTTTCGGTAGCTATTTTGAAACGATCTGCCCAAAAACCCTTCGTCCAGGTTACATCAGTCATATTGATGCTGTGCAATTTGGCGTAGGGTGAATTTGAATTGTTTACCAAGGCTTTTTCCTGTGCATTTAAGCAGAGCACTATGGTTAGCAAAGCAAGGGATAAATTAATTTTTAATGCGTTCATATCTTATTGGTTTGGGAGCTTAGTGAAGGACAGTTATTTTGTCTTCATATTATTTCTGCTTGTCCAATTTGCCTTTGTCCTTCATGTATCCACCAAATTCGGCCTTTGTCTAGATATTTTTCAATTGGTTGATTTATTAGAAAGCGAACTGTTACTACTCTTTCTTCTCCGGGTTCAATTGTCGGTTTGCCTTCAAATATGATGTCGCCAATGTATGTCTGCAACAATTGTCCGTTGTCACTGTACTCAAAAACATGATTTGGTCTGTATCCACTAATAAATCCAGTTTGCCGTCCACCTTCCTCTACTGTTTTGAGTTTTAATTTGGCTTTTACAGGCAAAAGTCCGCCACTATTTTCATATGCTAAATCTCGAATACTGATCAATGTATATTTATCATAAGCCATGATATCAAATACTTTTGATTGTCCGGTATTAAGCCAGCGTTTGTATATAAGATTTCCATTCATGTATAGATACAGCTCGTTTCCTTCTATTTTCTTTAGTATTGCCATCTTCTATAATTCCTCCACTTGAATCACTACCGGGCCTAACAATCCGGCTGGATTTAACGGCTTTCCTTCTAACCGGAAAGGTGCATTTGTATTGGTCATTCTTTTATTTTCAGGAATATGCTGATCGCCGATTAAACGGTTAGCCCAGGTATTGGTTACTTCGATAGTAATCTGGTTTTCTCCTTTCTTTAAGGCTTTACTAATTTCCAGACGATGTGGGGCAGTCCAAAGTGTACCGCAGTTTATACCATTTACCTTTACTTCTGCAATGCTGGAGAACTCACCTAAATCAATCCAGATTTTACCTTTAAGATCTCCATTAAAAGTGAAGTTCTTGGTGTACACAGCTGTTCCGGAATAATATTTAACCAGGCTATCGGTATTTAATGTCCAGTCGGATAAGTCGTTAAAAATGACAGGCTTTGATGGTCCGGCATATGCGGTATCGAATTTGACTTGCCATGATTTGGAAATATCCTGGATGGTTTTGAAAGTTGACCAGTTGTTGCCATTATTAAGTTTAGTTTTTGTGGTTTCTTTTTCAAAGAGAAAAAACAAACTTTGATTAGGCGCGATTTTATACGTAAAGCCTGTTCGTCCCCTTTCGCTCGACCAATTATTAACGTCAGTTAACTTATCGGCAACAGCATCATAAACTTGTGGTATTTTATTGGTTACACGGAATGAAAACCATAAATTTCTTTCTTTAGCCTCTTGATTTGAAATAAAATAGATATCCTTTTTATCAGTTTTCCTGTGAGTATAAGCAACTTTTTTTGCATAAGTAATTGGCTCACTGTTCGAATTAGCTTCCGTTACATAAAAATCTGGTTCAATTCCTAAAAGTTTAAAATTATCGGTATTAAAAGGAGCTTTAAACAGATTTCCTTTATCCATTATTTTCATTAAAACAGAATGATTATTATTATTTATCTCATGAAAATTATTCTTCCAAATTTCATCCACTGCCGAGCTAAATGCAGATTGACTAACATGTTGTAAACCATTTTGATACAAAGGCTTGTCTGCTACAATCACATTAGCGCCCGCTATAATTAATTCAAATATTTTTTTTACAGTTGCATAACTCATATACTGATCATTCGGGTTCATTTTCATTTTACCCGGGATGACCAAAACTTTGTAGGATGCCCCACTTTCGAAAACCACTTGACCGTCTTTTACTGTAGCCGTGCTTAACACATCTGGATTAAAACTATCGTATGCATAACCGCGCAGCGGATTTACCCAATTTTCAGGATCGGCCATGTTTGCTGAATGTGTTACGCCAGCTGGAATTTGTCTTAACGGTTCACCGACATTGGCGAGACGTTTCTTTTCTGCCTCTACTACATCGGATCCAAAGATGCCGGGTAGGGTTTCAACCAGTCGATCAGGCAATACTGAACGGCGTGGTAATTCTTCGCCCGTGAAAACAGCAATATCCACTACCGGTTTGCCTTGTTGCAGCAGGTTTTGTGTACGTTCTGCATAATCTACCCAGGCCTTCCCTGGTTTCCACCAGGTTTGATCGCGCTGAAAGTACAAACCAATGCCATTGAGGGTCATGCCTGGCTTTTTATCCATCCATGGATTATGAACGAAAACATGGTATACCATTTTATTGATGCCGAGTGCATAATTTCGGTCTTGTAAGGTTTTCATACTCGCCGGACTTTCGTTCCAATCCATTCTTAAAGTGGTAAAAGCCTCAGCCTGAACAATGTTTTTACCATAAATATGCGCACTTGAAATCGCGTCGAGCATATCATTTGGTTTGTCGTGTGTGGGACTGTTCAGCCAAAATTCGCCCATGGGCACATCCACCATTTTATAATGCATTAAACCATCGCTCATCATGGTCGGCGCCACACTTTCGGCCGTAAATGTTAAACCTTTCTTTTTGGCTAATTGCGCCAAGGTTTTATAAAACTGATCAACAACTAACTCGGAGATGGTTTTTCTTATATCATAAAGGAAGTTTTCAGATACAGCTGCACTTTCTACCGGTAATCCGGTCATAATGGGCAGGTAAGGTGTTAAATCGTAACCTCTGCGCTTTAAAAACTCGGCTTTAAATACAGGCGACCAATTTTGGCTACCGCACTCCCAGCTATCTACATGAAAAACACTTAAAACCTTTTGAGCGATTTCAGGTCCGCCATGTTTTAGTGCTTCGCCGTACCAGCTTTCGAATTGTAGTTTTACGGCCTCCGGATTAAATTTATCACACTCTAAACCGGTTCCACCACCGCCTGTGGCATTGGTATGCCCGGTTGAAGTATGGCCAATCCTTAAAATGGTCCAGTTGCCTTTTGGTGCTTTCCAGTTTAAACTTCCGTCAGGATTCAATTTACCTGTTAAATTGATCATTTTATTTAACGGAATGCATAAATTCTTTGCAATTTGAGCTTCGGTACTTCTTTCACTTACCCGCCATACCGAACCGTTTTTACCTTCAAACTGATTAATCTGTGCTTCTGAAGATAACTCCAAATTCACCAGTTTTAATGATGGCTTCCATTTGGCGGCATCTAAATCTTCTGATCCAGGTTCAGCGCCACTTTTATCGTAAATAAACCTGAAAAATTTAGCTGTTGCCGGCACAATAGCATGCGTTACACTTTCGTCGGTATCTTGCCAGCCATGGCGGGGGGGCGTTAATCTGCCTATTGAACGAAAAACCTGACCATCATTACTCACTTCGATGGCCAAACGATGTGCCTGATAATTATTGCCATTGATTTTAATGGTTATACTGCGACAGGTAAACGGTTGCTCAAACTCATATTGAATGTAACATGGTTCATTTGAACCAAAGTTTTTAGTGTTTTCGGGTTTAATTAAACCTGAGGCATCAACGCCATTGCTTGTTGTTATTTTGGGAATAACTGTCCTAGTTGAAATACCTGCATTTGTAGGAGACGGGTAAGCAAAAACAGCAATATCTTTATAATAATTCTCGTTATACTTTGGTTGAGTTAAATTGATTTTAGCTGCTGTATGCTTGATGTTTAGCTTAGACCAAACAAGTTTCTGCATAGAAAGTTCTGGTGTAATCCATGGCCCTCCTGCCAAGGCGAAACCATCACTTACGTGCATGCCTAATTTCAGGTTTAATCGTTTAGCTTCGCTCATCGCAAATTCGACCATTTGCCACCATTGCGGGGTAAGCTGAACCACTGGCTGTGGATATACATCAGGTTTATTGGTGCCATAAATAGGCATTAAATAGGCACCACCTATGCCCGAGCTTTTCATGGCTTCTAAATCAGCGGTAATTCCCGCCTTAGATACTCCGCCATGCATCCAATACCAAAATACCCAGGGTTTAGCATTTTCATTTGGTTGCGCAAAAACATTTACTGAAAAGTTAAGAATGATCAGTATAATGCATAAAACCTGGATATATCTAAAATTTATCATTATTTGTGCGCGATTTTATAACCTCTTAAACCGAAATAAAGAATAACTAAAAAACATACCAATGGAATGCTGTAGCCGATCTGGATATTATCACCATACATATCGATTAAACTTCCCATTCCAAATGGTAAAATTGCGCCACCAACAATCGACATGATTAACCATGACGAACCTGGCTTGGTATCGTCGCCAATACCATCTATTCCTAATGCAAAAATGGTTGGGAACATAATCGACATAAAAAATCCTATTGCACCCAATGCATAAACCACATAAGAGCCTTTGCCTAATATGGCTACCAAACACAATAAAATAGAGATTACCGCATAAATGGCGAGCAGTTTATGCGATGATACAAATTGAAGGATCGCAGTTCCAGCAAAACGACCAACAGTGAACAGTAAACCATAAATAGCCAAATATGAGGCTGCTGTTTTCTCGTCAAAGCCACCACCTTGTTGAGCCATTCTGATGAAAAAGCTAGTCACGCAAACCTGCGCACCAACATAGAAAAACTGAGCAACAACTGCCCATTTTAGGTGTTTATGGCGTAATGCACCAAAAAAACTGCCTTTAGCTTCACCATCTATACTTTTTGTTTTAATTTCCGGAAGGTGGATAAAGTAAAATATAGCAGCTATTACCAATAAAACAATCCCTAGGGTAATGTATGGCGTTTTAACTGATGCCGCTTCTTCTAAGAAATAACTGTTTCTACCTGCGTCTGTCATGGCTGCCAATTCTTCTTTGGTATGCGATTTACCTGATAGAATAAATAATCCGCCAATCATTGGTGCTACCATTGCAGCCAATCCGTTGAAAGATGCTGCGAGATTTAATCTGCTTGTCGCTTTTGCAGGATCGCCCAAAACAGCAGCATAAGGGTTTGCGGAAGTTTCGAGCATGGTTAAACCACAACCAATGATGAAAAGTGCAATCAAAAATGTGATATACGACAGATTATTGGCAGCTGGAACAAATAAAAATGCACCGAAAGCAAAGGCCAGTAAACCTGAAATCATGGTTGCTTTATATCCCCACTTTTTCAAAATCATTCCGGCAGGAATAGCCATTAAAAAATAAGCGAAGAAAACAGAGGTGTCGATCAAAGTCGATTGTCTGTTATTTAAATTACAGGCTTTTTTTAAATGTGGAATCAGGATCGAATCGAGGTTATGTGCCATTCCCCAAAGGAAAAACAAACTGATCACGAGTATAAATGGCAATAAATATTTTTTCCCTGATGACGAATCGCCCTCAGTTATCATTTCTGGCTGTGTGTTTAGTGGTTCGTTAGTCATTAGCTTGGTTCATTAGTTCATTTGTCATTGGTTCATTAGTTTTGTGAATAGGTCTAGTTTGTTGTTCAGTAATTCATTGGTCATTTGTTAATCGATTGGTCTTTGTAATTATAGCTACTAAAACTCTCGCTGTTAGTGCTCAGACCAATGAACTATTGACCAATGCGCTAATGAATTTTCTTCTTCACTACCAAAAGATGGTCGCATACCAATACCACTTCTCCGTGCTGGTTAATGATTTCTACGTGTTCGGTTACAGTGCCATATGCTGGTCTTTTACTATCCCCCTTTTCAGAGATTGTGATTTCAGAATGAATGGTATCGCCAATGAAAACAGGTTTAACAAAACGCAGTTTATCATATCCTTTACTCATAGCTTCCGGATTAATTTCAGATGCGGTTAAACCGATCCCAATGCTAAAAATCATTGTTCCGTGAGCGATTCTTTGTTTAAACGGTTGTGTGGCACACCATTCTGCATCCATATGGTGCGGAAAGAAATCACCGGTATGACCTGCATGAACGACGAAATCGGTTTCCGTTATGGTGCGGCCTAAGGTTACGCGTTTATCCTGTAATTGATAATCTTCAAAAAATGTTGATTTGAAATACATATTTTTTAACTTTTTATAAGCGATACAATCGCTTTTCTCCTGCATCCTCGTTACAAACGAGGACGATTTTGTGTTTTTTATCTATAATTCCGTCATTGCGAGTTTTCGATTTTTCATCGAAACGAAGCAATCTTTCTTGCAAAACAGATTGCTTTACCGATAAAAATCAGCACAGGTTGGCTCACTCAGTCCATACCTCCCAATGACGTTCTATTTATTTAATTGTTCCTTAACCTTTACTCCTCCAATATCACTCGATTGATAAGCACTTTCTACAACGGCCATGGTTTGGATGACATCTTCAACACTGGTGTGTAAAATAGCTGCCGATCCTTCATTATACCGCATCAAATTGGCCATTGTACCGATAAAAGCTTCTGGAAACCAGGAGCCTTCCAGCTTTACGGTTTGCCATGCTGCTTGTTTTCCGTCCTCTACAATGCAATATTCAAACACATCGGGGACACCATGCGGATAATCCATCAATAAGCCAATTTTAGCTACAATGGCGCCCTTTGTTCCCTCCCATTTAATATAACTTTCCTGGTGATTTGGACCGAAATCATGGTCGTGGTTGGTGTTGATTACCGCATGCATGGTATCGCCGTAATCGAATAAAATGGTAGAACGTGATGAGGATAAATTCTTTGCCGGATGTTTTAATGTCTTCGCCAGGATACTTTCCGGATTACCTAAAAACGAACGGATTAAATCTACATAATGAATGCTATGGTACTGGATTTCTAACCGCGGGTGAATAATCACATGGGGGAAAATTTCCCAGGGTGTTTTAACGGTTACACGAACTTCCATATCGTATAATTCGCCAATTAATCCTTTATCGATCAGGTATTTTGCTGCGCTTACAAACGGAGCAAAACGCAATTGAAAGTTTATAGCTGCTTTTAAGTTTTTCGCGCGGCATAATTCGAGAATTTCCTTTGCCTGAGTAAAATCATCACCCATTGGTTTTTGGATTAACACCGCACTTCCATCAGGCAACTGCTTTAATGTTTCGATGTACTGCTCAGGCATGATGGTTAAATCGTAAACGGCATTTGCAGGAGCCAGTTTTACCGCCTCTGCAACTGAATTATACACGTTTAGAATACCAAAGGTATCTGCTAATTTCTGTGCCCTTTCTTTAGTTCTGTTTACAATGCCATGCACTTCAAAACCTGCAATTTTATAGGCAGGAAGATGTGCATCGCCTACAATGCCCCCTGCACCAATAATGATGATAGGTTGCTTTGTTTCGGGTAGGTCTGGCTTATATTTGATCTCAATACTCATTTGTCAATTTCATTAATCTGATTCTGCGCAAGCTGGATCAATTCTTCAGTAGATTGATCTGTATTAATCGCCTGCAAAACCATCTGATCGATTATTGCCGCTATTGCAGCCCAGTTTGTTTTCTGAGGCAGCATATTGGCTACTTCATGTAAAGCTTCCAGTTTATGGTAGTATGGGATTATTTTATTAATTTCTTCATCTTTCCAGGTCGAAATCCGGCAACCAATTCCGCCCGCTAAAGTGAGTTGTTTATCCTGTTCTTTTGCTAAAGCAAAACGAAGAAAATCGTAGGCGATATCTTTGTTTTTACTGCCACTTGCAATGGTGTAAAGCCAGTAAACGTTTAATGAAGCAGATTCTTTGTCAGGAGCAGATGGTAAACGTTCTACATCGATTTTGCCTTTCACCTTTGAATTGTCATCCACTTCGCACATGGCTGCAAAACCAAACCAGTTGATCATCATTGCTGCTTCACCTTGTGAGAAGGCTATTCCGGCACCAACAGATTCAAATTCTGACGATTTCGGATGAACAGCGGTTTTATCATTAACCATGGCACGATAGAAATTAAGCCCATCAATGGCCGCTTGTGTATTGATCTGGATATGGCCGTGTTTATCAACCAATTTTCCGCCCCTGGTCCATAGCTGCAGGCAAAAATCGAAAACGGTATTGTGGCCGTCGGGGTAACATGCGAAGATACTTCCGTAAAGCTTATTCTGCGGGCGATTGAAAAATCTGGCAATCTGATGAAAATCTTCCCAGGTTTTGGGTACTTCCAGGGCTTTTCCGTATTGTGCTAAATAATTGGCTTTTTCAGTTTCATTTTCAAACAGATCCCTTCGGTAAATAAAACATTCAGGTCCGTCATGAAAAGGCAGTCCCACTATTTCCCAGCCAAAACGCTGTAAACTGAGCAGCGACTTGCTCCAGCCCCTCGGAAAATCATCTGGTTTATTTTTATTGATGTATGGATTTAAAACTTCAAAATCCTGATCAGTGTAGCCCTCCAAAACCCAATCGGTACTGATATGGGCGATATCAAAGTCGCCATTGGCCAAACCTTTTCTGGTAATGGTACTATCGTAAAGCTCGTGCAGATCCATCACCACCATTTCCAATTTCAGCTTACAACCCGAAAAAGCACAATATTGATCCCAGAATTTCTGCATGGCAGATTCGAAGGGCGCAAATTTACGAACGGCTATTCTGAAAGTATCTATCTGGTTATGCATTTGCAGTGGTATGCTGTGTTATAAATTCTTTGATAATTTGCTCATTATCCTGTCCCAATTTAGGCGAACCTTTTGATGAAGTGAGCAACTCGCCATCAATTCGGATCGGACATCTGGTGGTTTCATATTTGTAACCATCCACCATTTCCACTTCCTGTATCATGTTCAACACCTTAAAACCATCGTGCGCCATCAGTGCATTCCAGTTTAAAACATCAGCACACCAAATATCAGCCGGTTCCAGTATCGAAAGCCAGTTTTCGGTGGTGGCAGATAAAAGGTGTTCAGCTAAAATCGCTTTAATCTCATCCCGCTTATCAAATGCTTCAGTTACTTCAACATAATCTTCGAGTTTATCACAATCAAGTAAATGGCCCAGCTGTGGGATTGAACCCATTGCCAGGGCTAAATATCCGTTTTCTGTTTGATAAATACCATATGGCGCACCTAAATATGCATTTGCATTATTCTTTTTTGAACGTTCGGGTAAACATCCGCCATCATTCATAAAGGTAGTAATGGTTTCGAACTGAAAATCGTAGGCCGATTCCATCATGCTTACTTGTACAAATCCACCCTCATTTTTTATGGCTTTGCGGTATAAACAAGCTAATAGTCCTTGGGCTAAATGTGCGCCTGCCAGCATATCTACAATGGACAAACCCATGGCAACAGGACCACTATCAGCATTTCCGGTTAATGATGTTAAGCCGGTAACCGATTGTAAAAGCAAATCCTGACCTGGCTTATTTTTCCATTCGGTAGCGGTTCCGTAACCAGAAATTTCACCATAAATAATGTTAGGATTTATAGCGGTAACCGATTGATAGTCGAAACCCAAACGTTCCATTACACCTGGGCGGAAGTTGTGAATCATTACGTCTGCTTTTTTTAGCAGCTCGCGGACCATTTCGCAGTCTTCTTCACTTTTTAAATCAACTTCAAAGCTCTCTTTATTTCTATTGATGGCATGAAAAACCGACGATTCGCCATTCATAATCAGGTTCGAAGTGTAAAGCGTGCGGCAGATATCGCCAACACCCAAACGCTCAATTTTGATTACACGGGCACCCATGTCGGCCAGGCGCAAGCCTGCCGAAGGACCAGAAAGAAACTGGCTGAAATCAATAACTAAATAATCTTCAAGCGGTCTCATAATTTTATTTCTTTAAATCGTCACTTCAACAAGAATGTTCGTCATGCTGAATTTATTTCAGCATCTTTCCTGCTAGATATACCCTGAAATAAATTTACTGCATAGCTTTCGTAAACTCAGGTCAGGGTGACGTACACTCTAATTCAATTCAAACTCTTTATTAATATCAGAAGTATTTCCCCCCAATTTTGGCGCGGCTTTCGAAGCAAATAACTTCTCCCTATCCAAACGGATCGGGCTAACGGTTGTCTTGATGGTTTTGCCTCCATCTAAGTTTAATTCCTGCGCGATATCCAGTTTTTTGTAAGTACTCAAAGCGGTTGCCTTTTGATAATTTAATACTTCAGCACACCAGATTCCGTGATTTTCTAACAATTCGACCCAGGTTTTAGTATTTTCCTTTTTAAAAGTGGCAGCTAAACGCACAATCAACTGATCACGGTTTTCAAAGGCCGACCCTGCTTCTACATACAGATCAGTAATATCGCAATTAATGATTGCGCAGATATTTGGGAGATTGCCCATTGCCATGGCAATATAACCATCGGCAGTTTCGTACATGCCATAAGGTGCACTGAGGTAGGCGTGCGCACTTCCCTTTGCTCCGCTTCTATCGGGTAATTTCCCGCCATCGTTCAGGTAGGTTGTTAATACCTCAAATTGCACATCTAAAATTGATTCCAGTAAGCTTACTTCTACTAAAACACTTTTGTTGGTTTTGGCTCTTTTGATCAAAGCGGCCATTATTCCTTGCACCAGATGGTTTCCACACATGATATCAGAAACGGAAAGACCAAATGGAACAGGCCCATCTACATCAACTCCTGATAAAAAAGTAAGACCTGAGACGGATTGAACCAATAAGTCCTGACCCGGTTTGTTTTTCCATGGTCCTTCATTGCCATAACCGGTTACTACACCATAAACAATTTTGGGATTAATATTTTGAACCGTTTGGTAATCCAGACCAATTTTTTCCATTACACCCGGACGGAAATTGTGCGTCATGACGTCGGCCTTACTGATTAGTTTTTTTAATTTCTCTAAATCTTCAGGATTCTTTAAATCGGCAGCATAACTTTCTTTATTGCGGTTTATGGTGTGAAAAAGCAAACTATCTTCATCTACAAAGAGATTTTTAATAGATAGTTGTCTACAAGCATCGCCTGTTTTTGGTCGCTCAATTTTAATCACACGGGCACCCAAATCAGCCAGTTTTAATCCAGCCGATGGTCCCGCCAAAAATTGGCAAAACTCTAAAACCAAAAGTCCTTCTAACGGCCTGTTCATGATAATACTAAACTTTTAGATTTCTGATATAATGCGTTCAGGGCGGTTAACACCTGAATTTCATCTCCGCCATTCATTAAATAATCGCGAACAACGTCGCCTGCATGGTCTTGAAAATACATAGACCCGTGGTATCGCGGACGAAGAAATGCCCTTTGCAAAGCTGGTAATGTATTCAGGAAATAATTATGGCTCTGGCGGTTTACTTCTTCATTTCTCCAGGCTGCTAAATGTCCGGGCTGGCCACCGCTTTCAAAAAACAATGTAGATTGACAAGCTGGAGAACCTACAAATTCTACATATTTAGCAGCAACCTCGAGCGCTTCACATTTGGCAGAGATGGCTAAACCGGTTCCGCCCAGCGTGCTTCTCAGCCTGGTTTCCCCATCTAAACTAATCATATCGTGAAAATGCAGGGTTTTACGGGCGTAACCGTTACGCGAATAATTTGAATAACCATAAGCGAAAGGGCAATAAGCTATTTCATCACTTAAAGTCATGGCTTCATACACCTGAATGGGGTTTCTATTGAAGTTGGCTTTATCCATTTTTGCCGCCAGCTCGCGATACATTTTCAGTACTTTAACCCCTGTTTCTGCCGAAACCACTTCTTCATCGTTTTGGCAAGGATCTTCGCCGAATGAGCAGCAAAGTGTGTAAAAATTCATTAGTACATCAATCGGAATACCCGCAAAAGCGACTAAACCTCTATCAGCAAGTTCCAATAAATCGTCAAAAGATTCAGGCAGGTGCAATCCTCTTTCGGCAAG
The DNA here is from genome assembly GCF_059423705.1 of Pedobacter sp. GW460-11-11-14-TSB4. NCBI lineage: Bacteria > Pseudomonadati > Bacteroidota > Sphingobacteriia > Sphingobacteriales > Sphingobacteriaceae > Pedobacter > Pedobacter sp. GW460-11-11-14-TSB4. The sequence continues at coordinate 328,057 of NZ_JBWKYI010000001.1, forward strand.
TAAATCTGGCCTTGAAGCGGCTACCGGTGTTGCGGCATCTATTGGCAAAGCCCATAAATGGTCATCATAAAAATAACTCTCGTAGGATTGGCCAACAGCATTTTCTTCCTGGTCTTTTAAATATTCATCAGAAAGGTAAACATCCAAAGGCACAATAGATTTTGTTTTAGCGGCAAAACCTGCCCATGGATGGTCGATAACCAACAAGTCGAACCGTTCTGCCAATTCCTGAATGGAAAAATCGGCAAATTGCTGCAAACTTCTTTTCTCCCAGGTAATGTGAACATTAGGATGCAATTCAGCAAAGCGCTGTGCGGTTGCCACCATCGGCAAAAGCCCACGACTGTGATTCCAGGTTATTCCTTTTAAGTTAATCGTCTTCTCCACTATATTTTCTCTTTATTTTTTGTCATTCTGAACGCAGTGAAGAATCCCTAACTGTTTTCCTCAACCCACGCATCAGCTACTGTCTTAGCAGAGCCTGTTTCTTATCTCTTGCAGATTCTTCGTTCCTCAGAATGACAAAACCTTTATTATTTTTTTTATTTACCCGTTTTAATAATGATCGATGAAGACGCCAAACCAGCTGATGATGCGGTTAGTTTGATTTCACCGCTTTTTTCAGTCGATTGCAATATGGCTAAACATAAACCATGAAATGCTTTGCGGTAATTGGCCTTGAAAGGCTCAATACTTGCCTGAAATCCATTATCAACACCAGCAATAAAACCAACACCATCTACTTTAAAATCGACCAGATTATTAGCGTTTGGCACTACATTCCCTGCCGCATCTAAAATGCGGACCGTGATAAAAGATAAATCCTTGCCATCGGCTTTAATATTTTTTCTATCAGCGATTAATTCAATTTTCGCCGGATCTCCTGCGGTTTTCATCTCTCGCACTAAAACTTCTTTCCCATTTTTACGGGATACTGCTTTTAAAGTTCCGGGCTCAAAAGGCACCTTCCAAAGCACATGTAAGTCATCACCTTGTTTTGATCTTTTACCTAAGGATTTTCCGTTCAGATAAAGTTCTACTTCATCGGCATTGTTGTAATAAGCCCATACTTCAACCGACTTACCCTGCTTCCAGTTCCAATGCGGCAGGATGTGCAATACGGGTTTGTTGGTCCACTCGCTTTGATACATGTAATATGAATCTTTCGGGAATCCTGCCAAATCAACTATTCCAAAATAGGAGCTTCTGGCTGGCCATGGATAAGGTAAAGGTTCGCCCAGATAATCGAAACCCGTCCAAACGAATAAGCCAGATACATGATCGTATTTTTTAGCGGCTGCCCAGGTTTCTTCATGTGTGGAGCCCCAATAAGCTGAAACATTATCGTAAGCAGATGCTGACCATTCGCTGTTACCTTCAGTAAACTTGGTTTTTCCGTCTTTTGGCCAACGGCGGATGGTATCGGCTGTATCGTAAAAACCTCTGGTTTCTAAAGCTGAAGTAGTTTCTGTTGCCAGGAATTTAACACCTGGATAATTTTCAGGAAAATCTTTATATAATTTATGGTTGTAGTTAAGGCCATAAATATCCAGTGCATTGGCTTGATAGATAAAATTCTTTTCAGCTTTTGTTTCTGTCAACGCCGAAATGACGGGTCGTGTTTTATCGAGATTTTTAACAATCCCCACCAATTCTTTTGTAATCGCCACACCTGTACTATCGAACTGTTCACGGATTTCATTTCCAATACTCCACAGTATAATGGATGGGTGGTTACGATCTCGTTTAATCATTTCCTCTAAATCGCTTTTGTGCCATTCTGGGAAATTCAGGTGGTAATCGTTTTTATTTTTCTTTTTCACCCACATATCAAAAGCCTCATCCATTACGAGGAACCCCATTTTATCGCATAGATCTAAAAACTCAGGTGCCGGAGGGTTATGAGCGGTACGGATGGCATTTACCCCCATTGCTTTCATGATTTCCAGCTGGCGTTCCATGGCACGTACATTTACTGCTGCGCCTAAAGCACCCAAATCGTGGTGCAGGCAAACGCCCAAAATTTTCATCGGTTTCCCATTTAAAGAAAAGCCTTTTTGTGCATCGAAATTAAAATCGCGAATCCCAAATGCCGTAGTATAACTGTCGATAATTTTTCCATCCGCCTGCATAATCTCTGTAAGCAGTTTGTACATCACGGGTTGCTCAACCGACCACAACTTTGGATTTGCAATACTCAAACCATTGGTAACTAACTTCAATGCATTTTGATCAACCGCCATCGGCCATTGCTTTTGCTGAAGTTTTGTTCCCTTATCATCGAAAATGGTGGTCAGGATTTTATAAGTACCTTTTGTGTTGAATTTATTTTCGAGTTCGATATCAACAGCAATTGATGCCATACTTTCACCAGGAGATAAAATCCGGTTTTCAACGCTCTGACCTTTATCGCCGCTAATTATAGTAGTTTTCACAAAAACACCATTACGTTTTACCGAAACGGCAGCCGCTGAGGTTAACCATACATTTCTATAAATCCCCGAGCCAGAATACCAACGTGAATCGGGCTGTGCTGAATTATCAACCTTAACTGCAATACTGTTTTTTCCAGGCTTTAAAAATTTGCTGATCTCATAAGAAAAGGAGCTGTAGCCATAAGGCCTTTTGCCCAGGTAATGGCCATTGATCCAAACCTCACTGTTTTTATATACGCCATCAAATTCGATGTTGATTATTCTATTCTTAAAATTAGCTGGTGCTATAAATTCCTTCCTGTACCAGCCTATGCCGGTAGGTAAACCTCCACCCTCTGGTTTGGCCGGATTTTTCTCATCAAATTTACCTTCAATGCTCCAATCGTGTGGTAAGGTGAGTTTTCTCCATTTAATATCATTATAGGCTGGAGATTTCGCATTTGGTTCATCACCTAAAAAGAATTTCCAATCTTTATTGAAGCTAATTCTGGTGCGTGAAGTAGAAACGGTCGTCATTTCGACCGTAGTGGAGAAATCTATATTCAAACGATTCTTATAGATTTCTCCATTCCACTGCGCTACAGTCGAAATGACGGAATTTAAAGCCGCGCATTGAAATCCTGCAAAACCAGCTAAAATCGTCAGCACAAAAATCTGATATGTAAATTGAGTTATCTTCATTCTAATTCTTCTTTTCGCTTACAAAATTTAATGTGCTCTTACCTAAATCTTTTGAAGTGGCTACCGCAATTCCGCGTTGGTCTTGTTTATTTACCGCGCAGTAAAAATGATACACCGTGCCTTTATACTTCAAAACGAAAGATTTATGTGCATATAATTCATCATATTTTTCTGATGATTCAATCAGGTTTTCGCCTGTCCAGTCAGTCCAGTTGACCAGGTCATTCGAAGCTACAAAGCGATTAAATGAACCCTTTCTATCTTGCCAGAAGGCGCCGAAGTAAAACATTACCCAGGTTCCGTTAACCTTTTGGATGACAGCATCGCCGGTAATGCCAACAGGATGATGAACGACCGGGTTTTTATTGAACCGTTGCCAGTGAACCATATCATCAGAAACGGCCATACCAATCCGTTCATACCAGCGTGTTTTTTTATTGTTCAATAGTGAATCGCCAACAGCATTATAGTACATCACAAATGCATGTCCGGTAAGTTTTTGTTTATCTTCAATTACGGTGCTTTTAAAAAGTTTGTTGCGGTTTTCCCACCAGCGTACATCTGCATCGCCTGATGTTAAAACGGGTTTATCCAGGCGGCTCCACTCCTGAACTATTGATGGATCTTTGCTTGTATAAGCCATGCCGATTGACAAGGGCTCTACTTCATAACCTTTTTCTTTACCACCGAAATACGACATCCAGTATTTACCATCAAATGGCTTTACACCGTAATTTCCACCCCATCTGGTATCCAGCAATGCATTATAACCTGCTTTTTGGTTATCGTCCCAATGACCTGCATCACCAAACGACATCAGCTTACCTTGATTCTCCCAATGCAATAAATCTTTACTCTTCGCCAGCCAGGTTTCGTAACCGCGACCGCTAAAAATCAGATAAGTCATGTACCAATACTTACCCTTTCTAAATATAGTCGGGCAATCCATTTTATGGTCTTTATCTGCTGGCACCATTACCAGGCCATATTTATAAGGAGTTTTCACTTCCTGGTAAATCTTTTCCATGGTTTCTGCTGAAACAGGATTAGTGCTTTGGGCATTCAATTTAAATGCACTAACAAAAAGAAACAATGCGAGGATTACCTTTTTCATTTGTACGTTAAATTAAATTTATAATAACCTGACCCGATAGCCAATTTGGTTTTTCCATTTTCTGTTCCTGCATCTGCAAACGATGAATTATATGCTTCCGAGATATCATATTTCGGTAAAACAGGGAAATAAACTGTCGCTTTTGTATTTACAGGAATATTGATTTCTAAAGTAAAACTTTTGTCGGTTTTGATCCACTTTGTAGAAATTTTGCCATACGGAGCATCGTAACTTACATCAGCAGAAGTTAAATCGCCAATCACTTCAGGTTCGATTTTAATGTGCTTAAAGGCAACGGCATTTTCTTCCTGTCGAATACCACCAATGCCGCTGTAAAGCCATTCCATTAAGTGCCCCAGCATAAAATGATTGTTGGATACCGTTGGCAAGGCGGCCCACGATTCGGTTAAGGCTGTTGCACCTTTGGCTAGCTGCATCCCATAACCAGGTACGTCAGAACGGCTGTTCATATCAAAAATCACATCCGATTTTCCGGCGTCTTCTAAAACACGCAGAACGTAACGATAGCCAATATCACCAGCGGTTAAACTGTTTTTACGATCTCTGATATCTTTAACCAGGTTATCGATTACCGCATTTTTATCTTTTTCTTCCACCAGGCCCATATATACGGCCATTGCATTCGCTGCTTGTGAACCCGTTGCATATTGCTTTGTTTTGGCATCGAAAAATTTACTATTGAAAGCACTTCTGACTTCAGCAGCAAGTTTTGCATAGGCCATTGCATCTGCTTTTTTACCTAAAAGCGCGGCCATTTTTTCGAGGATATTTAAATCGTAGTAATAAATTGCCGTTGCGGTAACGCCCATCGGGGTTAATTGAGAAACACCTGGCGGTTTCGGGCCTAAATCGTACCAATCGCCTAAACCCTGCGACAGGATGTGACCATTAGCCTTAGTGCCAAGATAATTTATGTACCGCTGCATCATCGGGTAATAATCAATCATTGCCTGCTTATCGCCATACCATTGATATAAATACCAAGGCATCAAAATCCCACTACTTCCCCATTCTGGCGAATCGCGGAACATATCGCCGCCCCATTCGAATTTTACATATTCTGGTGAAATTTCAGGGATCAAACCATTGGCCAATTGTGAGTTTTTCATATCCTGCAAAGCTTTTTTAAACAAGGGCGCAGCCTTGTAATTGTACCGTACAGAACTTCCCATTAAGTGTAATTCTTCCAGCCAACCCAATTTTTCGCGGTGCGGACAATCGGTAAAAACACTTACCATATTGCTTTTAATGGCCCAATCGATCAGATTGAAGGTTTTATTAAACAATTCATTTGAAGAAGTGAATTTCCCCACTTGCGCTGCTGCATTCCTAATGTGTAAGGCTTTTAAATCTTCGATTACGGCTTTACCCGATGCATTTTCTTTACCCACTGGAACGCCACCTTTAACCTGCAAATAACGAAATCCGGTATAAAAGAATTTCGGTCGCCAGATTTCTAAACCCGCTCCTTTTAATATGTAAGTAAAATAAGATGGACCTCCGATATTTTTTTGCGTTACCGTACCATCTGTTTTTAATAACTCAGCTGGGCTAATGCGAATGGTATCGCCTTTTTTACCGCGGACTTTTAATTCGATAATCGCCGATGAATTTTGCCCCATATCGTAAACCCACTCGTTATTGGCTACCGAAGTAACATTTTGCGCAGTAAAATTTTCAAAAACCTTGATGGGTTCTTCTTTCTGTGCATTTAGTTTCGGTCCATCAACCCATAAGGCAGATTTCCATTTTGTATCGTCAAAACCAGCTAAATTCCAGCCTTTTTGCTCGAGATTGGCATTATAATCTTCACCACCATAAATACTCGAAAAAGTAATTGGTGATGGTGCAGTTTTCCAGTCCTGGTTACTGATGATATTGGCTGAAGTACCATCGTTGTATTCGATCAGTAACCTGCAGATCATTTTCGGATAACCATAAGCTACTTTTAATTTTCTATAGCGTTCTTTAACCGGCGGAATATAATAGAAACCGTTACCCAGCATCACACCAATGGCATTTTCACCTTTTTTAAGTTGTCTGGTTAAATCATAGGTAAGGTATAAAGCCTCTTTATCGTATTTTGTCCAGCCGGGCGCCAGAAAATCGTCTCCAACCTTCGATCCGTTTAAACTCATTTCAAAATGGCCTAAACCAGAAATAAAAGCCGTGGCTTTCTTAACAGTCTTCGTTACCTTAAAACCCTTGCGGAACATCGGTAAGACGTTATTCTCATTGTATTTGTCTTTTTTATCATCCGTTGGCAAGCTGTTTACATTCGAATCGGCCAGCTTTTCATAAGCAATCCATTTTGCCCCTTTCCAGTCATCGGAATAAAGTAATCCCATTTGCCAAAATGCTGAGGTGCTCCAGGCAGACGGCTTTCCTGAATTATCCCACACACGGACTTTCCAATAATAAGTTTTGGTTGATAACAGCTTAATTCCCTTATAAGCTACCTGAATGGATTGACTTGAAATCACCTTTTTACTATCCCAAACCTCGCCAATGTTTTTATCTAAATTGCTTTGACTGCCCGAAACCAAAATCTGATAGGCTACCTGCATCACATTGTGTTTTGATGACTGCAGTTTCCAGCTTAAACCTGGTGATAACACATCAATTCCAATCGGATTATTCCGGTATTCGCAATCCAATTGAGCAACCTTAATATCCTGCGCAAAAAGCGGAATACTTAACAGATAAAGCCAAGAAAAGATTACGAGTTTACTCATCAATTGTTGTACACCATTTCGGTGTTTGCTTAGGTTTATAAATGGTTATCAGCGATATAATTTCTTCAGAAATAAATTCTCAATTCTTTTGAATTAAGCCTTTTAAATTCCTTAACTTTAAATTGCTATCTCTAATTCAAATATAAATGTTTTTTTTAAATATGAAAACATATATTCGTATTTAAATTATACAAAATCTTCTCTTGTATAAATAAGAAAGCATTTTGTATGTTTGAAATTGTAAAAAATACGCTACAGCCAAATTTAAACCCGTATGAACGAAAAAGAATCGAAGTACCAGGCCCCTGCATTGGATAAAGGACTAGATATATTGGAGTATTTATCAGCGCAATCGATCCCATTGTCTCAGACTGAAATTGCCATAGGTATTGAGAAAACCCCAAACGAAATTTACAGGATGTTGATGAGTTTGGAAAGTCGCGGTTATATTTTACGCGATGAGGTTTCGGGTAAATACAGGCTGTCGCTAAAGCTTTTTTACCTTTCACACCGGCACTCACCTATTGATGAGTTACGTAAGGCTGCGCAGTTTCCACTGGAAGAGTTGGCCAATAGCATCCGCCAGTCGTGCCATTTGAGTATTTTATACATGAATCAGGTAATGGTGATTATCCATGCCAAAAGTCCAGGACCAATTGCGCTTTCTATCGAAGAAGGAAACTTATTTCCTTTGCCATTAACCGCATCAGGTAAGGTTTTACTGGCTTATATGCCCGAGGCCGAGCGTAACACTACCTTAAAAAATAATGCCATTTTTAAGAAATATGCCAAACCTCAACAGGAAGATTTCTTAAGTTCTTTAACCGATATCCAGCAAACGGGCTCTTATTTTAAAAATAGTGATTCGGTTTCTGGTGTAACTGATATTTCAGTGCCCATTGGTATCGAAGGCAATAATGGTATTATTGCCTGTTTAACCATTTCGATGTTAAATGCGCTAAATGTAGATCAGACGATTGCAAATGATGTCATCCTCGCCGAAGCTTACAAGTGTGTTAAAAAGATAGAGCAAAGGATTGGGGTTTAACCCCCAACCCCCTAGAGTGGGCTTTGACTTTCTAATAGTTAATATAACTGCCAACTGCAATTGCCAACTGATTTGGGCATTCCCCAATCCCGTGAAATACGGGAAAGGGTCAGGCTTTGCAGGGCTCCGCTTCGCTGCGGTACCGATAAAGATCGGTACTGAACCCTTACAATCCTTAACGCGAACCTACTGCATAAATAGCTTTACGATGATTGTATCGTTTTGAAAATATGAGCTGCGCAACGCTCGTTTGAAACGAGCGTTAGCGGAAATGATGAGACTACCCCGAATACTTAACACTATAATCTTTTCCCTTTTCTATCGTAACTTCGTATAAGCCTTTCGACAACTCTCTAACTTCTGCATCTTTTACAACTGGTTTGCTTTTACTTTTGATTCTCAGTTTTCCTGTACCTGTTGCAGAACTCACCCTGATTTCTTTCTTATTACAGTACACTGAAATATCACCATTTGCTGTGGGTACTTTACCTTCCATCCACTCCAAACCACCTAAATTGGGTTCGATCGTGTAGTTTTCGTAACCCGGACTGGTAGGTTGTACCCCTAAATAATATTTTCCAAGCAAATAAATCGGACTGGCACCCCAGGCATGGCAAAGGCTTTTTCCAAAGGGTCTGCCGTACATCGCTAAATGTTCTGCTCCCTTTTTATCAGGGTTGTATTCTTCCCAAAAAGAAGTTGCACCTAATTTTAACATGCCACCCCAATAATTTTTCATTTCTTTTAACACGTAAGGTTGCTCACCCATGGCACATAATGCTTCCAGCTCGTAAAAACGCATATAAGGCGTGGTGATTTTAGCGATCTGATCGTTAAGCAATACATTCTTTTTAACAGCCAGTTTTTGTTCAGGCGTAAAATAATCGAAGAAAATGCCGAACATATTGGCATATCGGGTTACATTTTCTGTTTGTTTATCGTCAACGCGGCTATGCACCAAAGCGCTTTTGTTCTGGTTCCAGTAAAGCTCGAAAATCTTGTTTTTCAGTTCTTTTGCCTGCTTATCGTATTTTGCAATACCTTCGGTATCATTGGCCAGTTTGGCACATAAAGCCATCGTTTCCAAACTTCGTGCGTATAAAAGCTGTTCGAAACTCACTTCGCCATCTTTGCTCAGTTTATCTGCCCAATCGATAAAAATCCAGTCACCCGGCATCCATTCTAATAAGCCGTTTTTATTCTTTCTACCATCGATGTAAGTCATTAATGATTGCATTCTTGGATAAATATCCTGCACAAATTTTTGGTCGCCTGTAAATTTGTAATAATCGTAAATTCCTAAAAACCAATAGAAAGAATAATCCATAATGGTATTGATGTGTGCCGTTACCGGATCTTTGCCACGCTGAGCCAGTAAAGTGCGTTTTACAGTTGGCGCATCAAAAAAGGAATAATAGTTCATTAAATAACTTTGATAGGCATCGCCACTCCACACCCACCGATCGCGTTTTATTCCATCGATAAAAAACTCACGGGTATTTAAGTGAAAAGTATATTTGGCTACATCGTAGATTTTGTTGAGTTCGTTATCCGAAGATTTAAAACTTCCACGCACTGTTACCGGTGCGTATTCATATAACATGGAGATAGAATCTGCCGAAACACCATTTTCAGGTTGAAAATTCACATATCTGAATGCTTTAGAAAGTGGCATAATGGAATCTTTTTTCCGGACTAAATCAATATCCAGATAATCTAAGGTTTCGCATTTATCGGCCGATAAAGCTTCTTCTTTTGATTCACCATAATATAAACTTAATCTCCCCTTTCCTTTTAAGCCATGAACTTTGATAAAACCGAAAGTTTCCTTTCCAAAATCAGCAACATAACCATTATTTATTTTTTCTTTTTTAACCGCTAAATGCGCTACCGTTGGCAATTTAAAAGCTGATGGCAATTTGCTTGGGTCGCTTAAATTCCATGAACCCGCCGAAACAAAGGTCGTTCCCGACTTATCGGAGGTTTTTCCGCTGGCGTCAATCCATTCTTTATCTTCAAAAGTCGTTAGCCAGGTTTCATCCGAAACGACCGTTTTGCCTTGAACAAAAATGGCCGGAACATTAGCCTGGTTGTAAACTTTTAAGCTCAGTTTATGCTTTCCGGCAGGGATTTGTATGCTTTTTGGAAAGCCAGCAATGGCCTGACCATCGATTTTAACATTGTAAGTTCCTTCTACAAATAGCTTTACATTTTCTGCTTCTGTAAGATTAAATTCTTTATGAAAATCGACCAAAACATAATGGCTATCCATTTTCCAGAACACCGGAAAGAAAGAGCCTCTTTCGGTTCTGCGGTTTTGCATTACGTTGCTCATGTAGATATCGAAATCACCAGGATACCAGATCCAGGAGGCTTTTTGAGCAAAAGCTGGTGCTATCAAACAAGTGAAAATTACCAGTAGAATTATTTTTTTTAAGTTTTTCATATTGTTTAGTTCTTCAATTAACGTCATTTCGACCGTAGTGGAGAAATCTATTAGTAATTATAATTTCATAGATTTCTCCGTTCCACGATGCTTCAGTCGAAATGACGAATTTCTATTTTTAATGCCCATTAAAGAAAATATAAAGTGCGATCATTACGACGGCTAGTGCAATCCACGAAATCCATACTGTTCTATCGGGTTTTTCGATATTGGCCTGATGCTCCTCATTAACCGTATAAATGCTTGGCGATCTGTCCAATAAAGAAATCAAAATCGCGATGATCAGCAGTCCGGCAAAAATGAAAAACGAGAGCATCAGGTAGTGCGGCCAAAAGGTATATTGATCTGAAGGTAAAATCCAGAGGTATGTTACCCCAACGCCTAAACTGAGTATGGAACCGATTGATAGTGTAAAATTGACCGCTTTTCTAGTGGTTCTTTTCCAGAAAACGGTTAGTAAGAATACAACAGATAGCGGTGGCGCTATAAAGCCCAAAACTGATTGAAAAACGTCGAACAGGTTTAACCCTTTAATACTATCGATGGCCAAAACCACTATCACGGCAAAGATACAACCTGCCACAACTGCCCAGCGGCCAATGCGGATAATCTGCTTGTTACTGGCCTGTGGGTTGATTTTTTTGACATAAATATCCATGGTAAAAACGGTGCTGAGGGAGTTTAAAGAAGATCCGATGGTGCCCACCAAAACAGCAATCAATACCACAATGACCAAACCATTCATACCCGGAGGAAATAAATTGGTTACCATAGTCATGTAAGCTTCGTTCGGATCCTTTAAACCAGGAAAAAGCACATAACAAAGTATCCCGGTACCAATAAACAGCGGTAGGGAAAGGATTTTTAGCCAGCCAATAAAACTCACGCCCAATTGTCCCTGTTTTAAATCCTTAGCGCCTAAAACGGATTGCACCATCGACTGGTCGGTACAGAAAAAGGCTACAGCTGCAACAGGATAACCCAATAATATGGCATACCACGGGTATTTCGGGTCGCTGGCGGGTTGTACCAGATTCCAGAAATGATGTGGCGTTTTTTCATATAAAGCAGAAATTCCTCCAACTTTATTTAAGCCTAAAAGCATTAATGAAAGCGAAACGGCAATGAGTAAAATCATCTGAAAAACATTCACTTTGGCAATGGCTTTTAATCCGCCGAAAAAGGTGAACAGTCCGGCAAAGGCCACCAACACCGTAACCGATTGCCACATCGGGATACCTAAAATCTGGCGAACCAAAAAGCCCCCTGCAAATAAGCCCAGCGATAACCATGAAATTAAAATCTTAACTAATGCATACCAGGCCAGGATATTTTGGGTCGAATCGCCATAACGGTTACCCATAAACTCAGGCATGGTACTTACTTTGGCAGCAAGGTATTTTGGCGCAAAAACAATGGCGAGTAAGAATAAAAATATAAAAGCATACCAATCGAAGTTGACCGCCACTATCCCGGTGCTATAACCAATGCTTGCAAAGGCCAGCAACATGGACGGGCCTACATTTGTTCCCCACATATTGAAGCCGATGCTGCTCCAGTTTAAAGATTTATTGGCCAGAAATAAGGTTTCATCATCGTTTTTCTTTTTGGAAAAACTGGCCCGATACCCAATGATCATCAGCACAATGAGGTACGCGATTACAATGAAATAATCTAAACTGGTTAAACGTTCTACAATGTTTCCCATTTGGTTTGTTTGGTTAGTGTTGTGCTATTTCTTTTATTAATTACAGATGGACACGGATAAACACAGAGTGATTTAATATTTGTGTTCATCCTCCTTTTCTATGGTTAATGTTATTATTCTTCGCCATGGTACGTGTCTCCACGTACCAAATTATAATGGTTCGTGGAGACACGAACCATGGCCGTTTCAGGTTCCTTCGCAAACCATTACAATCCTATCGATTCCCGCGTAATATGATTTGCTTTTAAAATTTCATCAACCTTCACGGGCAAACCTGTTTCTAAAGATTGATCCATCGCTTGTAACAATGCCACGGTACCAATCCCCTCTTTTAAATCAGGATAAGCGGTAAAATTATTGTTGATGCTATCTGCAAAATAATCCAGGTAGTTCTGGTATTCTCCGGCATGGTGGCTTTGTCCTTCGAAGCGGAAATAATGTTTTAAGGTCGAATCGCCCCAGGTAATAATCTTTTCTTCCCCGGTATTTGTGGTGACCGAATAACGCAGTTCGTGGTAATCGGCCTGACTGGCGCCTTCGGTTCCGCGGAGAATACAGCTCATGCCACTATCGCGGTTTGCAGGCTGTGTTGGCCCTGTATAAGCGCCACTCACCCTGGCAATCCGGCCATCTTTTGCCTTGAAAATAAAGTGCATCGTATCCTGGTTTTTCAGTCCGGCTTTTAAACCGTTACTGCTCAACATGCCATAACCCATTACTTCTTCAATATCAGGCATATACCACCTGATGAAATCTACCGGATGACTTAAACCACCATACAGCCATTTAAACGATTGTTTTAACGACCAGCCTTTTTCTAAAAACCAGCGGTGATCGGCATGATAATGGCTTTCAATGGTGATTAATTCTCCAATCAATCCTTCATCAAAATCTTTCCTTTGACGTTTTGCTGGCTCGAAAAAACGTGAACTTTGCCCTACAAAAATCTTTTTTCTCGATTTTTTGGCTAATTCTAACAATTCATTGGCCTGGGCGAGGTCATCAATAAATGGTTTGGTGCAAACCACATGTTTTCCGTGTTCGAGTGCGAGTTTAATGTGTTCGAAATGCAGATGATCTGGCGTATAAATTGCAATCATATCGATTTTATCGCTGGTTAACATATCCTCGTAACGGGTTGTCCAGTTCTTAAAATCGAACTCCAAAGCGCGTTCTTCGCAAAGTTTTTTATTGGCATCGCAAATCTGGATGAGCTTAAACTTTCTACTTGACAACGATGCAGAAATTGTACTTCTGCCCTCTCCTAAACCTAAAATCCCTAATCTTAACATGATATTATTTTTTTAAGCGTTATTGTTTCAGTTTCGTCATTGCGAGGCACGAAGCAATCCTAATGCACTCGCAGATAGCGATAGTTGTAAGATTGCTTCGTCGTACCTCCTCGCAATGACGATTTAATAATTTATTCTATCGGTTTAAAGAATACCCAAACCTCATCGGGTTTTGTACCTTCAATTCCTTCCTGGTATTTTTTCATGATCGCGTTCCATTCGTCTACTTTCGGGTTATTCTCCGTAGTTTTTGGATTCAGATCATCTAATTTTTTTCCTTTTGGGATGCTGATGATCAACATTAATTGCCGATCGTTTTTAAAAATAGCCAAACGTTGAAATTCTGCATTACAGAATCCTTTTGAAATCTCCGGCCATTTTTCGAACTGCGTTTTGTGATAAGCCAGGTATTCCTTCTGCATTTTTTCATCCTTAACCAGATTGGCCGATAAAATCATGTTATCCCATTCTGCAACGGCTTTGTCGCCGCAGTTATTTTCCCGGTTGAAATCGTAAAACAAGTTATCATACAACTTGATTTCAGTAGCATCCAGACGTTTTAAGGTTTGCTTTAAGCTCTCCACCTTTAAACTGGAAGTATAAATAACCAATCGGTTGCTCCATTTATAAATTGAACTTGCCAGCAGGTTATTTTCATTTGCAAAAGTTTTTAAAGTGTTGTTACCCGGCAGCTTATCTGCTTTGAAAACCAGTTCGAATACAACTGAATGATCAACAGCCTGATTGATTTGTCTTTTGAGATTACCCGATTTTTCCCTTAATAGATATTGAAAGGCTTTCTCTAAACCAGCATTTTGTTTAATATTAGCGGCAACTTGAGGTCCATTGCTTTCCCATAAATTAGCTGGTCCGTTGGCATTTTGAAGGTACTTTTCGGTTGGGGTCCAGTTGTTTTTGATGGTGATACCAGCCGAACCTTCATCGGTATAAAGATAAAACCAATGGTCTGGCAAATGCGAATATGGTGCTTTGTAAATACTATCGACAACATTTTCGGTAATAAACGACCCAGGTTGGGCAGATAAGGTATAAATGCCGGCAACATCGTACATATGTTTTCCATAATGATGGATTTTATTGCCACTAATGGTGTTTTGCTCCATCACATTTGGTGTTTTCGTCCATCCCCAGCCTACGCTGATGCCTGAATAAGAAACATCACTGATTTCGTTGTGTAGAATTTTTATCCCACGAACATAACCTGCACCTATGCCCACAGCGCCCCAATCTTCATTGGTTACATCTGTAATTAAGTTATTTTTGATGGTATTATCGGCTGAAATTTCCCTTTTGTCTGATGGATTATATGGTAGATGCACTTCAACAGCTTCATCAGAAAAAGTTCCGATTAAAATGCCAGATCCGCCAATGTCTTTGAATAAATTGCCTTTGATTTCATTATCTGAAGTTCCTTTTTTATAATCCAGACCTGTAGAGGCGAGATGTACAAAACGGCAAGATTCAAAAGAAGTATGGTTTGCATAATTTACTTCAACTGCCGATGCTGGCCGGCCTACCCAGGCCTGGTTTTCAAGTGTCGGTTTATCCGGTGTTCCTGCTTTATCGAGTTTATAGGCATCGAGCATGTACATGCCGGCCTGGTGTGGCACATGACCTTGTTTAGACGGCCTCAACCAGGTACAATGCTCAAAAGAAATTCCTTTAAAATTTACATAAGCAACAGGATTATCGATTGTTCCTTCAATTTTTAATAGGTTTTCTAAAGCCGGGGCGATAACTTCGACATTTTTCATGTTTTCTGTCGCCTTTGGCCAATAATATAGCTTGTGGTTTTGCAGGTCTTCGTACCATTCGCCAGGTTCATTTAAAAACTGGAGTGCATTGCTCAGATAAAAGGCAGAATTTCCGGTTTTCTCTGAGATCCATGGCGCTGGCCAGGGATGTTCTGATTGAATCCTGCTTTCTGGCTGCATGAAAGCAAGCTCGGCTGTTTGACCAATCACCTTAACTGATTTAACACGGAGATTCGCAATCGCCCACCATTGATGGATCAACATTTCCATGCCTTTAACATTAGTCAGGCTGATGTTTTTTTGTAACGGGATGATACAGGTTTGTTTTTCGCTATTCCACGATAAAATCCTGCCCATTTCTTCACCATTATAGTTTTTTGCCCGTATGGCTTTGTGACCATTTACCCAAAGCTGCCTGAATTGCAGATCGCTGCCATCAAAATTTGGAATATCGGTAACCCAAACTTTACCGACAGCTTCTTTCGGCAGACCAGGAAGGTTTTTATTAAGTTTTTGCCAGCCCTTTAGCTGAATGCCACCACTCAAAACTACCTTTTCATTAGCTGCTACTATAACTTCAGTAGGACTATCTTTTGTGCCGGAATCTTCCGGGCGGATGACTACAGGTTCATGCAATTGATAAGAACCTCTGCACATAATAATCCGGATGCCGCCTTTAATGGAAGCATCATTTAAACGACGCAATTCCCTTGCTTTCCTGATGGCAGAATGAAGTGTGGCCAGGGGCTTTTCTTTAGAGCCCACATTAGTATCAGCACCGTTTACAGCGACATAGATATCCACTGCGCCAGCATTGAAGTAAAATAACGACAAAAGAGTTACCAGAATCAAAAATGGATTAAATGGTTTGGTTTGCGGAGACACAAACCTAGGGATCTGGTATTTTATGATATCTATGCTTTGCACATGTTTCGTTATCGCCATTTTCATAATTCCCCTAATAAGATTGCTTTCCCGAACTGTCGGGACTTGCTGTGCCTCGCAATGACGACGCATGGTTTTGAAAAACTGATTTTAAATAACTTGTATTGGCGCTGAAGTTATATTTTACATTTGTAGGTTGTGTGGCATCGCGGCTTCTCTCCACCACAAGCCAACCTTTCCAGCCCATATCATCAAGTATTTCTTTTACCTTATTGAGATCAATTTTTGGATCATTTTGCAACCAAACACCGTCTTCATTAGTTGCATGGATTTGAATAATGTTTTTCTTACCTAAAATCCTCAACTCTTCATGCAAATCTCTCCCATTCTTGATGGCGTTTGAGAAATTGAAATAACTTTTAACATGTTTGCAATCAACATCGCTTAATAATTGTAATTCGCCTTTTGCATCTAAGGCCGATTCAATTCCAATGGTAACTCCGGCTTTGGCTGCCATTTTTCCGGCCACTTTTAACCTTTCAATAATGGGCTCACGTAATTCAGGGTTTTTAACCAAATCGCCCTGAATGCCTAAAGGCAGAAATACCACTTTAATATTCATCGCTTTTGCGGTATCTAAACAATCTTGGATCATTTTCTGATAAGTCGGTCGTTTGGCGAAAGATTGTGCATAAAATCCCGTCATGGCTAATGAGCAAATCTCGAGATTTAATTCCTTTGCTTTATCTAAATATTCCTGACGAACTTTTGGGTCGGCAAGTTTATTATCGAAAGTTTCTCTATCGCCCAGTCCGCCCATATCAATCTCCAGTCCATCGGCGCCGATTTCTTTGGCGAGCGGCAAAGCACTGATTTTCTGTCGTTTCAGGATCATTAAATCAATTACCGCAACCTTATACCTGTTTTTCTTTTCCGCTGCAAAAAGCAACTGATCGGGAAGCATTAAAATGCCCGTTAACAAGGCCATGTTACCAATAAAAGATCTTCTGTTTTGATGTTGCATATCTAATTATTTGCCCGTACTTAAAGGGAAAAGTTTTTCCAGGTTTTCGAAGCGCATTACTGCATTTTTGGGTAGTTTTTCACCTTTATCACCAAAAACATATAAGGCATTTTCTTTTTCGATGCTTACTTTAGTTTCATCGTATTTTCCGGTTTTATCTTTAACAGCAGTATCATTCAGCTTAAAATTTTTGATTAGGAAATCGTACAAGGCAATGCGTTTATTGATGCCGAAATCGTGCTTTTCCTCAGGAAGGTGAACGTTTTCCACTTTATCTTTCACGCCATAATAACTGTACATTTTCTGCAGGTAAGGAAAATCGTGTTCAGGTGTATGCGCGGTCCAATCGCTGCCATCAGATACCAGTAACTGCGGACGAGGCGCAGCCATTGCAGCTAATTCTACATTATCGGTTCCACCACCACACTGATGGATGGGCATTCCGCTTTCGCATGGGCAGCCGCCATAAAAGTAAGATGACATGGCAACTACCGGCGCACTTAATTTAATCCGGTCATCCATCGCTGTCATTAAAATAGAATGACTTCCGGCACCTGAACCACCACTGATCCCGATTCTGTTGGTATCTGTTTCTTTTAAAGACGAGAAATAATCTAAAATCCTGATACCCCCTAAAGTCTGAATGGTTTGTGCTAAGCTCTTGCGGTGGTCTTCGTATTTAAACTGGAGCATCGATTCGCCCCAGGCAAATAAATCGTAACTAAAGGCCATGGCGCCCATCCTGGCAATCATGGCACATCGGATCTGGCAATCGGGTCTGAAACGTTGTTTTTCCCAATGTCCATCCGGAGATAAAATTACCGGGATTTTGCCTTTTACATTTGAAGGTTTGTACAGTGAACCATTAACCCACACACCAGGTAAAATTTCCAGTGCAATATTCTCTACCGAATAACCATCGAAAATTCTTTTTGCCGTAATAATGGGTTTTGAATTGGGTTTTGCAGGCAGTGGTGATAACAGTAAAGCTTTGTAGAGTTCGGGTTTAATTTCTGCCTTACGCTTTTCCCAACTGATCTGATCGTGATATTTTGTTGCCAAACCATCTAAATATGCCCAGCCATCCTGAACTTCCCAACGATAATATTCGTATTCTTTTAGTTTGTAAACACCGGGTTTTTCTTTGTTTACTTTCATATCCAAAGGTGTAAGCACATTGGCAAGGGTTTGATCAATATCTGCACGGAAACGCCATTCGGCATAGTTTACCCATTTGTCTTTTACCTGTGGCTCTGAATATTTAATCTGCACCTTAAACCGCGTTTGAATTTCTTTTAAAACATCAACTAATGGCTTTTTGTAAAGATTATCGGTGTTTTGGGTTTGGGCGAAGAGGTTTGTAAAAGCGAATAAAAGGAAGACCAAGATAAAAAACTTAACTTTTTCTGTCGGTTTTATAATCACTTTCCTATTAATAGCAATATTCAATGAATCAGAAACCATATATGAACGGTCGTCACCCTGAACTGGTTTCAGGGTCTTAATTGTAAAGCCGTCTAGCATGAAAGATGCTGAAATAAATTCAGCATGACGAATGCAAAAATAACTGTGGATAAAAGATTTAGCTTCGTTGAGCACTTTGTGGTGCTCCACTACAGTCGAAATGATGGTTCTGCTAATTGACGATTTACTTAATCTCATGGTTCCTCACTTTTAGTTTCTGTAATCACCGGAGCGGTATAACCTTTCATTTTTGGCCAAACGCCATTTACAATCTTTTTCAATTTCAACTTTGAAGGATCGACAACCACATGTTTGATTTTCTCTCTCCTCCAGGTGTAGATGAAATGTAACATACCATCGGCAGTTTGAATCACTGCAGGATAAGAATATTGACTGATGGGGGAATCTTCTAAAATCAATGCTGCAAACCATTCTTTTCCATCTTTTGAGATGGATACATTTAATGGTGTACGAGGTCCTTTGGCGAGCTCGCCCGGAGGCAAAACATGGTTGTAGACCAGTACATGCCGACCGTCTTTCATCGTTACGGCATCCGTTCCTGAATTATTATTTGGTAAAGAGGTTTTGGTTAATGCCGACCAGGTTTCGCCGTTATCTTCAGACCAGGATTCTACAATGGCACGGTTGGCGGTTCTGGCCAAAATCTGCAATTTTCCATTTCCATGTTGCAGGATACTTGGCTGGATGGCTTTGATTCCATTTTCGGGTAGTGGGCCAACTGTTCTCCACGTTTTACCATTATCTTTGGTCACTTCGAAGTGAATCTTCCAGCCGTCACCTTCTTTACTCGATGGCGCAAACAGATTCCCATTGCTTAACAAAACAGGTTTATTTTTTACAGGGCCGATATAACCATCAGGTAATTTAGTGGCATCAGACCAGCTTATCCCACCATCTTTTGAAGTTCTCATCATTCCCCACCACTCAGATGGTTTTGGTCCGATTTTGTAAAACAGTAATAAGTCACTGCCAGGAACCTGATATAAAACCGGATTCCATGTAGGTAATCTCTTACCATCAGGCTGGATACCATTAGCAACTGAAACTGGTGCTAACCATTTACCATCTACGAATCGGCTGATATAGATTTCCACATCCGGATTCCGCTCTTTTGTTCCGCCAAAAAATGAAGCTACTAAACCCGTTGGCGTTTCGGCTATGGTAGCAGAATGACACGATGGGAATGGTGCTTTATCATACAGAAACTCTTGTTTGATTACGCCTTTTTGCCATTTTTCGACCTGGGCCTGAGCAGTAATTGCTACCGCGAAAACAAGTCCTATTGTGAAGTATATTTTTCTTTTTAACATCATATTTCTCTTAATCGTGCTCCTATTTCCACCACGCCATTCCCAGCTCGACTGGGAATCCTAATGCTTTCGCTATACTTTTATTTTGCTTTAAGATTCCCGCCTGCGCGGAAATGACGGCAGTGCTAAGGAACTATTTATTGTTTTGCCTTAGCCGCCTTTTCTTCTTTTATCTTTTTTGTATAAGCACTGTAAAGCGCTCTCCAACTGCGGCCATTGTTATTCAGCATTTGTTCTGATTTCGTTTTGTAAATTTCAAAAATGGCCGAAATCTGTTTCATGTTTTTATAATCGACAGCTTGTTCTCTGGCTTGTTTCAAAAAAGCTAAAATCTTTGCTTCTTCATCTGCCGTTAAATCAGGAACAATAGCTTTATAACCTTTCATCGTGAAATCGACCTTTCCGATGGTATATTTATCTAAAATGGTCTCCACTTGTTCTGGGGTTAAGTTT
Source organism: Pedobacter sp. GW460-11-11-14-TSB4 (assembly GCF_059423705.1). Lineage (NCBI taxonomy): Bacteria > Pseudomonadati > Bacteroidota > Sphingobacteriia > Sphingobacteriales > Sphingobacteriaceae > Pedobacter > Pedobacter sp. GW460-11-11-14-TSB4. The sequence goes on from NZ_JBWKYI010000001.1 coordinate 348,469, forward strand.
TTTCTTAATCCATCCATAAGCGACTGATGAACCGTTGATGGCATGGCAGAATCGGCAATGATCTGTTTGTCTAAATCACTTAATTTATTGCCTGTAACCGGGTTTATCCCATCAGGAACTGTTGATGAGGGATGATCGTTGTGCCAATCTCTGATGGTAGTTAAATGAACGGCAATGGTAGTTTCCACAGCGTTTTTTTTCGCTGCATCGGCTAGGTTTAATGAGGCAACCCATTCTTTGGCCTTTGTCAGGATTTCTTCTGGTACAACAATATCTTTGGTTTGACCGAATGCATTTACTGAAGTGATCAGTAAGGTTATCAGCATAAATGGTTTAAAAAACTTTCTCATAATTGTATTTTAATTATTGTTTCGGTTCGTGAAGACACAAACCGAGGCTTATATACATTAATCCTTTCTCGCCATGGTTCGTGTCTCCACGGACCATGATTTTATTTCCGCTCCACTACAAAAGCATAATCGCCAGAGCCAAGCTCATAAACTGCCCTGTTATTATCCATTTTTACAAATTTTAAATCCTTTATAGACTTATTTTTTTCTGAAACTTCATTTTTATTATTTGCAGGAATGTAAACCAACGCCGTTGTATTTGCTGGGATGGTAATGTTCCAGTTAAATTGATTAGCCGTTTTGCTATAACTGCTTTTGATTTGTCCGTAAACCGAATGGTAACTGGCATTAACTGCGTTTAAACCACTAATCATTTCTGGTTTCATGATGATCTTTTTAAAAGCAGCGCTTTCTGATTTTATACCGGCCAGGTTTTCATAATACCAGATGAGCAAATCACCGAGCATCATCACATGGTTCTGTGAGTTCATTTTCGGATCGGCCGTGTTGCCATTCCACAATTCCCAAATGGTTGTGGCGCCATTATCAACCATATAACCCCAGCTCGGATAAGTTTTCTGTGTGGCCACCGTATAAGCTAAATCTGGTCGCCCGTAGTCGTTTAAGCAACGCATTAACCATTGGATACCTACCAAACCATTACTTAAATGGCCTTTATTGGTTACTTCAACTGTGTAGGTGATATTCTTAAATACCTGATCTACTTTATTCTGCGGAACCATTCCAAAATAAAGCGGAATAATATTGTCGGTTAATGCATTTGAGGCATAATGACCTTTGTCGTTATAGTATTTCTGGTTGAAAGCTTCCTTTATTTTATTCCCCAGAAGCTCATACGCTTTCACATCCTCTTCATTACCAATTGCTTTACCAAACTGAATCATCAACTGCGTGAAATGGTAATAATAAGCGGTCGAAATCAGTTCAGAAGGATATTTTTTATCGGCACTCTTGCCTCTGCCAAATTCGATAGTAATGGGTGGCATACACCAATCGCCATAACTGTCTTTAGTCAGGATGTAATCTTTCATGTAACGATCCAGCATGTAAGCCAGCCATTTTTTCATTGCCGGATAGTTATCACGTACAGCTGAAACATCACCCGTTTGTTTATATAACATTTCGGTAACCAAAAGCATCGCTCCAGGCCAGGTCATGTTGTCGCTATAGTAACGCCAGAAAGCTGGAGCAACGTCCGGAATGGCGCCATCCTCTTTCTGCGAATTCCTGATGTCCTGCAACCATTTGGCATAAAACCGACCATTATCAAAAAGAAAACTTTCTCCATAAGCTACGGCACCGCGATCGCCTAACCATGGCATGCGTTCGTTACGCTGAGGACAATCGAGCGGGATACCTTTATAATTGCCGGCAATTCCCCACCAGGCATTTTTGAAGAGCTGATTGGTAAGCGCATCTGAAGTTTCGAATGTTCCGACGGTTTTAATATTATCGTAAATCATTTTCCCAACAAAATCATTCACTAATGGCTGGTAAGTATATCCCGAAAGCTCTACGTATCTAAATCCCCGGTAAGCAAAAGTAGGCTCCCAGGTTTCTGGCGCTCCTCCTTTTAAAGTATATAAATCCGTGCATTTAGCATTGCGAAGATTAGCCGTAAAGAGTTCTCCATTATCTTGTAACGACTCAGCAAAACGCATTTTGATTTGCTTTCCTTTTAAACCTTTTACCTTGATCTGCAACCAACCTACCATGTTTTGCCCCATATCTAAAATGTACCGGTCGCCAGAAATTTTAGTGATGGAGACAGGTTTAAGCGTATTCATCACTTTCATGTTTTCATTCATCTGGGCTTCAATCACGCCACCTGGTTCCTGAACAAATGCTGCTTTTGTCCATTTACGATCATCAAAGCCAACCTTATTCCAACCCGTTGCTTCTTTCGTCGCATCATATTCTTCTCCATCATATTCGTTATTGGTTCTGATTGGTCCATCGGTTGTGCCTTTCCAGCTATCATCTGTATCTATGTTAGCGGTTGTTCCATCCGTATAAACGATGTTGATGTTCATCAGCATTTTTGGAAAACCAAAAGTTTTAATTTTATAAGGTTTCTCGTTCTGGCGCATGGCAAAGAAACGGCCATTGCCCAGAATTGTGCCTACCGCATTTTTTCCATTCTGAATGTAACTGGTTACATCGTAAGTGTTGTATTTAACATTTTTGGTGTAATCTGTAGGCGATGGAGACAATACATCTTCGCCAACCTTCTTTCCATTGATAAAAAGCTCGTATAAACCTAAACCAATGATCGATGCGGTTGCTGATTTTACCGTTTTTAAACTCTGAAATTCCTTCCTGAAATACCTTGCTGATAAACGAGAATCGGTTTTGATGTTGTCCCATGGGAAAGGGTTATCGAAACCTATCCAGCCTTTCGGCCAATCTTTGTAATACAACAAACCCATTGAAAAATAGCTGTCAGATGACCACTCGCTTTGACCAACGCTTGTCCAAACCTTTACTTTCCAATACGCTTTCATGCGACTGGCTAATCTTTTTCCGTCGTAAGCTACATGAATAGATTCAGCAGAATTTACTTTCCCCGAATCCCACAAATCTCCCTCATTGGCTTTTAACTTTTCTGCTGATGAAGCAACCAAAACCTGATAAGCCGTTTGCATTACATTTCTTTCTTTTGAAATCATGTGCCAGGCCAAACGAGGTTTTAAAACATCAATTCCTAATGGATTTTCACGCATCTCGCAGGTGGTATTTTGCAACGAAACTTGCGCCATCACTTTTGAAAAGGATAGAAACCAAATGCCAATGATAGCTATATAGATTTTAATGTTCATTTACGCTTGATTACACAGATTTATTAATTGCACTGATTCAGTTATTATTTATTTGCTCCCGCTGATTTCAAAGATTAACGCAGACCAATAATTCTGTCCGCGTAAATCCGCGTTATCTGCGGGCTATTCTATTTTCTTTAAAGATTAATTCGTCTTTGCGAAGCTGGACTTGCGCGAACTGAAGCAATCTTTTTTATTAAACTATTAACATTCTTTTAATCTCCCTAATGAGATTGCTTCGTCGTGTCTCCTTGCAATGATGACGCGTCTGTAGAAAAATCAAAATACAAGGTCATATCCAATGCCCTGCCCGGATCTTTATCAAAATCGTAATAAATATTCTTCATTCCCATAGGTCCTGTTGTTTCTGGTTTTTGCGTTTTGGTGCCAATTGCCGAAATACCATTCATAAAAGAAATATCACCATTCGGGAATGTCGGACTCATGTTATCGTATTCAGTATCTTTCGATTTCTTAGGGGTAAATAACCTCAAGAAAATATCTTCTTTATCCGTTACCACTTTAAACGATTGTTGTTTTCCGATAAATTCACACCAATACATGTTCGAATAATACCCCTTAAATTCAGGATATTGCCAAGGTGCTTCGCCTGTTGCAGCATTGTTGTAATCCTTTTTCCAGATGCCAAATTGGGTGCCTTTCATTCTGTTTTTCCAAACCCGGTACGGCCCGTTTCCTTTATATTCAACTGATTTGATCTCGGTTTCAGGATAAGAAAAGTTTAATCCCACGAAAGTGGTAAAGTAAGCTGATGGGAAGTATTTCACTTCCATTTTTAGCCAACCTGATGGATAAATGGTCCATTGCAAGGTGTTGTAACTTTCTTTCTTATCAAATGTGGAAGAAATAACTAAATTATCTCCATCCATTTTAGTTGTGAATTTTTTGAAATTATTAACCCCCTCCTGCAAAACCGGACCATTTGAAAATGGAATCAGCCCTTTGGCATTTTTCGCCTGCTGCAATAAACCTGTTGTTTTATCGAAAGTCAGCTCAATACCGTTTGCAGAAACCTGATAAACTTTTGCATCTTCTTTTAAATTCACTTTCGAAGAACCTGTTTTTACCACCATTTTCGCTGCATCATCTTTAGGAAGTACAACCGGGAAACTCCAGGTAAATAATTCCTTGCCGTCTGGTCCGTTAGCCGTTAAATAAAGGGCATCGAAATTTCTCCAATCCGTTGGAAGATTGATTTGTAGTTTCCCTTTTTCGAAAGGTTTGATATCCGGTGCATCAGCTTTACCAGATTTGAATGCTGCATCATCGCCAGCCTTTAACTTCTTTAATTTCCATTCGAAAGTGCATTGATTAAGGTTGGTAAATGCATAACGGTTTTCTAATATAAACGAACCATCAAAACCAGCTGTCATTTCTCTTTTCTCAACAAAAACAGGGCTCCATACTTCTTTAATGGTAAAAAAACTGCCTTCTTTTTCGTGGTATGGACCCACAATCCCGTCAGGGCCATGGTTTCCATCGGTATCTAGTTCTCCGTTTTTATCGGTGCGCACCACAGCCTGATCGGCAAAATCCCAAAGGAAACCACCGGCAGAAAGCGGATTGTTCCACATGGCATTCCAGTAATCTTCAATGCCTGCACCATGACCGCCATCCCACATGCCGTGAAGAAATTCAGTTGGCATTAAGATGTTATGTCCGTGATCATAATTGCCTATTCCATAATTAAATTCGCGGTAATGTGTGGTTTCAAATCCTCCAAAAACTTCCCAGGGATGAATTAACGGTCTTTTTTGCAGATCTTCTTCAGCGAACAGATAGTCGAGTTCGCGGTTATGCCCGCCCTCATTTCCATTGTCCCAAAATATAATCGATGGATGATTTTCATCATTCAACATCATTTCTTTCATCAATTTGGTTCCGGTTGGCGTATTGTAAGTACCATGCCAGCCTGCTAATTCATCTATTACAAATAAGCCCAGTGAATCGCAAACATCCAGGAAATGTCCATCTGGTGGGTAATGCGACATGCGAACAGCATTCATGTTCATTTCTTTCATTAACAAGACATCTGCAATGCTGATTTTTTTACTCGTTGTTCTGCCTGATGAGGGATAAAATGAATGACGGTTTACACCTTTGAATTTCATTTTCACGCCATTTACATATACACCATCGCGTTCTTTTACTTCAATGGTTCTAAAGCCAATCTTTTTCGAAACCTGATGGATCGCTTTACCATTTTTGATCAAAGTAAAGTTTGCGGTGTACAAGTTTGGAAACTCTGAAGACCATAATGCCGGATTGGAAAACTGATGGTTCAACTGTACATTTTTTCCCTTTTCTAATGGAGTTGTAAATCTATCACCGAACTTCTTCCCGTCTTTTCCAAAAAGTGTTACTTCAACTTTGTCAGCATCTCCCGAAAAACTCAATTGAGTTTTTAAATGCCCGTCAGCTTTTGCGTCAATCTGGATTCGATTGATATGTATTTGTGGTAATGATTCAAGATAAACCGGTCTGAAAATACCCCCAAAAATCCAGAAATCTGCTTTTCGTTCGGCTTCATTAACCGATTGATTGGCAGAATGTTTAGACACCTTTACCTCTAGTAAATTATCGCTACCGAGTTTAATCAGCTTAGTGATATCGTACCTGAAAACATAAAACGATCCCTGATGTATTTCTCCGGCAAGTTTTCCGTTGATTTTAACCTCAGTATCGGTCATCGAACCTTCGAAAACAATATTAATTTTTTGGTTTTTCCAGGCCGCAGGAACTTTAAAAATGTATTTATAAAGCCCTTGTTCCTTCCCTTTATTTTCTTCTTTATTGAAACCGTAATTATATTTTCCAAAACCTTGCAGTTCCCAATTGGATGGAACGGGAATAGTTGTCCACTTGCCAGAATTTGCACCTGCTGTACAGAAGAAATCCCAATTAATGGTATTATCGTTTCCAGTTCCTGATAGATATAATTTCTCTGTTTGTTGTGCTTTTACAGCGCCAAACATCATCATCAAACAAAGGAAAAGTATTAATCTGGTTCTCATTAATTGGTTTTAAATTGATTGGTTAAAGGATTATCGGTTCTGAAAGGTAAGGCCGGTAAACCGTTACTATAAAAATTTCCTGAGGGATTTTCTGTCCAGTTGTAACGTACTGCCACGGGGCTTGCAATCTCTTTTGCCGAAACAACAACTTTTCCATTTTTAACAATAGCTTCTGCATTAATGAATTTACCATCTTTTCCGGCAATTGTAAATCCGGTTAATGGAATAGCTGAAGTTGCTTTCAAATAATCGAAATCCAACAAAGCTTTGCCATTTGAAAAGTTTATACTTTTGTAAATGGGCCCAGAAAAATCTATTTTTAGATGGTAGGTTTTACCTAAAGCAAAAAGCGCCAATCGCCTGCCTACCTCCCATTTATAGGTTGGGTGCAAATCTCCGCCGTTATCGTTTAGATCTGAAGTAGAAATCATTCCGGTATTTGGCAAGCGTAAAACCTGCTGCTGAGCTTCCCAAAAGTTAGGTTCTGTGTCAGCCGTTAATACCACTTTATCACTTTTTTGCTTACTGTAATCGTAGGGTGCAATTTGCACGTAATAAAATGGCAATTGCTCGCCCCAGACTTTACGCCAAAGATTTACCAAAGTTTTTAATTTGTAAGCGTAACTGATATTTTCATTCAAAAAACAGTTGGTTTCGCCCTGATACCAAAGGAAACCTCGGATTTTGAATTTCGCAAGTGGCTCAATCATCGGCGTATAAAATTTTCCGGGATCATTACTCACTTTTTGGCTTTTAAAATATGTTTCCTGAGCAAAAGCTTCCGGAGAAATCCATGGCTCTATGGCGCTCCCCGAAACCGATGAAGAAATTATGCCAACAGGAATACCCAATTTCTCCTGCACTTCTTTAGCGAAGAAATAGCCCACGGCCGAGAAAGCCCGTAATGCTGAATCTTGTGCCATTGCCCAGCTTTTATGAATCGAATCTGGTTTATTCAATTGCTTGCGGTTGACCAGAAAAATCCTGATTTCCGCGTTTTTAGCTTTTTCTACAGCATCAGATGGAAAACCCAATTTCTCATTCTTAGGCTTAGGAATTTTAGCCAGCTTACGCATTTGATATTCCATGTTCGATTGCCCTGAACACAGCCAAACTTCGCCGACCACAATATTGGTTAATTCAATTTTGTTTGTACCTAAAATGATCATCGTTTGTGCTTTCGCCGAAGTTTTGAGCGGAGATAAAACAACAAACCAATTCCCGTTTTTATCGGTAATCGTTTCTTTTTTCTGACCTGCAAAGGTCACTTCTACTTTTTCACCCGGCGCAGCAAAGCCCCAGATATTAATGGCTTTATCACGTTGCAGAACCATATTACTCGATAAGATTTGCGGCAGGAGGATTTTTGCGTTGGCAGAGGGGCAGAAAAGAGAAAATAATATAGTTATTGCCGTCATTGCGAGGAGGAACGACGAGGCAACCTTTCCAGCCTTTTGAAAAGATTGCTTCGCTTCGATGAAAAATCGAAAGCTCGCAATGACGATATATCTTAAAAATTCAACCATCCTAAAATCCCTCCGTTTTTAAATATTTAATTGAATATACAGCCTCGTTTTTCTCAGATTCTCCTGCATTTTTCAAATCGTAAGCTTGATCAGCCGGGGTATCTACATCTGGAAAACGGCGAACATCTCCTGTACGGAAAACAATTCGCGAAACACCGGTTACCGGCTGAAAAGCCAGACTCGTTAAAACCTCTTTTCCATTTACGGTAATGGTGTAAAACCGGGTATGTGCATCGAGTTTCAATTTGATATCATAGCTTTTTCCAGCCTCATATTTCATGAAGTTTTTATAACGGGCACCAGCCTTTGCACTTAATACACCAGCAGTATCAAAAGTCAGGCGAACTGTAGCCATTCCTTTAGCATCTTGCAATTCGATTTCGAGTAAACCGAAATTATTTTGCTTTGGTGTAACCGAAAACAAGGTCATGATTTTTTTAGATGCCGGGAATATCCGTTCTGCTTTTGCATAGTCAAAGGGGTCTTTATCCTTTAAAACCAAAGTTCCATCTTCAACTTTAACTGGCGCCCAAAGCGGACTGTAAATATTCCACATTTCGAGTGCTTTTCCTTTAGGTAGCTTTTCAAAATCATCATTTACGTGCTGCGTAGCTTGATCATTCACGGGCACAGGAACTGAAGAAACCCAGATATCTTCCTTGTTCATACTGTAGGTTACCCATAATTTACCATCAGCAGGTTTCCCGTTACCTTCTTCGATACCGCGTACATATTGCGGACCATAAGATTTGTAATTACCGCCATAACGCATGGGTGTGATCTCGCCATTTACCAATAAAAGATTCGTATAATCTAAACCATTTTTACTGGTCGAAATGGCTAAAGGCCACCGGTATTCTGATGGATTATAAACCGTTGCATAATTTCCGTCTGAAGTTTTTTGCCCCCAGATTTTGGCATTACTGTTCACAAAGCCTGGAGCACGCGATGCATTTTCCGGCCAGCTTTTGCCATTATCATTGCTAATTGCTGTTAAGGCATTTTTCCATAAACCCACCACTCTTCCGTCGGGTAGATGATAGTAACTGAATGCTTTATATTGTTTTTGCAAAGTGATTAAAGGATCGTTCCGATCTGCTTCCTCATTCCATTGCTGTGTCATTAACTTATTTGCCAATAACTCATTACAAGCTTCAACAAAAGCTTTACTTTTACTCTTAGTGTATAATGGATACTTCGTATTTTTCTCTGAATATCCGGGATTGTAATGAATGAAATAAATCGGACCGTATTTTCCATCGGCTTGAATTTCTCTTACGGCCCTGCCAATTCCATGACCATCGTTGGGATCGTCTTTAGCATCGAAACTGATGGCGTAAAAACCCAAAACCAAAAACACATTTTTAGTGGAAACATAAAAGCCCATGCGCTGATGCATCACGGCATCTAAATCTTTTGCCACATCCGTTCTTCCCTCCTTTGTTGTTCCATCCGGGATTCGGTAAATTGGAAATACGACATCAGGTTTGGTCCAGGTGTAGCCATCTTTTGATGATTGCACTAATGTTTGTCCTGGCGGAATGCTCTCGCCAACTTTATCACTTAAATATTCGATGTAAAATTTGTTGTTCCAATAAGCCAGCATTGGCGCGTGGTTGTAGGTCCAGCCGAAGTTTTCAGCCAGTTCCGGATGTTCTCTGTTTGCACGGAAAGTTTGAATGCTGTGCACACCCATTACCGGCGAAAGTTGGCCATGGTGATAATCTGCATTAACCAAAGTTTTACCCGTGTAACGTACGGTATCCTGTGCCTGCGAAGTTAATAGCGCAAGTGTAAATGGCAGGGTTAAACAAAGTATTTTAAATGTATTCATGTTATGTTTTTTACCACAAAGGCACTAAGAATTAAAGTCTTTTATTCGCTAAGTCGTCATTGCGAGTTTCCGATCCTTTATCGGAACGAAACAATCTTTTTTGCTCAATAGATTGCTTCACGCGCTCGCTCGTTCCCTTGCTTCAGTTCGCCATGACGGCTCGTTTATTACTTCAATAAATTCTCAATCACTTTCCTTTTTACTTTTATAATCGTTCCATGTTTGTGTCCTTCGGGAATCGAAACCTCCGATGTCACATCCTTAAAAGTTTTAAAATCGGCCGTTTTATAAGCCGAGTAAATTTTCTGCCCGTAAGCATCAAAATAAATCAGCCAATCCTTCCCAACTTTGACTACCGTTGGTCCTTCGGTTAATTTCGGACTAAAAGTTTCTGAAACGTTTTCGTAAGGTCCTAAAGCATCTTTTGCAAAAGCCACTTTTAAATTTCTGTTCGGGCGTGTATTATCTTTCAAAACCAACACATAATCTTTGCTAGCGCGTTTTAGAATAACCGCATCAATAACACTAAAACCAGGATCAAGAAATAATTTCGGTTTCGAGAAGCTTATAAAATCTTTTGTGGTAATGCTGTACATCCGGTGATTGTTTTCTTCCTCTTCTATTCCTTTAGCAAAGCGGAATGGTATGGTTGAAGCCCAGATGATTACATATTCTCCTTTTTCATTATCATAAAAAATTTCAGGTGCCCAAACATTTACCGTCTTGGGTTCGCTTTCCATTACTGGAAGGAACTTCTGCTCGCTCCAGTTGATCAGATCTTTTGAACTGGCATAACCAAAACCTTTATCACCTTTCCAGCTACAGGTCCAAACCAAATGAAAAGTACCGTCTGGCCCTTGTACGATGGAGGGATCGCGTAAAACTTTTTGCGTTCCAACTTCAGGTTTTAAAAATGTTTTATTTAAATCTGTCCAATGGTAAGCATCGTAGCTGTATAAAAGCCTTAATCCTTCGTTTGCCGGCTCATGAAAAGACGTAAACAGGTAAGCTTGTTTTGTACAGGATGTTAATCCACAAAACAGCCAGCCCATTATAGCTAAGCGAAAAAATGATATGGACTTTGTTTTAAACACTCTTTTCTTTAGTTATTTTTATTCTTTATTGATCTTGCTTTGGCCTAACGCCATACGCCTTCCGCTACACGCTTCTCCTATATCTTCTCCAACATCAAAACCCAATCATTACCATTTGCAGGTTCGCCTGGTGGGTTAAATTCTTTTATTCCTTTATTTTCAAATTCTCCTATTGCGGTAGTTTTTCCTGTTCTTGGGTCAAACCACGATGCCTTTACATCATCGCCATCGGTTTTACCTAACTGAACGCTGAAATTTTTTCCGGTATAAGTATAAAGCAGTGCAAATTCTTCACCTCTTGTGGCGATAACCCGCTCGTATTTTTCGCCGTTCTTTCCAGCTATTAAAGTCTGATCAGGTACACGGTCGAAATAGGAATGCGAAAGCATTAAATCTTTCAGGTATTGCATTTGTTTTGCTCCGGGAGCATTTATTGCCGTTATCCATTGATCTTTTGGACCATAAGCAGGTTTTAGATCTGTTTTTTTGTACATCTGCATCACCGAATTATGGCCATAGGTGTAACCGAAAGCACCTGCAAAAACCGACCAGTAACCATATCTTCTTACATCGCTATCTGTCCAGCGTGGCTGGCTGGTATCGTGCAAACCTTGTGGAATGTCTTCGTATGAAGGTTCGCCATCAATAGTCGGTTTGGTTGGTTTCAGTTTATAATCGGCTTCAATGTATTTCCAGTTATCTTCTCCATAATGTAATTTCTCGTTTTTAGATGTATCCTGATCGTAACGGCGATGACCTGACTGTACCATGTCGAAATCGCACCATTTAGCTTGCTGGAACCATTGCGAAGAAGCCGTACGCCCCCTTGGATGGAAAGTAATTAAATGATTCGGGTCATTCGCCCTTAGCGTTTCACCAATGGTATTCCAAACTTCTTTTTTGTCGCTACCTTTAATATCACCACCATTGAGCCAGATAATATTCCATTTTTCTTTATAACGTTTAGCCAAAAATTCGGAATAAACCTTTGCCTGATCTTTTTTAACTTTTCCATTTTTAACATTGGTACCCCAAACCGGAACCAGGGCCATGTAAAGCCCTTTTTCAGCTGCTTTATCAACGATATAATCTACATGATCCCAATAATCATAAGCCAAAGAATCTTTCGGGTTATTGCCTGGTGTAAGCATCGGTTTTGAAACGTCTGCATGCACAAGCGATGAATCCAAATAGATATTTCTCGATGGCACATCGTGCAATAGCATCACCTGGATTACATTGAATCCCTTTTGTTTACGGTCTTCCAGGTAAGTATTTGCCTCTTCTCTTGTCAATCTGCCAAATAACAACCAGCCTGTATCGCCGAGCCAAAAGAATGGTTTGCCATCGCCAGTGGTTAAATATCTTCCATTTTCAGAAATCAGAAGGCTTTTATCCCCAAAATGAGGTTTCTTCTTGCAAGCCAAAGCGAGGCAAGAAACCATAACAAGCAGAAATATTTTAGATTTAATGTTCATGTTAAATTTTATTGATGATGAGTACCTCGTCGCCTGAAGCTACTTTATTCAACTTTACAATGGCGCCAGCATTAATTTTTTCTTCTTTAAGCATTTTACCGGTTCGGGTGTTCAGCACTTTTACATTGAATTTTCCTGTGATCTTACTTAAATCAAGATTAATCGCATCTGCTGAAGCATTGTATAAAATGTAAGCTTTGCCTGCATTTTCCAGTCCGTATTGTTTAGCTGATTTACCTGCCGGAAGAAATGCTTTCATTGAAGAAGCGGCATTTAGAACCGACTGATCTATTTCATTGATATTTGATAGTGAACCGCCTGCCATTAAAATCGCCCATCCGAAGCTATCAAAGCTATCGCCCGAATAAATCACAGCCTTTTCAGGGAATTTGTTTTTATATTCGGAAACGGCATGGTAAACTTCTTCGAAAGATGTTTTCTTAGGTTTTAACAAACGTGCATGCTGACGGGGGGCTAAACTTAAGCCACCTTGTGGTGCATAAGCTGTTCCATCGGCCTGGTAATGCCAGTACCTGATATCGATTAAATCGACAACATTGGCACGATTAGGATCAGCTAAAATGGCATCCTGAACATCTTTGGTTACACTTAAACCGATGATGGGATGTTTGCCTGTTTCTTTTTCCCACTCTTTTATGGTGTCGATCCAGAATTGTACAAAATGTAAGGGACCGGTAAACTCTGCACCAATTAACTGAATAACACCTGTATTTCCATTGAAATTCTCCAGGCATTTTCTGATGTAAGCCTTATGGATTGCCTTACGGTGCTCGTTTGTGATATCGTAAAACTGCTCGGCCATAAAAATACGTTTATCACCGGCATATGGAACTGGTTCGGGGAAACCTGTATTGTTGATGTTGTTTGCCGTACGCCAGGGAAAATCAGCATAATGTGCACCAGCTTCGATAATATTGTGCTGAAAATAATTTTCATGGATTAAAACCAGGCCTTTCTGGTCGGCCAGATTGGCAAATTGTTTTAACCTATCCCAATACCAAAGATTATACTTCGTGATGTCGTATTTGCTTAAACCATCCCAGGCTTTATCCTGTCCGCTTCGGGCAAATGGCAATTCGTAAAATGGTGCCCAAACTTCGCCATCCATACGGCGGATACGTTCGTGATCATCTCTTCTTCTGTCGTACCAAAGGCCATAATTGTGATCGAGTACTTTTACCGAACCGCTTTTCATGGCATCCGTAATCGAATCCAAATCGTCTGTTAAGCCATTTCCTGAACGTCCGGGTACAAAACGCGTAATATGAAATTTTGTGTTTTTTAAACCGTAAGGACGCGCACTTCCATTCCACCAGGGCACATCCTGGCGATTCCCCACCACAAGTTCATTGCCGCGAACCAACCAACCTTTTTTGATGGTCATGGCGCTGGCAAGTGTTGGTTGAATAACTTTATCCAAGCCGATTTTATCGATACTTTTTTCTGAACCAGCATCCGTTGGAATTTTATTTCTTTCAGATGCAGCATCAATATATTCTGAAACGGTTAATGCAGGTTTATAGGCCAGCTTGGTTAGTTTTAGCGCTACATCAACAGGTGGGCTACTTGATGCTTCGGTTTCTACCGGAAGAACGAAATTCCTTTTATCGGCTTCATTACCTAATCTATCTTTTAACTGCGCGTAATATAAACTTCTCGGTTGAATTTGTTCGTTAGACATATCCCAATAACCATTCCCGGCAAATTGCGACCAGGTTCCAAAAGCCCAGTTTTGAGCTGTCGGGGGTTGAAAATTATCAACCCTGGCTGCACTACACTGCCAGAATACACTGTTTGCAGCGCTCCACCCTGCCCCCTGGCCATCTTGTCCGCGGTTTAAATAACTTAAGGCCTGTCCATCAATATTTACGATATCGAACAACACACCTGATGCCCAGCTATCAATTGCACCACTAAAACTAAAAGGCAAATACGACTGGCATTGCACAAAAGCATTTGGTCCGGGTGCACAAAAGCCTACCGCAAAATCATGGTAGCCATATTCTGAATATAACCTTTGGAAAAGGGTCTGTGATCCTGTGGTTAAAAATGTAAACCGGCGTTCACCACCAATTTCAGAAATTGGGGCCAATGATTTACAATCTTCAACAGTAATCCTTTTTGAAGTCTCCAAAACATTTACAGCAGAACCTGCAAAATGTTCAAAAACAACCTGACGAACCCAGGCATCCTGCACATTCTCTAAACAAATGGCTGTCCAGCGGTGGTACTCGTCTTTAGTATTTTCTTTATGGTAATCGGATTCGATTTTTAAATTTTCAACACCCGATTGCGCAATTCTGCCCGCCCATTTGTATTTTGAAAGGGTTGCACCACCAAACCTGGAATCTAAGGCTGTTGTAATTGGCGCATCGAAAGTGATTGTATTGCCGTTTATGGCAGTGATTTTTCTATCCCAATGAATATCCCTTGTTCCTGGTTTCCAGCCTAAAGCACTTTCACCACCGCCAAACTCGACAGTTTTAAGGGTTTCGATCCATTCTTTGGTTGATGGGCGATGAATGAGGATCTGATCGCCAATTTTTAATCCATTTGTATTCGCTAAGGTAATTTTATTTGCATTTACAGGCACATAAGTATCAGTAAGGGCTATCGCTTGTTCCTCCACCTTATTCTTTTGACCCAAAATTCTGATCACACCAATACGATCTAAGCCTGTAGCGAAAATTTTTGTGCCGTTTTCGCCCATTCCACTTCCACGAAGAACTACGCCGGAAGCTGATAACCGTAATGTTCCAGCGACTTCGTAAGTCCCTTTTTCCAGTAAAACCGCACCACGTAAACCATCTTTTCCGATCGGTAATTTAGCCACGTAATTAATGGCTGATTGAATCCTTAGGGTGGCATCGCCTTTTGAAACAGGAACCACAACTTTTATTGTGGCATTAGGAATGGCTATTTCACCAGCCATGTAACCTGCATATGAAAAATCGGGAATGCGGTTTCCTTCTGCATCGGGCGTATACGCCATTTTGCCATCTTTTCCTTTAAAAATTGGCTTTGGTGGCTCAACAGGTTTTGTCTTTTGTGCGAAAGAAAAGTTAGCCGCCAAAAGCGCCATTACCAAAAACGGTAAGGTTTTTAGTTGTAAAACTTTTAATATGTGGTTAGTTTTTGGCATTAATGTTTTTTATTTGTCATGCTGAGGCACGAAGCATCTGCAACCTATGGTCTACTGTCCTTGCCTATTCTCCTCCAGCCTTGGCAGTAGTTTTATTAACGTTTTGTTTTCACAGCATGCATATTCTTCACTACATTCAGAGTCACAATGCTATTTGATTAGGTTTTTATCTTTCAATTATCTCTTCATTCAAAAATCTCCACTTTGGATTAAAAAATTCAATCAACTCATTTTTCTTTTTCCTAGTCCAGCCCTTAATTTCTTTTTCTCTTTCAATTGTCTGCTCAACGAACTGATATCTTTCAAAAAAAATTAAATAGTGGCAATTGTACTTAAAAGTAAAAGCAAATTTATTTTCTCTATTCTCTACGTGTTGTTTAAGTCTAACCTCTAAGTCATTTGTTACGCCTGTGTACAAAACAGTTCTGTTCTTGTTTGTTAAGATGTAGACAAAGTAATTATGGTCCATATTATATTTAAAAGCTACGTTTCATCGCTTGCAGATTCTTCACTGCGTTCAGAATGACAGCATATACAAGAATTTTCTACGGTCTCACTTTATTAATATCAACCAAACTATTCAAGTACACTTCGATATTGGCATCACCTGATTTCGATAGCTTTGTAGCATCCTTGGCATCTTTAGGATTAAGTCCGTTTTTGATTTCCCAGGCATCTGGAATACCATCATGATCACTATCCAGATAGGGTTTTCCTTTATATTCAGGGTAACCGCCAACTTGTGCGATATCTGAAATAATGCCTTGTTTATAAGAATCGGCAGGTAAACGACGTTTTACATAACTTTGTTTAGCAGGAAGTTTTCCGTCTTCTACATGCTCAATCTTACCGGTGGTAACCTGTTTGATGATACGTTGATCTACCGCATCGCGAACCGGTAAAGATGCACCTGCATTAGCCAGCACATAATCGTAAGCTTTTTTGGTGTCGATGATTGAAATTTTGGCCATAGGTAATGGTTTATCTACTTTCATCGAATCCAGTAGTTTTTGTTTATCTCTTTTGCTTTCAGGCTGAACGCCGCCATCCCAGTTGTTTTTGGTTACTTTTTCATTTCCTTCAATAATATTTCCGGTTACATAAGCGCGGCCAAATTCATTCGAAAACTTTTTATCCCTACCCGATTCTGGCTTCAAGATACGATAAGAAATCGGTTCTCCTGCAGGCGTAATGGGTCCTGGTTTGTAATAATTATTAATGAAACTGTATAAAGAAGCATTATCGCCACCATCGGCACTTCTGTTCCACCAGTTAAAAATCACGTTATTGGCAAAACCAAAATCGCCGTACATACCTACGGATGGGTTGCGACTGATATTTGAGGCCCAAAGATTACGCATGAAAGTTGAATTTAAACCTCCAATGGTACTTCCGAAAGCATGGTTATAGGTATCTAAGGCTTCAGAAAAAATTGAATTTTGAATGGTAACGTTTACTGTAGGTAATTTCTCTGGCTTAGAACCGTCTTCTTTATCATAAACATGACGATAAATAGACATGTTTTCGTCCAATCCCCAGCTCGCCGAAACATGGTCGATGATGATATTACCAACGGGATTACCACCAATGGCATCATCTCTTCGTGTTACATCTGTCTGGCCACGGCGGAAACGCATATAACGGATCACCACATCATGTGTATTAATCCATACCGATTCGCCAGCCACACACACACCATCGCCTGGTGCACTTTGACCGGCAATGGTAATATAAGGTGCCCGAATAATCAGTGGTGTTTTTAATCTGATGATGCCCGAAACGTTGAAAACAATAATTCTCGCTCCGCCTTGTTCGCAGGCTTCACGCAGTGTTCCCTTGCCTGAATCTTCCAGACTGGTGACCACATAAACTTTTCCTCCTCTGCCTCCGAACGAGTATGCGCCACCACCTTCAGCACCAGGAAAGGCTACGGTTTTCGCTTGTGGCAAATCGCCTGGTTTAGCCGCCCATGGAATATAAGGTTTACCATGTTTTGCCTCTTCATCAACAATATGTTTAACTTTTAAAAACTGAAGTTCTGATTTTTCTTCGATACTTTTCAAAAGTGAATCGGCTTTCTTTTCCATTGCTTCAGGGATAACCGGATATTGCGAAAAAGCTACATTTCCTATACCGCATAAAGCAATTATGCTAAAAATTGAATTCCAGGTACGCATATTAATTAGGTTTTACAATTGAAACAGGAACAACACTATTTAAATATACTTCGATGTTTGAATAACCGCTTTTGGTAATTTTCGCAGCATCAGATGCATCCTTAGGATTCAAGCCGTTTTTAAGTTCATACGCGTCTGGCATACCATCATCGTCTGAATCTTTGTAAGGCGTTCCTTTGTATTCCGGATAACCTCCAACTTGTGAAACCTCTGTAATGATACCTTGTTTATAAGAATCGCCTGGTAACCTGCGGTGTTCGAACTGGAAAGCAGATGGTTTAGCGTTCGGATAAACTTCAATTTTTCCGGTAGCCACTTGTTTCACGACACGTGTATCAACCGGATCTCTTTTTGGTAAGGTTGCGCCGGCATTTGCCAATACATATTCTTTAGCCTGTAAAGTTGGTATGATACTGATTTTAGGCATTGGGAACGGATCTTTGGCTTTCATTGCAGGAAAGTATTTACCAGCTGTTTCCAAAGACATTAAATTTCCTTTTTTATCTTCCATCTGTACGCCTCCATCCCAGTTATTTTTGGTTACCCGCTCATTACCATCAATAATATTTCCGGCAACATAGGCACGGCCGAACACCACGTAAGGTAATTTACTACGGCCTGATTCTGGTTTCAAAATCCGGTAACTGATCGGATCTTTTAATTCGGTAACCGGTCCTGGTTTATAATAGTTGTTGATGATGTTATATTGTGCCGTATAATCGCCACCATCGGTAGAGCGGTTATTCCAGTTGAACACCACGTTATTGGCGAAGTTAAATATACCATTCCAGCCGATTGATGGGTTACGGGCGCCGTTATCAGCCCAAAGGTTACGTACAAAAGCACAATTTTCGCCACCTAAAGTACTGCCAAAAGCATGGTTCCAGTAATCTAAGGCTTCCGAGAAAATAGAGTTTTGTATGGTGATATTAACTGTTCCCAGTTTTTCTTCGGTTTTACCTGTGCTATCATTGTACATGTGGCGGTACATCGACATATTTTCATCCAAACCCCAACTTGCCGAAACGTGATCAATCATGATGTTTCCAACCGGATTTCCACCAATGGCATCATCGCGACGGCCCACAAAAGTTTCACCTCTTCTAAAACGCATGAAGCGAACAATAACATCGTGGGTATTTAACCAAACCGATTCGCCAGCTACACACACACCGTCACCCGGTGCGGTTTGACCAGCAATGGTAATGTATGGGGCACGGATGATCAATGGCGTTTTCAGTCTGATGATACCGGCAACATTGAAAACAACAATTCTTGCTCCACCTTGTTCGCAGGCATCACGCAAAGAGCCCGGACCCCTATCGTTTAAATTTTTAACGACAATTACCCTACCGCCATGACCACCAAAGCTGTATGCACCTCCACCTTCAGCACCTGGAAATGCCAGGAGTTTAGACTGAGGGAGGTCAGTTGGCCGGCCAGCCCATGGAATATACGGCTTACCTTCAGCAGCTTCTTTGGCCATAATAGGCTTGGCTTTTTCCCAGGCTATATCCGACTGGTGATAAGCTTCTTTCATCATCGAATCAGAAGATTTTTTGATGTCGGCCGGAATATTCGGGTATTGGGCAAATGTATAATTTGCGGAGAAAATTAATGCCGTTGTACACAACAGATTTAAAAAGTTCTTTTTCATTTGTGTTTGCTCGTTGGGAAGAGAAAGAAGTTACGGAATATTTTTGATCAGCAGAAAAAATCTAATCTATAATATTTAAAATCGTGGCTCATTTCTTTGTCTATCCTTGTAAATAATTTTGGTTAGAAAGTATATTATCTTTCAAATTTGCACGCAAAAAGCGGCTATTTAATGTATAATTTTGGCTAGCTATTGTACCATCTTATCAATTGGCAAAAATGCCTGTAACAAATTAAATTCATTCTCGCAGCCATGTTACAAGATAGGAATAAAATTCATATATAAATGTAACATTCTTAAATAAAAAAAAAGGAAACAAATTAATGTTCCCTTTTTTCAAAAACCAAATAAAAAAAACCGGGGCAGTGAGCAAACCACCCCAAAGATCTTAGCTCAATTATTTAAATGGATCGAACGCGCCACCCCAGGTATTGTTTTGCTGGAGGTTTACATTGTTTTGAATAGACGCGGTTGGAATGCCAAAAAAGTATACGCCAGCCTGGTAAGCAATATCATAGGTATCCAGTGCCTTTGTTGTCACTGTAAAGTTGGTGGCATAAAAAGCATCCAGGTTTGTGGCTGCAGCTGCATCTCTGGTGCTCAGGATATAATCCGTTCCTGTGCCCGTGTTTTTCAGTGCAATATTAATGGCCAACCTTCTTTTTCCATTCAATGTTGTTTCCAGTAATTTTCTTCTTCTTAAATCCCAGAAACGTTTCCCCTCAAAAGCCAGCTCAATTCTTCTTTCGCGCATAATGGCCGTTACCAGTTGAGCACCGCTCATTCCGGCAGTTAAGCCATAAAGTCCGTCTGTTCCGGCCTCAATACCTGCACGTTTTCTGATCGCGATCAGGTTCGCATAAGCTTCCTGACTCTGACCTACATTACCAATCTCAGCCGCACATTCTGCTAAATTCAACAATACTTCCGCATAACGCATTTCGATCCAATCGGTACCGGCATAAATAAAATTACTGGTTGTTAATGCCGGATCGATACCTTTTCTTAAGTAAAAACCGCTGGCAGTTGCCTGTGATTCTGTACTAAGCGTTGTAGAGCCTTTAGTGTAATTATAAGTCCATAAACGATAATTCGGATTGGCATTTAATGGCCAATTTGCACCATTATAAGCAATTGTCTGATCGAACCTCGGATCGCGGTCTTTGTAAAAAGTGGCTAAAGTGTAAGGGTATTTGGTCGAAGTACCTGCATCTTTACCATCTTTCATCGGGAAAGCCAAAGCCATGTCGTAAGTCGGCAAATTAGACCCACCAGTAGTTCCGATATATTTTGGCACCGTTGCATTTGGATACGTATTATTGTTTTGAGCCAAATCAGTTGTAGCCATATTATATTGAGTGGTTAACACCGCTTCCGGGTTTTGTGGGGTACTGCCTGATTTACTTCCTTCGGTTGTCCACATGGTGACATCAAATTTTGAATATAAACCAAATCCGTTGGTTGAAAGATTTTCTACGGCCAGCACATTGGCATCGTAAGCAGCTTTCCACCTTGTCTGATCATTCGTAGGATTAAATTCCGGGCTTGCCCAATACATCAATACTTTACCTTTATAAGCCAATGCTGCACCTTTGGTAATACGGCCATAATCTGCATTGCTCGTCCATTTGGTTGGTAAATACTTAATGCAGGTATCTAAATCTCTAATAATTTGAGCAAAAGTTTCAGAAGTTGTATTTCTAGGTAATAATGCAGCTTTTTTCGCCTCATCGCCTACCGCATCCAGTGGGGTAAGCACAATGGGCACCCCTCCATAGAGTTTAACCAGTTCGAAGTACCTAAACGCCCGCCAGAATGTAGCCTGTGCATTAAATCGTCTTTTAGTTCCAGCCGACAAGGTGCCATTGTTTATGTCTCTGATGAACATATTAATAGACCTGATTTTTACATAGTTACCGGCAGTATTCAAATTTCCTAAATCGGTAACCGACTCGATGGTTGCTGTACCTTTTACAAAAACGTTATCTCCGTATTGCTCATCAGACAATGAATTTACCGAGCCGCTTAAGCCACCTACATTACCAAACCATGAGGGCTGATTTTGTCCGTAAATATAGTTCATGCTTAAAGTTGCAGTAACCGAATCATTATAAATTTGTTCCGCAACAAAGTTGCCCAAATCTTGTTTTTCCAATACCTTTTTACAGTTGCTGAAGAGCATAGTAAGTGAGGCAGAAATTGCGATTAATATGATTAATTTTTTCATGATATTTCTTGTAATTATAAGCCAACATTTATACCAAAAGAAATTGTTCTTAGTGTTGGATAGGTACCCACCGGAGAAAGAAAATCTCTATAGTTATCTGGAAATGGATTAATAAACTGAACCGGATTGGTTGCCTGTGCAAATACCCTAATGCTGTTTATACCTACTTTTTGGGTTAAAGTAGCCGGTATTGAATAACTCAAATTGGCATTGGTAATCCCCAATTGCGTGGCCGATACCAACCAAAAATCACTTTCTTCGAATGCGCTGGTAAAATAAGGGTTAGGATAAGCGGCATTGGTATTTGTTTTGGTCCAGTGATCTGCCCAGTATGAGGCCCTGTTTCCATAAATAGAAGGACTTGTTCCGCTAGGTTTTAAACCACCAATACTGGTATAACCACCCCATGATAAACCTCCAACAACGTTAAGACTAAGGCCTTTATAACCTACGTTAAAATTTAGGCCCAAGTAATTATGGTTGGTTTGGCGGTTGGTAATATATTGCTTATCCGCAACGCTGATCACGCCATCGCCGTTTACATCTTCATAATTGATCATTCCCGGTTGTAAAACATTATCTAATATTTTAACTTTTTTAGCGTCATTTCCAACAGCCGATCCATTAATACGCTGTGCAATAATAGCATTAGCCTCATCCTGTGTTCTGATGATACCTAAAGATTTGTATCCGAAATAACCCGGATCATTTGATTGACCAGTTAGGTCTTCAAGCGTACCAATCTTTCCTGATGCCAAATCATACCTGATGTATTTATTATCATTCCAGGTGTAAAACGGAGAGAAACTATAGCTAAAATTTTCGCCAATTTTATCTTTCCAGGTTAAACTTAGTTCGTAACCAAAAGTATTTACAATACCAAAGTTTTCTGTCGGAACAGCTGCACCAATAACGGCCGGTACAGAAGAAGATAATGTGGTTAACATATCATAATTATGGCTCCAGAAATACTCTGCCGTAGCCGTTAATCTGTTGTTTAAGAAAGCCATATCCACACCATAATTGGTTTTTAATGAATGATCCCAAACAACCATTTCGTTAGGAATGGCAATATTTGTTTTCACACCGATGGTTCTGTCGCCATTATTAAACACAGCACCACCATTATTCCCGGTACCCACATTGTACGATGCCAGGTATTGATAAGGTTTAGTATTATCTGTACCTGTTAAACCAACTGAAACCCTAAACTTTAAGAGGTCCATAAATTTAACATGGTCTTTAAAGAATTTTTCCTGCGATGCCACCCATCCGGCAGAAGCAGCCGGGAAACCACCCCAGTTACGCCCTGGAGCAAACCTCGAACTACCATCTCTACGGTAAACCAATTGTAACAGGTATTTATTGTCGTAATCGTAGTTAATACGCGAAATAATGGATTGGAAACCAAACTGATTCACCAAACCTACCTGATTTGAACTTTGTGTACCCACTGCAAATGTTTGATAAGGTAATGCACCGGTAACCAAACCTTCAACCATTGCTGATACCCCTTCCTGATTCGATTCTCTCTGCTCTAGCAAAGCTGTGGCAGATATGCTGTGTTTGCCAAAAGTACGGTCGTAAGTAAAACCACCATTTAATTGATATGATTCGCTAAATACCGGATTCAAACGAATCCTATCGCCATTTTTGATCGAAGACACCGACAATAAAGCACCACCTGGAATATGGCTGTTTAAACCTAAACCAGCATATTTGTAATAGTTAAATGTAGTACCAAACTGCTTTCCATTGCTGGCGTTGATGTTTTTATTTGCAGTAAATGTAGCTGTCAAACCTTTTACACCTGGTATTTGATAGGTTATTTTACCTAACATGTTCATTACGTAGGCTTTGCTGCTTGTAAAATTGTCGGTATTTTGGATTAAGAAGAAGTTCACATTCTCTAAACCACCACCCGCGTTGGCGCCCAATAATACAGGGTTGCCATCAATAAAATATTCAGACCAGGGATTAACATTTTGTAGGGTTGCTACGTCATTGTCTAAACTCTCACTGGTGCTGTTCAGTTTGTAGAAGTAACTTTTCGACTGGTTAACATCAGTACTGATTGATGCCGAAACCGTTAATCCCTTACCTAATTTAGCATCGATACTTGCTCTTAAGCCATATTTACTTGAATTAACACCTTTAAAATTTGAATTTTGGGTAATGTAATCGCCACCCACAAAATAAGTCACCTTATCGGTACCACCACTGATGTTTAAGGCCTGACGATACATATTCGAAGTTTGAAATGCATTTTTTAACCAGTTATTATTGTGGTTGCCAAAATATTCCAACTCATCAGGCGTATACCACAATGGTTCTTTAGTGGTCGTCACGCCATCCACAACCTTAAATCCGTCTGCCGGGTTGATATAAGTATTTTGCCTTACTACCCCAGCTGTAACTTGCTGATAAACGCTTGCATCCAGATAATCATTCACAAAATTACCAAGTTGTAAACCACTCATCATATCTGGCAGTTTAGTGGCGTCAGAAAAACCTACCGATGAACTGAAATTAATTTTTGGCGCACCCGTTTTACCTCTTTTCGTGCGAACAATAATTACTCCGTTTGCACCTGAAACCCCAAAAATTGCAGCTTCGGCATCTTTTAGTACAGAAACACTTTCTACCACGTTTTGGTCTAACAGGTCGAAATCTGCCTGCGTTCTGATGACATCATCAATTACGAAAATCGGATTGGTACCCTGACCACCATCTTTGGCAAACGCAACCGGATTACGGATGGTAATGGTTGTTCCCTGCCCCGGTCTTTGTGTACCTCCAGAAATGTTCAGGTTGGGTGCTGTTCCTCTTAAGGCAGCACTTAAAGTTAACGCCGGTACATCTTCTACCTTCTTGATATCGGCTGTTGATACAGAACCTGTTAAGGTAACTTTCTTTTGTGTACCATAACCTACAACCACTACTTCTTCTAAATTTTGATTATCAGAAACCAGTTTTACATTGATGGTTGTTTGTGTACCTACCGGGATGGTTTGCCGGGCGTAGCCGATGTATGAAAACACCAGTACATCGCTATTTGATTTTACCTGTATGGTATAAACCCCATCAGAGTTGGTGCTCACATTACTTGGAACACCTTTCAGACTTACGTTTACTCCAGGAATTCCCTGTCCATCGGCCTGATCTACAACCTTACCTGTAATCTTTCGGTCTTGAGCAAAAAGTATTGTACTTGCCAGTAAGATCATGAGCAAGGACAAAGAAATTTTGCGTAAAAATTTTAAGTTCATCTTATTATTTGGTTAGTTTTTAATTCAATGGTTGAGGATTTATACGTCCTTAATCAAAGGTTTTATTGCGCTAAATTTTAAACTTTATAAATGGAGAGGGTTAATGAGTTGGATTTTTTTCTATTAAATTCTATTTCCTCCGGAACTATAAATTAAAGCAGGTCTTACAGCCTTTCCGGAAAAAAAATGAAAATAATATGCGGTGATTTGGCTCATTTTTTATTTTGATCTCGATAATTATTTTGGTTAGAAAGTATATTATAATTCAAAATTGCACGCAAAATATCACTATTTTATGTATAATTTTCTCCAGCTATTGTAGTATATTATCATTCGGCAAAAATCCTTGTAACAAATTAAATTGATTACGATAACTGATATACAAGGTAAATATTAAATTCATATATAAATTTAATATTTAAATAAAAAGTATTTGTATAGAGTATTTTAGCTGATTTTTAAGTTAAAAACGTTGTTTAGACGCTTATTTTAAAGCTTTGGTAAAAAAATATTTACAAAAGAAAAAGGGACATAAGTGGTGTCCCTTTGAATTTGATCATAAAAATGGTGCTGTTTATTACTTTAGATTGCCTCCAACACCAGAACATAAGTGTTATTTGATGAGCTATTAACAATTCTTTTTTCTCAAGGGTAGAACAGCAATCTGCATGGCATTACCTGCTCATTAATGTGATGGGCTTAAATAGAAAAGGAAGCAATCGCTGCTCCCTTTTTCTTCAAACCAAATATATGGCGGTACCAACCGCCGAACAAAACACTTTATCGCTGAACTTTGATGCTCACATTAATGTAAGGCCTTTTCTGCAAGTCGGCAGTAACTACATTAACATATAACATCCCATATTTACCCTCCGGAGTAAGGAAAAACACCGCATTACCTGGCGCTAAACCATTAGCCGGAAGAACTTGAGTAGTTTCATTAAAAGTAATTGCCCTTGCTTTAGCTAAAGTTTCTATAGATGAGCCAGAAATTGCCGTAGTGAGAAATGCATTGGCTTGTCCGGTAACAGGCTGACTAAATTTAGTCGCTCTTTTAGGACTAAAGCCGCTAATATCGTAAACGGTTAATGGATTAGTAGCTACGCTTAGGGAATATAAATTAACTACCCAGGTTGGCGTCTGAACTGTAGAATTTGATCCTGGCTTTCTATATATACCAAAATCTATCTTTCCGGCATTGGCTGATGCATTTGTATAACTAAAACCTGTAGCATCAGTAAGTGATAAAAAGCTTGGTAGAGATTTCGCAACCGTATCTGGTAAATAAATATCCCTGTTGGCGTAAATCATAAAACTCGGATTTACCTCAACTGTTACTTTTTTGTATCCGTCGCCAATGTACACACCCTTTTCATTTAACGCACAAATACGAAAGCTTTGTTTGCCATCACGAAGTGCAGCTGCAGGAAAAAGCGTGTTATTTGGAAGTTTAATCACGGCTGAAAAACTTCTGCGTTTAGTAGGATCGGTAATGGCTATTGTATAACGTGTAGCCTGAACCGTACCTGAAGAAACCTCAAATACATACGAATACATATCCTCGTTAGCCGAGTTTATAGTGAAATCAATCCATACCTCTTCTTTGTCGTTAATTACTTTGTAATCGGTTACGCAACGAGGATCGCTATTGTTGAAAGTTACGGTAACATCATCGAACATGTTAAAAATGTTCGCCGATTCTTTTTTGCAAGAAGCGAAAAGAATCAAGCATAACCCGATGAGTAACTTATTTATATATCTAGTTTTCATTATTTTAATTTTTAGTCAGATCAACTGAAACATTTATGCTTTAAGTACTAATCTAGTGGGTCAAACGAACCACCAGCCCATCCAATGGTTGGAAGAATTTTATTACCAAAACTCACAAAATCATTATGGAAGGTGTAGAAGTAATGAAATTCAGGAATATTATATGGTAAATACGTTGTGTTTGTTATGACAACATTTTTAAAATACTTGGTATAAACTGCTTTATCATTAATATTTAAAGTTTCTCTAAATGCGGTTGTACCGCCAGGAACTGTTGGATCTTCTAACACTTTTTTATCTTTTTGGTCTGATCCTACCGGAGGGTTTACTAACTGGACTTCCAATTTAGACATGTTCCCGGTTAACAAATGCATGGTGCGGGATCTTCTCAAATCTGAATTACGTTTGTTCTCGAAAGCGAATTCAATTTGTCTTTCGTTAAGAATTAAGTTACGCAACTGTGGCGTGCTTCCAGCCAAAGCGAGTCCGTAATCTGCATCACCTGCCACTACTCCAGCTCTTATACGAATTTGTCTCACTAAATCTTTTGCACCTGCAATATTTCCGGTTTCATTCAAACAATCGGCATAATTTAACATTACCTCTGCAAATCTCAATTCAATCCAATCCATACCACTTCCGCCACCAACAGAGCTATTGTAAGCAGAAGCACTTGCGGTTAAAGCTGGTGTAGAGAAGCGCTTTACATATACCGCAACTCCACTGCTTTCCCCAACGGCCAGGTTGTAAGTCCACTGTTTTCTATTCGCGTTCCCGCTTAAAGGATATGCCGATCCGTTTGTAGCAAAAGTAGCTTCAAATCTCGGGTCTCTATTTTGCCAGAACATGGTTGCATCATAAGGAAAAGCTGTTGAGGTATTTAATGGTTTTCCATCTTTCATTGGGTAGGCATCCAACATTTTTGTAGTTGGCATAAAGTATGTATTTGGAAAGCCGGTACTTCCACCTTCTGAAGTTGGTCTAACCCGCTGTTCAGTTCCATTCCCTCTGTTAGGTACTGTATTTGAATAGGTCCTAACTAAAATCGCTTCAGTATTCCCACTTTCTACACGGAAAATATCTAGATAATTTGGCATTAATTTTTTTCCTGCTGAAACGCACATATCATAAGCTTCTTTGTTAGCAGCTAAAGCATCAGTCCATCTTGATGCCTGATAAGGATGTTTTGCATCATTTAGCGGATTAAATTGTGGACTAGCCCAATAGAATAACACTTTTGCTTTTAAACAGGTGGCAATCAGTTTAGTGATCTTACCTCTGCCGTCAGCGTCGCCTGGCGCAAAACCATCTAACAAGACAATGGCGTTATTTAAATCGCTCAATATTGCCGCAAAACACTCTCTAGCCGGCCTTCTACCTTCATCATAAATAGTGTCAGCTCCCTGCGGTGTTAATGGAAGTGGAACACCACCATAAACTTTAACCAATTCGAAATAAGTTATCGCTCTTAGCGCATAATACTGTCCGAGCAATTCATTTTTCTTTTGGGTTAACATGGTACTGTTTGGAAGATTGGTAATGGCATCATTACATCTCGCAATATCCCAGTACTTATTCTGGCCAGGGTTACCGCCATAAGTATTGCCGGTATACCTCACATCGTTATTGCCCAGAATACCCTGTAGACCAAGTGCCATTTTTGCATTAGCATCTCCATCAGGAAAATAATTTTCATCACTGGCATAGTGAACACCATAACGATCAGGAGTGAGTTGTAAGGGAAATTGATACATAGCTACATCATATACCCTGTTAAGGTGTAGCTGTACAGAACCTTCATTATCCCATATGGTCTGATCGATACCGCCTGTATCTGGCAATAAGAAAAACTCATCTTTATTTACACAAGCGGGCAAAAGTGCAGCTAAAGTTAAAATAGCTACTGCTTTTTTTATATTGTTTTTTATTTGACTAATCATTGCTCAAAAAATTATAGGTTAACACTTAATCCTAAAGATATCGTCCTCAACATTGGATAATCCCATGCACTTGAAGTGTATGGATCTTTATAAGGCAGCGGATTTACAATGGTCCAAAGATTATTTCCGGTTAGTAGGATACGGGCTCCGCCGATCCCTAATTTATTTGCAAAAGCAGTAGGTGCTTTATAACTCAAAGTCATGGTATTGATCCGGATCATCGTTCCGTCAACTGCCCAGAAATCAGAGTTTATTCCTAACGAAGGATCATCAAACCTAGGATATTTACCTTCCATTGGATTTTCTAATGTCCAGCGATCTGTCCAGATAGACAAGGTATTTCTGGTTTTTGATGGTGCTGTTCTTGCCCTGCTATCGTAGAAAATTTTACCACCAAATCTTGCATTGATATTCGTGTTTAAACTGAAGTTTTTGTAAGTCAGGTTTAATGAAATACCAGAAGAAAAGAACGCATTCGTATTGTTATACAAAGGCGATAAATCGCTGTCAGAGATTACACCATCAGCATTGGTATCTTCATAATACAACCACCCAGGTTGTGGAATTCTATCATAAATCCTATAGTTAGGATATTTCGCCATCCAGGCATCAACTTCGCCCTGCGTTCTGAACATGCCCAGGTTGGTTAAACCATAATTGCCACTATTGTACTTGCGTGGGTCTGTACCGAACAATTGTAAGTTAGGAAGGGTATTGTTAATCAAAAATCCTGGTGTATACAAGATCCTGTCTGTAACGGAGTTACCATAAGAGAAATTCATGCTTGCACTAAGATTCCAGTCTGTTGCAAGTTTTGCTTTATAGCCAATGCTAAATTCAGAACCCCAGTTATAAAGCTGTCTGTAGTTTAATACCTGTGCCTGTGTACCGAAATATAGTGGATATTGATTATTTGCACCCAGTTCGAAACCATCATAAGTATAGTTTTGGAAGGCTTCGATACTAATATCTAATTTATTGTTAAACATTGAAGTTTCTAAACCCACATTAATGGTTCTTTTTTTCTCCCAGGTGATTTCAGGATTAGCCAGACGGGAACGGTTCAAACTATTCCCATTCGAAGTTCCATAAATATATCCATTGGTTACATCAATCTGGAATCTATCCTGCCATAAACGAACGCCAACCCTGTCGTCTCCCGTAATACCAACATTTGCTTTTAATTTCAGAAAATTAATGAAGCTAAGGGCACTACTGTTTTTAAAGAACTTTTCCTGACTCACCACCCATCCAATTCCAATATTTGGCGATACACCCCAACGATTCCCTAAAGCGAAGTTAGATGACGCATCAATACGGGCAATACCCTCAATCAGGTATCTCTTATCAAAATCATAACTAAAGCGGGCAAAACCAGAGCGTTTGGAAACCGCTGTTTGATCCAAGTTTGATGCGACTAAAGTATTGATATCATAAGCAAAAAATTGATCTACACCCGGTATTAACTGATTGGTATAACGAACAGCTGAATTTTGTGTATTACCCTCACTTTGCTCGGCACCAGCTAAAACACTAAAAGTGTGTTTCGCAATGGTTTTATTGTATTGCAGTGTTAGAAAAAACTGATAGCTATTGTTATCCGTCAAACCAGGTGTGAAAGTAGAATTTGCTGCACTGGTTGGCTGAAAAGTAGGTGAAGTAGCAGTAGGTAACTGATTGGTGAACAATTCCTGGTTATTCCCCCTTTTTACAAAATTGTACAGCGTGAAAGGTGGTACATATTGGGTATTCTTCGAAGATCCACTTGATTGCGAAACCTGCCCGCGAATGACAAGTCCTTTTAGAAAGGTTGGTTCGTAAGTTAACGAGGCGTTAATGCGGTATGATTTATTTGAACCATTATTGTAATAACCAGATTCAGAAATGGCTAATGGATTTATATTAGCAGAATTTACTCCGTTAACATTGTAATTAACAAATTTTCCATCGATGCTAATTGGAACCCATCTTGGAACTGTTATCAGTCTTTCAAAAAAGGCAGCATCATTATCCTGGGCATTATGGTGTAGTTCTTTCGTGCCATAATCAACGTTAAAATTCACATCCGCTTTTAAACCGTTTGCAACAGTTGCTACTACACCACTTCTGAATGAATATTTATTGAACTTCATTCCAGCATAATTTCCATTTTCACCCTGGTAACTTCCACCTGCGAAAAAGGTGATTTTATCACTGCCACCAGAAATACCAATATTATGTCTTTGTGTGGTAGCCGCCTGCCATACTTCATCATACCAGCTTTTATAATCCAGCGTTTTGATATACTCTAAATCTTCCGGAGCGAAGTAATCGGATGCTGCAGCACCCTGAGAACGAAATGTATCATTTAATAATAAGGCATGCTCATATCCAGATAACATTTTTGGCACCTTGATCGCATCTGAAATGCCCAGATAACCATTGTAAGTGATGCTTGGCTTGCCAATTCTGCCTTTTTTTGTCGTAACCAAAATAACCCCTTTAGCACCGGCAGCACCATAAATTGCAGCAGAAGCATCCTTTAAGAAGGTTAAATTCTCAATCATAGAAGCATCTATATTATCGAAAGCTTCTCTTGTTACGGTAATATTATCTACAACATAAAGTGGCTCATCTGTGGTACCCGCCGCGGCAGTTGTGGTGGTAGAATTTCTAATGTTTAAAGTAATTGGCGAACCTGGTCGACCTGACGATTGACTCACACCAACACCCGCAATTCTATTTCGTAATGCACCTGCTAAGTTAGGTGCAGGAACATCTTGAATTTCAGCACCACTAATGGTTGCTACCGCACCCAGGATTTCTGATTTTTTCTTGGTTCCGTAACCAATCACCACCACATCATCTAATGCGGTGTTATCTTCTGCAAAGTTTACAGTGATGTTAGTTTTTCCTGCTAAAGGAATGGTCTGTCTGATATAGCCAATGAAGGAAAAAACCAGTACATCAGTTGAAGGATCAGCGATCAATGCAAACTCCCCTTTATCGTTGGTGCTTACATTATTGGTTTTACCACGTATCCCAACAGTTACACCGGGAAGGGGCTGCCCGTCTTTTTTGTCGACCACTTTACCGGTGATCTGCTTTTGTTGGGCAAAAACAGCGGTACATGTGATTAGCATGAGCACTAAAACCCATGAGGTTTTTCGTAAAAATTTTGAGTTCATATTCGTTATTTGGTTAGTTTTTTACTAATACATCTAATCTGAAATTAACCAGGCCTCGTGCACGATTAATTTCATTTAGCATATATAAGCTGTAATCGCAATTGCTTTCTACAGTTTATCAATAGTGTTTCCGGTTAAGGATGGGTTTGTTTTTTGTTTGCTTTTTACAGCTTGCTAGTTAGGCAAAAGAATTAGATAGCGTTAACTTAAAAATCTATCTCACCTTAATTGTCTTTGTGGCGACTCATATTTCTCTTTTTTTGATTAAAAATTATTGGTTAGAAAGTATATTTTAACTTTGTAATAGTGAAATAAAATCCATTTTTCGAGCTAAATTCAAACAGTTATTGTATCATCTTACCAGGACAAAAATAACCATCTCGGTATAAGCTATTTAGTAATTTTATTCATACTACAATATAAGTATAAATTCATATATAAATGAAATATTCTTGAATAAAAAAATAAAAAAAATAATGGAGCGTTTAAACACGCTCCATCAGCATCACTAATTTGCTTGTGCTTTTGCTTTTCTGCGCTTCTCCCACTCTATTCCTTCCTGCTTTAAATCGTATCCGGCAGCCGACAGGTAATTGTTTATTCTGCCTTTATATTTACCAAACCAGGCATGTTTTTTATCTGATGATTCTGCATCCATGGCATGTTCCCTTGCTTCGGTTAACCAGATTAGGATTTGTTTTTTCTGGTCTTCCGTTAAAGTTAAAATCTGTTCCTGATAGGCTTTATAAGTAATCGGCAGTACATTGTAGGTCATGCCGTTTTTCACTAAATCAACCTGCTCATTAGTCAGTTGTGCAGAAAGTTTGCTAATGTATTTTTTATGGAGTTTAGCCAGCGAAGTTTCTACAAGGCGGGCATCTTTAGCAAGTGCCGAATCGCGCACTACTTTATTGTCTTTATTTTTCTCTTTGATGGCTTTAACACGGGCATCGCGTGCAGCATAGATATCATTTAAATTGCTGTACTGATCCCTGATGATGACCGTTGTCTTTTCTGTTTTCTTCGCATCGCTAATGCCCAGATTGGCCACAATTTTAGCTGAGCGCTCCGTAATCATTTTAGTATAAGTTTCCTTATCGGCAACTGCATTGTTCTGGGCAAAAATTGCGGTAACACTTAAGCAGGTTAACAGCAAAGCTAAAATTGATGATTTCATGTTTTTATTATTTTAAATTGAATTTCTTTTTTTTGTCAGGTTTACATCTCCACAGAAATGTACTTTTAAACCGAGCTCATCTAAGGCAGCGGCTTTAATCCGGCAAGCTTCGTGTGCTCCTGCTTCGTAGTTGGTATAAACCACCTGAATGTGGTTGGCTTTATGCCTGGCCATTAACTGATCGCGGCTAACTCCTTTTAAAATGGCATGCATAATTGGCCATTCCGGAGTGGTGCCCTCCCACCTCCTTTTGGTTTCGGCTTCAGGTAAAGCTACTACTTCTCCAACACCTAAATCGCAATGTATTTCATTATTTATTATATATACACGGCTCCATACAATAAAGCCTGGTTTACTAACGCCTTTTAACGATCCCCCGCCTAAACGGAAATACATGGCCGGCTGTCTGTCGCTGCTTGCTCCGGTATAACCATCAATAAAATGTGCAGGTGGTGCTGCTCCGGAGATTAAAAATAACCAAACAAAACCATCTACCTCTTCATTTTTGTAATATTCGCCCCAACGGATATCGTGAAGTGTGTTTTCTCCGGTCATTCCCAGTTCTTTCCAAAGATTATAGGTTACCAAAGCATCTAAACCGGCACATTCGTCTACCTCGTTAAAATGCGGTAAAGCCCGTTTGGCATAAAGTTCTTTACCGTCAACAGAAAATACAGGCGGGCGGTCTTCATTATTTAATAAACCCTCTACTAAATCGCTGGCGACAGTTAAATCTTTTAATCCCTGCTGATATTGAATCCCAATGGTATCGCAGCTAAAATCATCAGCTATCCTTAAGGCCGCAATATACATTTTGCATTGTTCAAGTGTTTGCCTTTTTGTTAGCTGGGTTTCTTCATCAGTTCCCCAGTTGAAAGTCATTCCTTTTTGTAAAAGCCAGTCTAAAACGGCTTCAGCTTCGGCTTGCTTAACCTCTAGCATATCAGCATATAATGCCGACTGACTCAATCGTTCTTTAAAAAAACCGGTTTTGTGCAAGAGTTCGTCGGGAATGATAGCATTGTACATACCCATGCAGCCCTCATCAAACACGCCCATGATCACTTTTCGCTCTTTTAAACTTTTCGCAAAAGTTCTTCCTATCTTATCATCGCTCAATGGAATTTTACTGAGTGCAAAACTCTTTACATGACCCTGATCGTAACTGATTTTACCCGTTGATAACCACTGTTGCAGTCCCTCTGTAAAAAAATCATCCGTAAAATCTTCGCTCCATAAAGTGCTGTAAGGAATAGACGCTTTGGTTAAACAACCATTTAGATTTAACATACCTACCAAACCCGGCCATTGACCGCTCCAGTTGGCTACTGTTAATATCGGTCCGCGATGCGTGCTAAGCCCTGCTAATACGTGATGAGAGTATTGCCAAACACTTTCTGCAACAATTAAAGGCTGGTCGGGATTAATATTTCTAAAGATATCCATTCCCATTCTTTGCGAATCGATAAAGCCATGTTTTTTTGTTGAATGATAAGGATGAGCACGTTTAACTTTACAGCCAAATTGTTCGATAGCCAAAGTTAATTTTCGCTCCATTTCAACTTGGGCAGCCCAGCAGTTTTGATTCGCCGAAAGCCGTAAATCGCCGCTCGAAACCAGTAGAATTTCTCCTTGTTTGCCTTGTCTCATAATTTATTAATAAACAAATAATTTATATAAAAATAATTTGTTAGCTTATATTTGGGTTATGCCTTTACGGCTATATACAAAACTCAACAATGAAAAACACTATTTTCTGATGGTTTTTATCAAATTAATATAGGATGTTATCATTAAACTCGTTAACTTTAGCACGCTGTGGTACCATTTACAAAATATGATAACACAGTCCTAACCAAATATTTATCAGTAACATGAAACCTCATTTTCATAAAGTTCCGATTACTTTACAAAGTTCCTTTAGTATCCGTCATGATATTAAACCTGATTTTGGGAATATCTGGCATTACCATCCCGAGCTGGAATTGCATTATGTAATCAAGGGTGAAGGTGTTCGTTTTATCGGTGATAACATCAGTAATTTTGTACCAGATGAGATGGTACTTTTAGGAGAGAACTTACCACATACCTGGCGCTGTAAAGATGAATATTTTCAAAACAACCCTGATCTTACCACCGAAGCCATGGTGATTCATTTCCTGCCTGATTGCCTGGGGAAATATATGCTTACT
This sequence comes from Pedobacter sp. GW460-11-11-14-TSB4, assembly GCF_059423705.1. NCBI lineage: Bacteria > Pseudomonadati > Bacteroidota > Sphingobacteriia > Sphingobacteriales > Sphingobacteriaceae > Pedobacter > Pedobacter sp. GW460-11-11-14-TSB4. The sequence goes on from NZ_JBWKYI010000001.1 coordinate 383,365, forward strand.
TTACCCGAAGCTTATTTAATACCTAAATTATTTGAAAAGGCTAAAAGCGGGATGGTAATTAAGGGAAAAGCTAAAGATAAACTGGTTGATTTAATGCGGGCAGCGGTTGATGCTACAAATCTGGACAGGATTATTATTCTGCTTTCTATTTTAAAAACATTAGCCGAAACAGATGAATATTCGACTATTGTAACCAGTAAAAATACATTTTACCAAAGCAACGAGTCTGAAACACTGCGCATTAATAAAATCTGTAATTATACCTTGAGTAATTATAAAAAGGATATCACACTGGAAGAAGTGGCATCGCTGAGTAATTTAAGCGTGACTTCTTTCTGCAGGTATTTTAAACTGATGACGAAGAAAACCTTTTATGATTTTCTGATTGAGATTCGGGTAAGTCATGCTTGTCGTTTTTTAATTGAAAACAAGCTGCCTACCGAAATGATCTGTTTTGATTGTGGTTTTAATAACGTATCTAATTTCTACCGGCACTTTAAAAAAGTTACAGGGATGACACCTTTGGATTATAAAAGAAAGTATTTGAATTAGGTTTCAAGACCTTATAGGTTCTTGAAACCTATAAGGTCTGGCAAAATAGATCCTTAAACAAGTTCAGGTGACGAAATGAACATAATTTATCGTCATCTCGACTGTAGCGCAGCGAAATGGAGAGATCTATTTACAAAGATTTCTCCACTTCGGTCGAAATGACGATTACGCCACTATATAAATACCTTAATATTTAAATTATTGCGCAGCGAAGTATAATCATCAAACAAAGTTTCTACTTCTTTAACTACACTTGGCGTAAAGGAACCTACATTTCGGCGCGTAAAGGTCGAAATATTAAGACCACGTTTTTGCAGGAAATATTTCGATACTACCGGATACACATTATGCATCACATCCATATTGTCGATTAAAAACTGCTGTACCACCTGCACTTCATCTTTAAAAGTTTCATCATTATAATGGTCGCAAAGCCAGACAATCAGTTCCGGAAAATAATTCCCCTGAATGCAGGATAAACCTGAAGCTCCCGCTTTTAACGATTCTACTGCATGTACGATATAGGCATCGTAAAGCCCAAAAGTCTTGCCTGCTGTCAGTTTAAGTTTTTCTTTAATCTGCCCGAGGTCAAGGCAGGTATCTTTGTGGTAAATTACGCGATCAGTAGCCACAAAATCGGCTAATTGTTGCGGTTTTAATACTCTTTTATAGGGAACCGGACATTCATAAAATCCAAGGGGAATTTTATCCGTTTGATGAAGCAGATCAAAAACACGATCATTAAAAACCTCATCCGATTCACTTTCATCAGCTAACAAACTGGTAATGGCAATCACAGCCTCTACCCCTGCATCGCTTACTTCTTTTACAAAATCGGCCTGTTTACTTATTTCCCCGCCAAATGTTCCGGTAGCCACTACCGGCACTGCCCCATCTACCACTTTTATCACATGTTTAATGGCCTGAATCCGCTCTTTACCACTCAATTCGAACATTTCGCTCGACAAACAATTGGCAAATAAACCCGATGATCCTGCCTGTAAATAAATTTCAGTAAGCTGAGTAAGAGCGGGATAATCTATATTTCCGTTGCTTAAAAAAGGCGTAAGCATAACCGGGATGAACCCTTTTTGTGAGTTTTCCATTATAATCTGATATGGTAAATTGTTCTTTATAGTGCCTGAAAAACCAGAAGGGTTTAATTGGCTGTTTTAGTCTTTTTGTTTTTAATTTTCGTCAGGAAAAGTCCTGCTAAAAAAATAGTTAAAGTGCCGATCACAATAATCATATTTTTATGCAATGGATTTCTAAAAACTTCATATTCTGGAGGAAGAAGCGAAGAAAATGTCATCCATATGATTACGGCAATGCCGATTATTGTTGCGGTGATGGCTTCGTGGTTTTTAGTTTGCCTACTGATGATACCCAGAAGAAATAAACCCAGCATTCCTGCTGCAAAAATCCCTGATAATTCCCACCAAACATCTAAAATACTTTTTACGCCAATCATGGCTATGCCAGCAATCATACCCAGTAAACCAAAGCCAACGGTGGCTAAATGTAACAGTGATAAATTTTGTTTTTCGGTTATGCCCGGTTTGAAATACCGTTTATAAATATCCACCGAAAACACTGTTGCTGAGGCATTCATTCCCGAACTGATGGTACTCATGGCCGCCGATAAAATAGCCGATACAATTAACCCCACCAAACCAATTGGAATTTTAGTGACCATAAAGTGCGGCATAATTTTATCCCCATAATCTGCCGGCTGTAAGGCATTTTGCACTTTTAATATTTCTGCAGCTGAGGCATGTAAGGGCAAACGCTCCAGCGCTACCTGATGTTTGATCGACTGCACCAGGTCCGGATTAATTTCGTAATAAGCATACAAGCAAGATCCTATAATAAAAAAGAGCAATGATGCCGGAATATATAACCACACGCACAACCAGATTGATTTTGAAGCTGCCTTACTTGAGGATGCCGTATGGTAACGCTGGATATAATTCTGGTCCATCCCAAAATTGTTCAGGTTGATGAAAAATCCATAGAGCAAGACCACCCAAAAAGATGATCCAACAAAATCCAGCTTAAAACTACCTAAACTAAATTTATTGGCCGATTGCCCGATCTCCACAATTTTCGAAACCCCTCCCGGCATATTCGAAATAATTAAATACAGAATAAGCAATGCGCCAAAAGTTTTTACGACAGCCTGTACCACTTCCGTCCATATTACCGCTTCAATTCCTCCTAAAACGGTATAAACGATGATACATATGCCCATTACGATCATAATCATCTGCATCGAATAGCCGGTAAGTGCTTGCAAACTCAGGGCAATTCCAAAAAATATCGATCCCATCCTGGCCAGCTGTGTTAACAGGAAACATACTACTGCATATACCCTTGCCCATGCACCAAAACGTTTTTCTAAATGGGTATAGGCCGATATTTCGCCTGTATTCCGGTAAAAAGGAACAAAGTATTTCGAAGCGATCCAGGCTGCCAAAGGCATCGAAATGCTGAATACAAATGCATTCCAATTGCTCCCGAAAGCCTTGCCCGGCACGCCTAAAAAAGTATTACTGCTTAAAAAGGTTGCATAAATAGATAAACCTATCGCCCATCCGGGAATCAGGCCCGAAGCTTTTGTAAATTGCTCGGAATTTTTATTTTTCCTCGAAAAATAAACCCCAACTAATATCATTCCAACAAGATAAATGAAGATTATTGCAAGATCGACTACAGGAAGTCCTTTCATTCTTTGTTGGCTCGTTTATTAATTTGGTTAAAACAAATATGCATGACTAAATATCAACATTAATATAAGATTTTGGCCACATATTGTACCATCTTATCTTATTGAACATCTAAAGCATCAACTGCAAGGCCTTTAGCATCAGTAGCAATCAATCTGAGTTGATAAGTTCCGGCATTAATCATGCTTCCGGTATTGGTGCTCAGGTAGTTCCATTTACCCGCTTTGGTTGGTGCAAATTCAACACTTTCTGTTTTCATCACTGTTCCGTCAGCTGAGGAGAATTCCAGTTTTCCTTTTAAAAGCTGCTCCGATGGATTATGGTATTTGATGGTTAACGAATAGGTATCGGCCACGCCCACTGAAATTTTCCAGCTTAAACTACCTTGATTAGCAGCATTAAAAACAACACGCTGTTTATCCATCAATATGGCTTTTATTACTTCTTTACCGGCCAAAATACCATCTGTCGCTTTATAGGAAGTCGTCGTTTTTAAATCGTATGCGGGTTGTAAATGCGTAACAGGTAATACAAAAACAGTGGCTGTTCTATTATCGAAGATAATCCTTTCGTTAGGAAGGAGTCTTTTCCGATAGAGATTAAAGCTTTCATCCCTACTGTTTTTTATTGAGGTCCTGGTGTCTTCGAATCCCTGGGGAATGCTGCTGTTTATCGTCAAAGCAATAAATGCGTCGACACTATCCGTAGCGGTGAATTCGATACTTTCCTGCGCCCGTGATGCTTTTAACCATTCTGCACCATATAAATTAGAAGGCAGATCGGTAAAGGTCGAATTTTCATTTTTAAACTGTTCATCCCCAATATCCAGCCAGCTGTTTAGTTCCGCATTTTTGATTTTGGTTAAAAGCGATTGACTAGGCGGTGCAGCATGAATATTTGGATTTAAACTGGCAATGGCAATAGCTGAAATCACCGCCTGACCAGCTTTTACTTCGGGGAAATTAATATCCAGAAAGCCACCTTTAACCGTCGTTTTGATTGTTTTCTTCAACAGAGAGTTGCTTCCGGCTTCCTTCCAGATGTCTAAATCTTTAATTACAGTTTTACCGTTAAAGGCCACATCAAATAAGCGCATGGCTTTGGCATCAAAACCTCCGCCTATACCCAGCCAGGGCTCGATAAAATAAAGTTCGACCAGGTATTCTCCGTCAGGCAGCGGGAAATGATATTTCAACTGATCTCTGCCATATCTGAAAGTCTGTAAAAGCTTCCAGTCTTTGGTACCGGCAATGGGTTGAAAGGTGCGGCGTTGACTGGCAAAAAAAGCAGGAATATCCTTAAAATCTGTTGTCCATGAGGTAGAGCCAAAATTATGCTGTGAAGTTAAATTCCTATCAGCCGACCATTTACGCCCGTTGGCATCTGTATAATCGCCACCACCACAGTTTACGCGATACACATCATTATAGCCCTGAGCGGGAGTTGTTAATTGTTTATCCTTAATTAAAACATTAAAATTTGGACTTTCAGGCAGATTCTGTAATACCACTTGATCTTTGGCCACAGCTTTCCCATTTACATAACCCACGGCATACAATATATTATATTGGATATCTGGTTTGTTCCACTGGAAATGTGTGCCTATAACATCACGTTTCCTTCGGCCTAAAGATTGACCGTTTACATCGTTAAAAAGCTCTACTTCATCACAATTGGAATACACCACCACACTGTCTTTAATGCCGGGTTTCGTCCAGCGGTTTGGCCAGGTATGCGAAACAATGTACACCATAGGTTCAGTTTGTTTCGGTGCATAATTTGCCCTGAACATATAAAATACATCTGTAGGTTCTTCCCAGGGCGTAAACATGCCTTTGTAATTTACAGGGCCTACCCGATCGAGATCTCTCAATCCTTCTCCTCCCTGCACCCTTCCCGGATTATCATGTGAACTGTATAGCCAGAAAAAGTGACCTGCGGTTTTATCCTTTACCGATTCGGCCAGGCGCACCTTAGTTTCCATTAAATCGGTCATTTTGTTCTCCGTGTAACCTTTACCATTCGCATCTGTGTGATGAAGATCGATGGTTCTCCACGCACCATATTCACCAACCAAAACCTGACGTTGTAAATCTTCGCCATAAGTTAAAGGATTACCGCCATAGGTACCGGTCCAGTTTTGGGGAACATCCCAATCCGTGCCTTTTCCGCCGTTACAGGTGGTTACTTTTCTTTGTGATGAAGCTGTAGGATCTAATTTCCGAATCAACTCGGTACATTCCTTCGCGAAATCTTCGGGTAAAGTACTTTCGTTTTCTAAACCCCATAATACTACCGCCGGACTGTTCCTGCGTTCTTTTACCCAGTCTGTTAGAAGTGATTTAAAATTCTTCCGGAATTCCGGCGTATCGTACCAGATATGTGCGGCCATCTGCGTCCAGCATAAAATCCCTTCCTTATCCCAATAATCAGAATACAATAAATTGTGTGGTTGATGTGCATCCCGGAAGGCATTAAAACCTGCTGCTTTAATTTGTCGAACCCTCGAGCTGATCTGCTCGTTACTAAAAGCGTGGCTCTGACCAATTAAATGCTCATATTCTGCAATCCCGTTAATGAAAACAGGTTTTCCATTTAAAAGAAACTGTTTCTGAGCAACCTGATCACCAATAGGCCAGCTAATCCAGCGGATACCATAAGGTGTTTTCAGTTCATCGACAATTTTCCCGTTCTCCACTACCGTAGTTTGTAAAGTATAGAGATATGGATTTTCTAATGACCAAAGTTTAGGATTAGCGATTTTATCAGTCTGCTGATCGATCTGAATTTCTTTACCAGCAGGAACAGTTGTTGTTTTCTTTAATTCTTTAACCGGCTTCCCACTTTGATCTAGTAATCTGTTGATTATGGAAACATTTTTAGACCTTAAGCTATAATTTTTAACTGTGGTACTCAGATTCAAAATCGCAGCCTTTTCTGAAATTTTATTATCGTTCCAAATGTGCACACCAAAGGGTTCAACATGAAGCTCGTTGGTTACCATTAAATGAACCGGACGGAAAATACCCATCGGTTGCGAACCTTCTGAAAAACCTCGTTCAGTTGAACAACCGCCATCAACCCAGGGTAAATCCTGGATATTTGCAGGGTGATCGGCCCGAACAGCTAATGTATTTTCTTGGTTATTCAGTTTAATTGCAGCAGTTACATCCAATGTAAAAGTTGTTCTGCCGCCCGCATGATAACCAACTTTTTTACCGTTTAACCAAACCGTTGCGTAAGAACCAACACCTTCAAAGTATAGAAAAAACCGTTTTCCTTGTTTACTTTCATTGGTTTTAAATGTTTTGCGGTACCAGGCATAACCATGTTTATTGCCATGGAATTTCCGTTGGTAACCTTCGTACTGATCCCAGTTATGCGGAACATTTACTTTTTTCCAGTCAAGGGTTTTATAGCTGGCTAATTGAAAGCCCTCAAAAGCATCGCTGTTTTTTTCGTTGGCGATACTGAGCCAGTTTGAATTTAATAAAATGTCTTTCCTGGTTTGGTTTTGTGCATAAAGCGAACTCACTCCATAAAAATTGATGATGCATAACAGTAGTAAAAGCAACTGTTTAAATTGAATTCTTTTTGGTTCGTGGCGACACGAACCAAGGCCCATGCAGCAAAAAACATTAAAAAAATTAACTTTTAACAAGTCTCTTCTAAGGGAGATTGCTTCCCCGAAAAGTCGGGGCAGGCTGTCGTTCCTTCTCGCAATGACGATTTTGTTGTTCATATTTTATTGCGATTTCAGGGCTCCATTTAAATTATAGCTTTCGCCTGCTTTTGTTTCGATATTGATGTTATGGTTTTTGTAACGGATTTTACAAGCCCCACCCACTTTAGATTTTATGGTTAATGAGGTTAGTAATCCCTTATCCCAGTTTAAATCCAGTTCAAAACCACCTCTGGCAAGGAGTCCCTTCATTTCACCATGAGGAATAGCCGTTGGTAATGCCGGTAAAATATCTAAATAACCCTGGTGACTTTGCACGATCATTTCCGCAATTCCGGCTGCGCCGCCAAAGTTTCCATCAATCTGGAAAGGTGGATGCGCATCAAAAAGGTTTACATAAGAACCTGCGCCATTATTAGCCGGCTTCATCAGCATTTTCACCAATTTCATCGCGTGGTCGCCATCTTTAAATCGTGCCCAGAAATTGATCTTCCAGGCCAGACTCCAGCCGGTAGCATCATCTCCGCGATACAATAAAGACTGTTTCGCGGCCTGCATTATTTTTTCATTGCTATCCCAGGTAATGTCGTTTCCAGGGTAAACACCCCATAGATGCGAAACATGGCGGTGTTTGTTGGTCGTATCGTCTTTATCCTCCAGCCATTCTTGCAACTGACCATATTTACCTACCTGATTTGGTGCCAGCTGTTTGACTTTCTCCGTTAGCGATTTTCTAAAATCTGCATCGATATTAAGTACTTCTGATGCAGTTATACAATTTTTAAACAGCGACCTAATGATCTGGTGATCCATTGTCGGACCAGCTACCAAACCACCATTTTCCGGTGAATTGGATGGCGTACTGATTAACCAGCCTGTTTTTGGGTCTTTCACCAGAAAATCTTCGAAAAACAAGGCTGCCTGTTTCATTAAAGGATAGGCTTCGGTTTCGAGAAACTTACGATCTTTACTAAATTGGTAATGCTCCCATAAGTGCTGACTTAACCAGGCGCCGCCACTCATCCAAATCCCATGATTAGAAGCATTGATGGGCGCTGTTCCATTCCATAAATCGGTGTTGTGGTGTAAAACCCAGCCACGGGCGTTGTAATATGCTTTTGCCGTTTCAGCACCGGTTTTAGATAATCCTTTGATTTTGCTAAATAGTGGTTCGTTTAATGCCGATAAATTGAGAATTTCTGTCGGCCAATAATTCATTTCGAGGTTAATATTGGTCGTGTACTTGCTTCCCCATGGCGGAGTTAACAAATCGTTCCAGATTCCCTGCAGGTTAGCCGGTTGTGTACCCGGGCGAGAACTTGAAATCAACAAATACCGTCCATATTGCATGTATAAGGCTGCAAAAGCAGGATCGTTAGCGGTTGCAAATTTTGCTAACCTTTCGTCTGTAGGAAGGTTTTCATTCTCTGAGCGGCCAAAATTGACACTAAAAGTGTTGTAATAGCTTTGATATTCTTTAATGTGCTGCTGCCTGATTTCGGCATACGGTTTACCTTTCAAACCACTTAGCGCCTTAATATTTGCGGTTGCCGGATTTCCGGACACATCTTGTGCATTGATAAAATTGGTTCCACCTGTTAAATAAAGTGTTACTTCATCGGCCTGACTGATGCTGATTTTACCATTCAGAATCTTTAATGAGCCATTTTTGACAAGCGCGGTTAACCGGTTCTCGCCCTTCAATGCGCCATCTTTAACCTGAACCGTTAATGCAATTATGTTGTTGCCTAAAGCTTTTACCGATGATTTTCGGTGTGGACTGGAAAGTTCGGCATCGAAGCTTATAGAAGCTTTTCGATCAGCCGTTAAATGGATTACTACAGCCTGATTCGGTTGACTTGCAAAATACTCACGCTGATAATTTACACCATTTAAAGTATAAGTGGTTTTAGCAATCGCCGTACTGATATCCAAAGACCGTTTGTAATTGGTAACAATCGATTTGGTTTGCTTGAAATATAAGTTCAAATCGCCAAATGGCTGATAACTTGCCTGGTATTGCGGAACGGCTGGTGGGTTTTCATCCTGAATTTTATATTTCCATTCTTTAACAAGCGAAACACCCTCATTTATAGTCGTGCCCACAGGGTAAATCCCGATCTTTTTTGAGGTGTCTTTATAGCCTGCTAATCCACCTTTATCAAAATAATTAAGTACCTGTATGGCAATTACATTTTTACCTTTTTTAATCAGTTTTGCAGGTATGGTGTACTTTCTTGGCTCCGTATTATCGGTATTGCCAACCAATTCACCATTTATATAAGTAAAATCCTGATCACGGATGCGGTTAAGATCGAGAACTAGATCTTTTCCTGCCCAGTTTTCGGGTGCATCGAAAGTAGTTCTGAACCAAACGGCACCGTCTAAATTGGCTAAACCTACAGTTTCCCATCCTTCGTAAGCAGGTACTTTTATGGTTTTCCAGCTTTTATCGTCAAAGCTTGCAAGTGCTGGATTTCCCTGGATACCTTTTCCGGTTTTCATTGTATTTACCCAAACTTTTCTGTCACCTGAACTGCTTTGCAAGCCCATAAAATGTTCTTGAGCCAGGGCTTCAGCGGCGGCCTGTTTTCCTTCAAAAAGTAACTTTCTGATCTCTGGAAGATATTGATAGGCGTCTTTCCGGTTATAATCCCTTGGCTTGCCTGTCCATAAAGTTTCCTCGTTAAATTGGATATGATCAACAGCTGTTCCTGCAAAAATCATAGCGCCCAGTCTGCCATTTCCGATGGGCAAGGCATCAGTCCACTTTTGGGCAGCTTTAGTATACCATAAAGTATGGTTGTTTTCTTGTGCAATACTGCTAAAATGAGCAGTTAATAATAAAAATGATGTACTTAATAAAAGTTTAAACTTCATATTATTGTCCTTTATCTCCCGAAATAATTTCGATGTTACTACTCACTTCCTTCTCTTTTTTAACCGCCTCCTTCACCCGCCTAAAATTATTGTTTCCCAGGAATATATTTTTAGTTTCGGCTCCGTTTAATTTCAAATAAGTAACCGTTTCTTTCGTCGGAAAAGCATTATACAGAAACAAGTCTGATACATTTGTAAGATCGACTATTGCTGCATTAGCATGAGGTTTATTACTTTTTAAACCATCAACAATTAAATTATTCACTTTTAAAGCCTTTAATGAGGCTCCTAGTTCTGTATTTACCGTTACATTATGAAACTCAATATTACTGGAATTTTGGATAGAAAAGCCAGTTTTAGCATCCATATTAATGTCGTTGAAGGTAATATTATCGATAGGCATTTCTTCTAAACCATTTAAATAAGCTGCCTGGTTAACCTGTCCTGTAATATTGCTAAAATGAATATTTCTAAAAATCGGTGTACGCGCTGAAACGGCTTCGACATTGGTTTTTGCATATTGCATATCCAATACAATAGCCTGATCGGTAATATTTTTCATGATGATGTTACTCACCCTGATATCTTCTACCACACCGCCCCTGCCGCGTGCGGTTTTAATGCGGATGCCTCGCTCTGTTCCATCGAAAATACAATTGGAAATGGCAATTTTGCGTACATCACCCGACATTTCGCTACCAATCACCACACCGCCATGACCTGATAACATGGTACAATTGGTAATGACATAATTTTCTGCTGGAACAGCCATTTTTCTTCCTGGCGCGTCTTTGCCTGATTTAATGGTGATGCAATCGTCGCCCACGCTGATGTGGCAATCTGAAATGTGTACATTTTTGCAAGACTCCGGGTTGATGCCATCCGTATTTGGCGAGTGCGGGTTGTTGATGGTAACCGCATGAACCTTAACATTTTCGCAGAATTCAGGATTTACCGTCCAGAATGGTGAATTACGGATCGTGATTCCATCAATCAACACATTTTTACAGAACATGGGTTGTATAAACGGCGGACGAAGAAAACCTCGTTTCATTTGTTTGGGATCGTCAGGCAAAAGAATATCCTTATTTAAACCGTCAAAAATAGTTTGCCATTTCGATCGGGCTTGTCCCTCTTTATAACCTTCTACAAAATCCCACCATTTTTTACCATGACCATCGATCATTCCCCTGCCGATAATCGAGATATTTTCTACTTTATAGGCATAAAACAAGGGTGAAAAACTGGTTACATCAACCCCTTCGTAACGACTTTTTACCATCGGCAAATAATCATCAAAATTATCGCTGAAATGTAATTCAGCTCCGGCATCAATTAAGATGGTGATGTTGCTTTTTAAATGTATGGCTCCCGTTAGGTATTTTCCGGCAGGGAAATAAACTGTCCCACCCCCAGCTTTGGATGCAGCTTCTATCGCATTTTTGATAGCGGTAGTAGCCAGTTTGCTGCTATCGTTTTTTGCACCATATTTAATTACGTTGTAATAAGACTGGGCTTTAGCGGTTATTCCACTACAAATTGCAAGTACAAAAATTAAGGTTTTGAGCATGTATTTCATTTGGTTATACTTTATTATTTTACCGTCCTTGCGAGGCATAGCCAGTCCCGAAATTTCGGGAAAGCAATCTTTCTAACTATGAAGCAAAATAGATTGCTTCACACCACCCTCATCCAAGCGCTTCGGTTCGCAATGACGGATTACTAATTCATCTCCACATCGTCCTCGTTTGTAACGAGGATGCGTGAGAACGGCGATTTCATCGCCCATTAATCAATTTTTACTTTGGTCTGTGAGGACACAGACCAAGGTATTTCACTAATTCATCTGCACCTTTAAAGGTTTCAAATCTTTGCCTTTGTAAATCTCTTTGCCATCCACAAACACCAATAATCCTTTACCTCTATTGTATTTTTTTCCGGTTTTATCCCACAATATAGTCAGTGTTTTATGGTGATATGAAACTTGATCTAACATAAACCAATCCCACTGATTTTTAGGGATTAATGGAGAAATTTCAAGCACATTATCCTGACGTGGCTTTATACCAACCAAATCATTGATAATTAAATCATTAAAAGTGGAGTGATTATAAAAACTGCTTCTCGGATTATCGCCCTTTAACCACTCTCCTGTTTTCTCATCCTGGTATTCACCCAGATAAGGTTTGCCATTTTTAACGTGAGAAGCCGCGTACTGATGCAGTTCCTTGTAAAAAACTTCGGCATTCATTTTACCGTGTTTTTTATAGTTGGTCAACAGATTGGCCAATCCTTTTAAAGTTTGCGAGCTGGCAAAAGGCCAAAGTGCACCATCCCATTCACAGCTATGTCCTGTACCCCTGGTTCTAAATGTTGGGTTTCTTCTTTCGGCGGTGGTTAATCCCCAGGGTGCTTTAAATCCGGCAGTATCGAGCAGCTGGTCCCAGGCTTTTGCATATTTTGACTGATCATCCGGCAGGTTAAATTCCCATGGTGTAAAACCGATGGCTTCCCTCACATCAGCTGAACCGCCTTTGGCTTTTCTGGTTTCAAAAAACGAAGAAGAAACATTCCATAAACTGTCCTGTACTAATTTTTTCAAGACTACTGCTTTATTTTTATACTTACCAGCAAGCATTCCATCACCTAAAAGCGTGGCAATTTTATCCAGAGCCATCGCATTGCCATACATATAACTGTTTATGGTTGGCCGTTGGTTCTGGTCTTTTCGTGATCCGCTGATCGATTCTTCCATGCCATCCTTAACATCATGCTGCCAGAAAAGGCCGTTTTTAAGCTGTCTTTCCGATTCCCATTTGCTGTAATCTTTATCTAATGCAGGCAAAATCTCCTTCAAAAATCCCTGATCCGGTTGCACCAAATAATTCTGATAAACGGCATCATCTACCCAGCTGCTAAATTGATGAAAACGTTGTTTGGTTTGACCCACATCGGCATGGTAAAGCCAGAATTTGATATAATCTTTTAGATAAGCATTGTCCTTTAACCATCTGCCTTCGTAAATATGGTGACCTAAGGCACAGCTGATGGAATTATATTTTCCGGCATGCTTAACGGGTTCGATAAACTCGGTGAAGATAAAACCTTCAGGTGTTTTAACCAGGTGTTTGCGATAAGTCCACCAGCGGTAGTAATAGTTTTGCTCTAAAACCGAATCAGGGCATTCGAATAATGGTGCCTGTTCCGCTAACCAGGAAAAGGCATCTGCATTGGGTATATAGTTTTTAACCGCTTCTGTGTCTATAGAATTGAAATAGGTGACATATTTCTTCAGTTTCTCAGTCCCCAGAATTGATTTCTGCTGCGCAAAACCTGTGATTGCCATTAGCGACAATACAACTGTTGTTATAAAATTTCTTGTATGTTTCATTATTCAAATAACCAATCTATATCTTTTCCTCTACCATCTAAACCCGCATTAAAAATGCGCAGTTCCTGTTTATCATCAATAAAACCTAAAACCAGGCAGGCTCCTTTACCCAGGTTTAATGTGTGTGTACCTGCCGGGAAAGAATAAGCATGAACATTTACCGGAGGAAAGCCATAAGGTACTAATGCGTTCGATATCTTGATTTCAGATTGACCATAATTATTGGCACTGGCATCTGTTTCCAACTGTGGAGGAGCAAGATATTGAGGATCTTTCTGATTAAAAAAGCCTATCAGCAATTTTACAGGTGTTTTGGTACTGAATTTAATTTCTGTACCGGTTTTAATTTGTTTTTCTTTCGCAAGTTTGATCCCCTTTAAACCTAACAATTGTGCGGCAACTTCTTTAATTTTAACCGCAGTATCTGCGAAAAGCTGTGCATCTTTAGCAATCACATAACTTTCTGTTTCGTTTAAAACTTTAACCTCAGCAGCTTTATAAGGCACAATGGCTGCAACTGTTCCCTGTTTTATTGATTTTAGAGAATCGATACTGCGTTTGAAATGATTAAGTTCTTTGGTAAAAACAGGTAACATCTCTTTCCAGTGGATAAAAGTTTTATCTACACCACGCATCGGGATTTTTCGTTGTTTGGTTTGCATGCTATTGGCGTACAGGTAACTGTGTTCTGTGCGTTTAACGAGTTTAGCATAATGATCTACACTTTTTTGAAGAAAAGGTAATGCCTGCTCCAAATCAGCTACCTGATTTGAATATTTATACCTCAATATCCAAAGGGCTGCTTTCACTTTTTCAGCGTAAAAATTAGCCATTTCATCATAACAATAGATATCGTTTTTAAGTCGCTTAAATTCTGCAGTATCTTTGCTTACATTCGGTGCAGCCTCATTAATCGATTGGATGGCTTTTTTACCATGCTCTACCACTTCGCGCGACACCTGAACGGGTGTTTCGCCAATATGCCCCTGTTTCTTCCATTCTTTTTCGGCATACTCGATAATCATCTCTCCTTCAGGAGCTTCTGATTCATACATCAAAGTAAACAATCCATAACGGAACGGGTTAATCAGCTGCGTCATCAACATGCCTAAGGTTAATGTTTGCCTGTTGCCATCGGTAATACCATATCTGCGCAACAGTTTAGGTGATATTTCGCCTGATTCTTCGTAGGCATTCAGAATGGCTTTACCACTAGTTAAATTAGCTCCGTATTTGCTAGCCAGTTCTTTGCCCCAATAATCTATTTCCTGACTGCGGTTTCTTTGTGAGTTCCACGAATATCTTGCCCACTCTTTGTACCAGATCCAATCGCGGTCTACTTCCAACAACCTGCCTTTTACTTCATCGGCCGAATAAGGCCAATCCCAGTAACTGGCCTGAGGATATAAATGCAAACCTTTTGCGCCATAAATTTTGTTCATCGCCTGAACTGATTTCTGGATAAAATCGGCCGAACCATACCGAAATGGTTCTAGATTCGCTAAAATATGTACGTTGGAAATATTAACCGTACCAATAGCTGCTAACTTCCGGTTTAAATCGGCCCAGGCGCCACGTGGCGTATAAGTGGTTAAGGCCTCGCCATTAAACTTATTTTCAGTATACAGGTTTTTGTAAAAAGGTAACGCCGCTTTCATTACACTTGGTGCATCGGTATCGTGTGCCCGCAATACAATCGGAGGTTCTTCTTTAATGCCAGCCGCTTTTAATCCATCTTTTACCCCTGGGATAATCGTTTTGGTAAACCAATCAATATCATCCTGACCGACACCTTCCATCGCTTCACCTAAGGCCACCATTAAACCTACATTCGGATATTTCTCTACAAATGAAGCAATCGATTTACGGGTATAATCGGCAATTAAAGGAATAATGGGCCGGTTTCTATCTTGTGTTTTTAAGCCATGTTTATCTGCAAAAGGTTTTGGAATAATGATATTGTAAAACATCTGGATTACCCATATGCCGCGTTTATCAGCTTCTTTGGTTAAAAACTGAAAAATTTCTTCATTCTTTTTTAAAGTAGCATCGTCTACCTCCACGGCATAGGGATAATCTTTTAAGCGCAACAGCGACGAAAAAGGATGTCCGTTCCATAAATAAAGCGAATTGTAGCGGTTTTCAACCATCATGTCGAGATACTTAATCCACAAAGCTTTATCGTAAAGCCAGGGGAAAGTTTCCGGTGTGTAGGGATATTCGTAAACATCATGTCCGGGTAAGTAATCAGGTTTTTGCAAACCAATGCAGGTACCTCTTAACACCATTTCAGGCTGATCGGAAAAGGTTAACTGCGTGGGCAATTTACCTGTGCTGTTGATCTGATCGGCCAGTTCGACACAACCATATAATGCACCGGATGCATCGTTACCTATAATATAAAGCACCCCATTTTTTCCACTATAGATATGAAAACCTTCTTTTTGGGTAAGGGAGATTTTATTTTTAATTTCTGCCGGAAGATTATTGGCAAAAAGTTTATCTGAAAATACACCAACGGCAATGATATTGTTCGTAGTTGTAAGTTTATCCTTTAGTTCGATTTTGGTTGAATAATTCAACTTGGCTAAAGCTTTTGAGAGCTTTTCGGCTCCAAAACGCACACGCACGTGATCTTCGCTGGAAATTACAATTGTTTTCGGTGCCCGAACACTGGCATTTGAAAATGATATGGATAAAAAATAACAGGAAATAAAAATCAGAAAATTTCTCATTCAACAGGCTCTAATAACAAAAACTATTGCTAGGTTTTTATGTAATATTTGGTTAATATTATATTTAAATATAAAGATAATATTCAAATATAAGTAATAATACTGATTGTCTTTGTAAAATTTATGCAAGGTAAGGCCATTTGAACATTCGTTACGGCGTATGACAATATCTGTTAATATTTAGACAAGAAGATAAAATTTTTAATCAAGAATATTTATTTTATTTGTATTCTAATCAATTATAATTTATAACCAATCATATACATGTTTTCACTAAAAAACAAAAAAGCCGTAGTTACAGGCGGAGGAAGCGGCATTGGAAAAGCTATTGCGACTATTTTAGCCAAACAAGGTGCTGAGGTTCACATCATCGAATTAGGAACAGAACACGCGCAGGATACCTTAGATGAAATTAAGACAAATGGTGGAGTGGCTTTCAGCTATGGTTGTGATGTTTCAGATCACCAGGCGGTTGCAGCAGTTTTTAACGAAATCGGAAATATCAATATCCTGATTAATAACGCAGGTATTGCGCATATCGGAAAAGCCGACACAACTGATGAAGCTGATTTTGACCGCGTGATGCGGGTAAACGTAAAAGGGGTTTATAACTGCTTACACGCGGCTATTCCGCAGATCCGTTTATCAGGTGGAGGTGTTATTATCAATATGGCTTCAATTGCCGCATTAATCGGCCTTCCCGATCGTTTTGTTTATAGCGCTGCAAAAGGCGCTGTAAAAGCAATCACCATGAGTGTAGCGAAAGATTATATTGGCGAAAACATCAGGTGTAACTCTATTTCACCGGCGAGGGTTCATACGCCATTTGTAGATGGTTTCTTACAGAAGAACTATCCGGATAATATCCCTGAAATGTTCGAAAAACTTTCTAAAACACAACCTATAGGCAGAATGGCCAAACCAGAAGAAGTGGGTGCGCTTGCTTTATACCTGTGTAGCGACGAAGCATCTTTTATTACTGGCTGTGATTATCCGATTGATGGTGGATTTACTACCTTAAATAATTAATAAATATTTTCAAATACCATAAAGAATTTTATAATGAAATTAATACGATTTGGCGAAGCCGGAGCTGAAAAACCAGGCGTAATTATAAACGATAATTATTTCGATGTTTCAGCATTGGTTAAAGATTATAACGAAGAATTTTTTGGCGGCGATGGCCTGGAGAAATTAAAGACCGCTGTTCAATCTGCTGATTTACCTCAGGTAGATAAAGGTGTGCGTCTTGGCCCGGCATTAGCCCGTCCTTCAAAAATAATCTGTGTAGGCTTAAACTATAAAGACCATGCGGCAGAAACCAATGCCCCTATCCCATCAGAGCCCATTTTGTTCTTCAAAGCTACTTCAGCGATTGTTGGGCCTAATGATGATCTAATCATTCCAAAAAACAGTAAAAAAACCGACTGGGAAGTAGAACTGGCTATTGTGATTGGCAAAAAGGCAAGCTATGTTACTGAAGAAAACGCATTAGACCACATTGCCGGTTATGTTTTGCATAACGATTATAGTGAGCGTGAGTTCCAGATCGAAAGAAACGGACAGTGGGTAAAAGGAAAAAGCTGCGATACCTTCGCACCGATTGGGCCATTTATTGCTACCCAGGACGAAATTGCCGATGTGCACAATCTTCGCCTTTGGTTAACTGTAAACGGAAAAACCATGCAGGATGGTAATACCTCAAACCTGATTTTTAATGTTCCGTTCATGATTGCTTACATCAGCCAGTTTATGACGCTTTTGCCAGGCGATGTAATTACAACCGGAACACCTGCCGGTGTAGGCTTAGGTCAAAAACCTGAACCATGGTATTTAAAAGCTGGTGATGTGGTAGAATTAGGTATTGATGGCTTAGGTACAAGCAAACAAACAGCTAAGGCTTACAGCGGAAATTAATATGAAAAGATACTGCTTAACGCTCGATCTTGTCAATGATGAAAAGCTTATCGAAGAATATAAGCAGTATCATCAATCAGTTTGGCCCGAAATTAAAGAAAGTATTACTTCTTCTGGCATTGAGGACATGGAAATCTATTTATTAGGGAACCGGTTGTTCATGATTATGGAAGTGAATGCGGATTTTTCTTTTGAAGAAAAAGGAAAAGCTGATTTAACCAATCCAAAAGTACAGGAATGGGAAAATTTAATGTGGAAATTCCAGCAGGCACTGCCAGGTTCAAAACCAGGTGAAAAATGGATGTTAATGGATCAGATATTTAAACTTTAAAACGCTTTTTATGATTGATACACACGTACATTTTTGGAATTTCGATCCGGTTAGAGATAGCTGGATAAATGAAGAGATGCCGGCTATCCGTCATGATTTTTCTCCAAAAGATCTTACGGCGGTATATCACGATCTTCAAATTACAGGATGTATTGCCGTGCAGGCCAGCCAGTCGGAAGAAGAAAACCGTTTTCTGTTATCGCTGGCTGAAGAAAATGAAATGGTTAAAGGTATTGTGGGCTGGGTGGATTTACTCGATCCTAATTTAGACGAACGTTTAACTTACTGGAGCAATTTTAAAAAGATTAAGGGCTGGCGACATATCTTGCAAGCCGAAAACGCCGATTTTATCCTGAACAAAAAGTTTATCGCCGGCGTTAATCTCCTGAAAAAATACCATTACACTTACGATTTATTGTGCTATCACGATCAATTAGCTGATATCATCAAAATGGTTGATCAAATTCCTGATCAGCCATTTGTATTAGACCATTGCGGCAAGCCGGATGTGAAAAGTCAGGAGATAAAATCCTGGTCTGAAAATATCAAAATACTGGCAGCAAATCCAAATGTGCTTTGTAAAGTATCGGGTTTACTTACTGAAGCAGACTGGAAAAAATGGACCGAAAAAGAGCTTTTTAATTGTTTTGATGTCGTATTTGAACATTTTGGTACTGAAAGGATCATGTATGGCAGCGATTGGCCGGTTGTGTTGCTCAGCAGACCTTATCAGGATTGGTTTAATTTAGTTACGAAGTACACCGGGCAATTCTCTGCAGCTGAAAAGAAACTAATCTTTAGCGATAATGCTAAGGCTTTTTATGGAGTTTAGTCTAATTTTTAAACGCCCGTCATCCTGAGCTTGTTTCAGGATCCATTAAATTAGTAAACAGAACAAACATGAAATATGCTGATCCTGAACATTCGAGACAGCAGGACAATATCAAAAGAAATATTTGTGCGCTTGCCTGGAAAAGAGCGCAGGCAGAAACGATAATTACAAAATAGCAGATAGAGCAGGATGGAAAATATAATATAAAGTATTAGTTTTCGCATGTTAAAACAGATCTGACCAATACAATATTTAAAAATGAGTAAAAAGATTATATTCCCTTACAATCCTCAATTCCCTTCTGTAGCCGACTTAAGAAAAAAGGCGAAATCAAGGATTCCTAAATTTGCTTTTGACTACCTGGAGGGTGGTTGTAATGAGGGACTTAATTTATCGAGAAACGAGAGCGACTTCGACAATATTTACCTTAAACCGAATTACTTACGTGTTGGTGGAGATATCGACATGTCCGTTGAATTATTTGGCCGTCGTTACAGTGCACCATTTGGGATATCTCCGATTGGCTTGCAGGGTTTGATGTGGCCTAATGCACCTGAAATTTTAGCCAGGGCTGCTGCTAAAGCCGATATTCCTTATACATTAAGTACCGTATCCACCAGTAGTATCGAACGAATAGCCGAAGTATCTGAAGGAAAAGCCTGGTTTCAACTGTACCACCCTACGGAGGATAGATTGAGAGATGATATCTTAAATCGTTTAAAAGCTGTTGAATGTCCGGTATTGGTTGTTCTGGTAGATGTGCCTGCATTTGGTTTACGATATAAAGAAATTAAGAGTGGTTTATCTATTCCACCAAAAATGTCGATCAATAATATTTTGCAGGCTTTTGCCCGTCCGCTATGGGGAATTAAAACGCTTCAACATGGCATTCCATCATTTGCTACCTTAAAGCCTTATATGGAAAAAGGAATGGACATGTCGCAGCTGGGCCAATTCATGAACCGAACCTTTACCGGTAAGGTTGATATTGAAAAGGTTTCTGCCATTCGTGATCTGTGGAAAGGACCTTTAATATTGAAGGGAATCACCACTGATGAAGATATGCAGGCTGCTATCCAGATCGGTGCTGATGGTGTAATTGTTTCCAATCATGGTGGCAGACAAATTGATGCAGGCGAATCTTCAATCAATTCGCTGATCAAAATGACGAATAATCCAATATACAAATCAAAATTGAAGATCATGTTGGATGGTGGTATTCGTTCAGGCGTTGATTTAGCCAGAGCGCATGCCGTTGGGTCTGAATTCAACTTTATGGGTCGGCCTTTTATGTATGGAGTTGGTGCTTTAGGTAATGAAGGAGGCGATCATACTATCAATATGTTCAAAACTCATTTATACCAGATTATGCAACAATTAACCATTGAGAAAATTACACAATTTCCTGATCGGTTATTAAACCCTTAAAGCCGAATTTGCAGGTAACATAAACAAAAAAAGCAAGACTTCAGGTCTTGCTTTTTTTGTTTCAAATTCGATAATGATCTTAGTCGATTTTTTTAAGTATGGTTATTTCAAAAACTTGTAAGTAGTACTCGTTTTATAAGTTTCACCTGGTTTAAGCACTGTCGATGCAAAATTTGCATGATTTGGTGCATCAGGAAAATGTTGTGTTTCTAAACAGAAAGCGGAACGGTGAGGATATGATTTTCCACCTTTACCGTCTTTATCAGCGCCCGTTAAAAAGTTTCCGCTATAAAACTGTAATCCTGGTTCAACCGTGTAAACTTCCATTATGATTCCTGTAACCGGACTTTTTACAATTGCTACAGGTGTTTTGCCATCATGGTGGGTCAATACAAAATTATGGTCGTAACCTTTTCCGAATTTTAACTGCTGATCATTTTCCTCAATCGATTTCCCGATTGTTTTGGCTTTATTGAAATCGAAAGCGGTTCCAACTACAGGTTGTAATTTACCTGTTGGAATAAGGGTAGAATCTACCGGTGTATAGGCGTTGGCATCAATTGTCAATTCGTGATCTAAAATCGTTTCATTACCCTCACCGTTTAAGTTAAAATAAGCATGATTGGTTAAATTCACCACAGTCGTTTTATCAGTAGTGGCTAAATAATCAATTTGTAAGGCATTATCATCCGTTAAAGTGTAAGTTACTTTAACATCCAGTTTTCCGGGATAACCTGCTTCACCATCATTTGAAACATAACTCAGCTCCAGTTTTTGTCCATCTAATTGTTTAGCCTCCCAAACTTTAGCGAAAAAACCATCTGTACCGCCATGCAAAGTATTCACACCATCGTTAAGTTGTAAAGTATATTCTTTTCCTTCCAGGTTAAATTTACCCTTACCAATACGGTTTCCGTATCTGCCAATTAAGGCACCAAAAAATGGTTCACCTTTTTTGCGGTAGGCACCTACGCTATCGTAGCCTAAAACCACATCGGTTAACTTATTATTTTTATCAGGCACCAAAAGCGAAACTACCCTCCCGCCATAATTGCTAATAGAAACCGAAGCACCTTGTTTGTTTTTCAAAGTATACAGGTTAACACTTTTCCCATCAATGGTGCTGGTGTATTTTGATGAATCACTTTGTTCGGTTGTTGCCGCCCCTTTATCCGATTTAGGATTACAAGAAGTAAAAGAAATGGCTAAGCATAGCGTAGCGAAGGGCAATGCCTTAAAGATTTTTTTTTTCATCTGTTTAAAATTTTGTTTTCGTGTGTGATGAAGCTGTCATGATTTTTCACTGGTGTTTTATTCCCTTTATGAGTTCAAGAACCCACAAGCTCGGTTTCATGGATTAAAATTGGTGAAAACGGATCTCCAATTGCATACAAAAAGCAGACAGGGCTTCATATTGATTTATTTTTGGTTAAGGCTAATGTAGGAAAAAATTATTAACGTTAAAGTAACGATTATACTTATTATTTTTCATAATATCGGCGAGGATTCCCAACAGTAAAAAAAATCACATAATTTAGCAGCCATATGCATAACTTAAATTTCAAGCCAAAGGCTTTTCTTTTTGATTTGAACGGTACGATGATTAATGATATGGAATACCATACGTTAGCCTGGTATAGCATCATGACGGAAGATTTAGGTGCTAAACTTGATTACGAAAGCGTAAAAAAAGAAATGTATGGTAAAAACCACGAAGTTTTAGAACGCGTTTTCGGAAAAGATAAATTTAACGCCGAAGAAATAGAACGCCTTTCTATTGATAAAGAAAAGCGTTATCAGGAAGGTTACCTGCCGCATTTGGCGCTGATTGAAGGACTGGATGTCTTTTTGGAGCGCACAAAACAAGCTCACATTCCCATGGCGATCGGATCTGCTGCAATACCTTTTAATATAGATTTTGTAATCGATGGCTTAAATATCCGTCATTATCTGGATGCCATAGTGAGTGCAGATGATGTAAAAACAAGCAAACCAGATCCTGAAACTTTTTTAAAGGCCGCGGCAGCATTAAATATTGCACCAGCCAATTGTCTGGTTTTCGAAGATGCACCCAAAGGTGTAGAATCGGCATTAAATGCAGGCATGCCCTGCATGGTATTAAACACCACACATACAATCGAAGAATTTGAAGGTTATCCGAATATCTTAGGTTATATTACAGATTATAACGATGCTAAATTAAATAGGCTATTTTAACATGGGAAAATATTTAAATCAAAAACCTGTTCTTGTTGCAGTCGACTGCATTATTTTTGGTTATGACGGCGATCAGCTAAAACTTCTGGTGATAAAAAGGGCAATAGAGCCTGTAAAAGATCAATGGAGTTTAATGGGTGGTTTTATTGGTGAGCGAGAAGATCTTGATGGCGCTGCCAAAAGGATTTTATTAGAGTTAACGGGATTACATGACGTTTACCTGGAACAACTTCATGCTTATGGTAGTCCGGATCGGGATCCGATCGAACGTACGGTTTCGGTAGTCTATTTCGCACTGATCGATATTAATAAATACAGTAAACAGATCAATGATCAGTACCATGCCGAATGGTTTAAGTTAAAAGAAGTTCCGGAATTAATTTTTGACCACGATATGATGGTTAAGGCTGCAATGGATAAAATCCGTTATCAGGCCGCCCTCCATCCTATTTTATTTGAGCTTTTACCAAAACGATTTACGATACCGCAATTACAGGCTTTATATGAGCAGGTTTACGATTCGCCAATAGATAACCGGAACTTTATCCGCAAGATTACTGCCAGTGGATTATTGATTAAACAGACGGATAAGGATAAATCAAGTTCACGCCGAGGAGCTTTTTATTTTAAACTGGATAGGAATAAACACAAAGCACAGTTCCAGTCTTTCCTTAATTTTATTCCTAAAGCAAGTAAATAGTGATGATTGCTGATGGGTTAAAATAAATTTTAAGCTTATTTTTAAGCATAGAAAATTTAAAATCAAGCAGTTAGAACAACCCGTTTTAAACAACGGAAAAAACATCAAAAACATTTTCAAAAAATGTTTGCAAGAAAAAGATAAATCCCTATATTTGCACCTCCTTAAACAAAAGGAAATGATTCCGTAGCTCAGCTGGTAGAGCATTACACTTTTAATGTAGTGGTCCTGGGTTCGAATCCCAGCGGGATCACAGAAAGCCTTACAGAGATGTAAGGCTTTTTTGTTTTAAATCTATCCTTATAAATCATCAGATATTGCAACATTATACAATTTCTCCGTTTTTATAAATCATTTGATAATGTAGCGCTGTATGCCCTTTAATTATAAAGCCCAGTTTTTGATAAAACTTCTTTGCGATAATATTAATTTTAAAAACCTGAAGTTCGATAGGTTTATCAGCTAAAAGCGCGTGTTGTATAATATCGTTCATCACCTTAGTTCCAATACCACTTCGCTGAACTGAATGATCAATCAATATGCTTTTAATAAAAATTAATTTTCTGGTCTCTACCTTATCGATCAATCCTATTTCCTGATCGTGCCGATCCAGTATAATTTGCATGTGCTCCGCCACAAAATCATGCTTATGGTATTCAAGCTGCACAGCATCATCCCAGCCCCAAATTTCAGAGATATAAGGCTTTATGGAATGAGCCTTCAGCTGTAAAGTGAGTTCAAAGTCTGCAGCAGTGGCCGGGCGGTATTTAATCATTACAGATAAATGCTGAAGGATTAAGTAAAAAAGGTAAATATATTAGCGGGATAATTAAAGTAAACCGCCCTGGGTGGCTATCCGCATTAAATCGGCTACATTTTTGGCTTTCATTTTTTGCAATAGATTTTTCCTATGGTTTTCTACGGTGAACTTGCTTAAAAACAATCGTTCTGCTATGCCATTTGTATTTAAACCTGTGGCAATCAGCTTTAGAATTTCTTTTTCACGTACAGTCAGGTTGGCGATACCCTGATGCCCGTCTAAAGGTGGTCGCGAAATAATTTCACTTATCGCTTTGCTAAAAGCAATATGCCCGTTTAAAGCCATGTTAATACAATTCACAATTTCATCAATAGGTGCATCTTTAAGGATGTATCCATTGGCACCATTGGCTAACATTTTCATAATGGCACTCCTTTCCTGATGATTGCTAAAAGCCAAAACCACAGTACCGGGAGAAATGGCTTTGATTTCCTTGCATATCTCTATCCCGCTAATATCAGGCAGTATAATATCCAATAAAACAATTTTTATGGGCGTTATTTTTAAAGCATCAATAAACGCTTGTCCACTGGTAAAACCACCAACAATTTCAAAAGAGGATGTTTTATGCAACAACTTAACCAACCCTTCTATTATGATCGGGTGATCGTCTACTATGGCTATGGTGGTTTTAGGCTGTAACATACAATTCTATATTAATGGATGTGCCGGTTTTATTTTCCTGCGATAAAATTTCAATTTTTCCTTTTAGGTACTCAACCCGGCTTTTTATATTCCGAACCCCTATCCCATCAGCAGTGTCGATATGACGGGTATCAAAACCTTTCCCATCATCTTCAATGGTAATGAAAAATATGTTTTTATTTTGAGAACATTGCAGCAACAGGTTTTTAGCATGGGAATGTTTTGCCACATTGGCCATGGCTTCCTGCACAATGCGGTAGATATTGATTTGCTCGCGTGATTTTAGGTGATCGCTAATGCCCAGGCATTGAAAATCAACCTTTAAACGATCCGAAGCTATTGATTCGCACAGATCCCTTAGCGAAGCCTCCAGGCCCAGTCTGATCAGCATTTCGGGCATCATGTTATGCGCTACACGCCTGAGTTCTTTCATTGTGTTTTCCAGGTGAACCGTCACATTGTAGAGGTCTGAATCGTTATTTTTACTTTCATTAATGTAGTGTGCGAGGTTCATTTTTGAAACCGCCAGCATACCACCAACGCCATCATGCAAATCTCTAGCTACTCTGTTTTGTTCATCTTCTTTTGCATTTAACATGACCTCTACCAATTGAATGTGTTGCTGACTATAAATATCTTTAAGATCTTGCTGATGATTTAAATCTTTTTGCAAAGCCAGTTTTTTACTGTTGCGAAAGAAGAACCAACCCACAATTGCCAGAATGGATAAAAACACACAGGTTAAAACTAAAAGCCAGTTTACTAACCTGCTGTTTTTTGTAATGAGTTTTGTTTTCTCATTTTCAGCGTTGAGGTTCATAATTGTCTTTTCATTTTCCGCTGTTTTAAACTTTATTTCTAAAGCATTAATTTTTCTCAAAACCTCTTGCTTATTTAAGCTATCATTTAAAACACTATATTTTTTGAGCCAGAAATAGGCGGTATTAGGATTTCCCATTTTATCATATACTTCCGACAGGTCAAAAAAGCAGGCTAAGATATTTGTTGGCGATTTTGAACTGTTTTTCCGAACGATATCTTCGATGAGAACAGCCGCTTTTTGGTAATGGCCCTGCGCAATGAGCGTTTTGTATTTTTGTATATTCAGCACTTCTACCTGGTAATCGTCGTTTATTTTAACTGCCATTTTAAGCCCGGTATTTGCACTTAGAAGTGACTGATCATAAGCTTTGGTTTTTCTATAAAATATGCATTCTGCTAAATAATATTCCGTATGGCTTAAAGTGTCGTTACATTTCGACATCAGATTTTTAGCTTTTTCTAAAGTTCTTTTGGCTTCCGTTATTTTGTTGTTAAACAAATAGTTTTCTGTCGTACCAATGTAAGCATCGTATAAATGAACCACATCCCATAACTCTATTTTTTCGAAAGTAGCAATAGCCAGGAGAAAATATTTTTCTGCCTTATCATACTGCTTTTGATCCATAAATACGGTTGCCAGATCTTCATAATACTTAGCCAGAAACTCATTTACTCCTGCTTTTTTTATTAAAGGGATGCATTTATTTAACAGGATTTCTGCCATAAGCAGTTCATCACCTTTTTGTTGCTGCAAATTGGCATAATTCCCCCAGCCTTTTGCCCTTAAAAAATAAGCCTCTTCTGTATTAAATTTTGATAACTGTTTATCTGCTTCAATATAATTAAGTTCACTTTTTGCTGCGTCAACCGGATAATAAAAAGCCCCGAGGTAATGGTAATAAACGGCTTTTACGTAGGGAAATTTAGCACCATACTTATAGCCGGCAGTTAAATATTTCTCAGATACAGTACGATTTAGATCGCGCCAATAGAAGCTCAGTTTAAAAAACACACGGGCCCTCAAGCTATCAGATTTGGTGCGTTTGGTAAGGTTCACTAAACTATCAGAGAAGCGCTTGCTGCTGGGGGGCAACTGCTTTTTTAATACCTGCGTAATACTATCTGCATAATTTAACTTATTTGCAGGACTTTGTGCGTAAAGCTTAAAAGCGAACAAAAAGCAAACGATGCCTATTTTTATTTTCATAGCGAATGACCAAACCGGTTTGCCGCAATATTTAAGATAAAATCTTACATATAAAAATAAATCTAAAAAATAGCTGAAAACAGCTAGTTAAAAATTGACTTTTTCCAGTCATTGCTGCTACGATTTTGTGCCTGTAGCTTTGAGTAATTAATATTTCACCTATAAAAAATTATTTACGCAATGAAAAAATTATTCAAAACCCAGTTAACAAGTGCATTTACCTTCTTATTCGTTGTTACTTTATTGGCATCCTGCAAAAAAAAGGATGATGCGCCGTCAAATGACAAGTTCCCCCTGACAAATTTCACTGCTAAAATTACCAAACAGGAAAACCTTACTTCGCAATCGGCCGTCTTAATTGACTTTGACATCAAGAACACTTCGGGTACTGATTATACGGTTGAAAAATATGCACTTAATCCCGTTAAACTCAAACTGACAGTTGTAGCAACTGATGGATCTGGTTATGATGAAAATAGTTATGTAGCCGATGTTCAGGCGGGTAAAACATTCTCTGCAAAGTTAGCAGTCGATTACTCCGTAGGCAAAACCATAGATTTAACTAAAAGTAAAATCGAATTGCTTTATTAATTCATATACAGCTATTGTTGATCAGAATTTTCAATAGGTGCTAATAAACGATAAATATTACCGTTGTAAAGTTAATTGCTACTCCATCACCTTGTTGAAACCTGAATGTTCATTTAACATGTACATTCAGGTTTTATTGAATAACTGATAATCAGACGCAGCAATTCCCCCATTGCAGGATTAACATTGATTAATATTTGGTCATGGTTAATCCTATTTAGTGCCAATCTCTACCTTACCTTTTTTAACAGATCGAGTGAGATATTACAGAAAATCTGTTAACCACCAAACACTCCATAACAGCTTTAACCGATCTTTTCCCTATTCATTGGTAGCTTACCTCTATTCTTTATAAATAATTCAAGTATTCTTTTGTATTATTCTGCAAAAGCGATTCTATTTCTCAAATGGCTTTGAGTCATTTATATCAATAGGATAAAGCATAAATGTCACCAATTTGCCTTAACTCCTATTCATTATTACACGCTTTTCATAAAATATGTATACTGAAAAATACTCATCAATTAGTATTGTTTCAGCTCCTATAACTCATTAGGTTTATAAAGAAAAGCCTAGCTTCATAATTTATTATTGTTCGTTGTTCGTCCCGGAACGCCAGATGCTTTATGACTTTTCACATATAAGAGTAATTAATATAAATTATCTAAACAACACATTTATGGGATGGTTATCTGATATTTTTGAAAAGCAGAGTAAAGACTGGTTCTACTCCAGTATGCCAAAGGAACAAACGCCTGGTGATATAGAATCAATAGAACTTGTACCGAATGATGATTACATTGAGATTTACCTTAAGTCGATGCGCATTGTTAATGTAAGAAAGGGGCTTTCGAAGTTCTATGCAACAGTTCATAGTCATGTCGAACTTTCGAACATTTCTGGAAAAACAGCAAGTTTCAATGTACTTACCACGCCTGGTATGCTTAAAAGCCTTGATGCAGCTAACATTGATCGGGTTATTAACCTTAATCAAAGACTACTTGGCCCTGTACCTTACCGTGGAGATGGATTAAAACTCGAAGTTGGATTATTTTCGATTAAAGAAGCAGAACTTGCAGGTCCCTTTATCAATTTGCTTACCGATATTTCAGTACTTGGAGGTGTTTCCTTTCTGAGTGCAGCCTTACCCTATATCAAACCCTTAGAAACAGGTGTTAAACTATTAACAGGAAGTGATAAAGATTCTACCCTGGAAATAGGGCTTAACATCCAGTATAGAAATCCTTCAACAGGCTATTTCGTTGTTATAGGAACAGATAAGGATGATATTAAGATTGGCGATATCAGGATAGATGAGCATGATTTTAAGTTAGTCGACAAAGCTGGGAAAGCAATTAAAAATTTCCCCTATATCGTTATTGAGATTATTTCCAGTAAAAACAGAGATGACTGGTACAACATACCTGAAGTATCTACGGCTTATAATAAGCTGCGTGAAGAAACCCAAAAAGGTGATGTAAAAGTTGTTAATGACGCCCTTTTGTTCTTTAAGCGAACCGTACTTACCAGTCCGGATTTACTTTTTAGAAATGGCACCAAATTGTATCAACAGGTTGAAAGTGATACACAACAAATTATTAAAATGCTTGAAGGTCCAGAAGAAAGGTCAGTTACATTAAAAAATCTATCACAATACGCCATATAACCAATTGGGCTTAATCGAAATGAATTTTACCCATTGAGATCGGGAAAAATTACGATTGGATTGCGAACCAAAACATTATTTAATAACTATGTACCGCGACAAAAAACTTAATCAGCTAAATGATGCACTTGCACTGCTAATACCGCTACCAAATAATATCATCACGTTTTTAGACCGGGCAGAAATCGATTACAGTATGATTGATTTTATGGGTGGATCGCTTGCAATATGGAATAGCGCACTCCGTTATGCACACAGTAATAACCAGGTAGATCAATTGGTTGATACAGTTTTACAAAGTTTTCCAGAAAACCCATACCTGCTGGCTTATAAAGAGGAGCGATTTCAAGACTATAATACGGGGCCTGATATCAATAGTATACCATGGAAGAAAAAGCTTGATGAAAACGTTCTCGAAAAAATTATGGGTGCTACAAGCTCTCTTCTTCCTATCAAATTTCTTGAGCAGGGACTAATAGCTGCGAAAGCTGTTGCGCGGATTGAGATTTCTTATACAACGCATAGCGAACTTGGATCAGGATTTCTTATTGACAATAATCTCTTGGTAACCAATCATCATGTAATTGCGGATAAGGACACTGCAAGATTGGCTAATGTAGCATTCAACTATGAGGAAACCTTAAATGGCAATGCCATGGAGGCCAAATTATTTAAGCTTAACCCAGATGATTATTTCAAAACTTCTAAAGAAGATGACTGGACGGTGATCGGGATTGATGGTGATGCAAATACCCAATTTGGAAAGCTTAAACTTAAAAACGGCATGAGTGTAAAAGGAGATTTTGTCAACATCATTCAGCATCCTGGCGGCCGTTATAAACAAATTGCACTTTACAATAATATCGTAACCTATGCTGATGAAAATATTATACAATATTTAACTGACACAGAGCCTGGATCTTCAGGCGCACCAGTATTCAATTCGCAATGGGAAGTGGTTGGTTTACATCATAGTGGTGGAATTCTTGTGGAACCCGGTGTGCCTCAAAAAATGTTAAGAAATGAAGGCATTGCCATATCAAAGGTTATTTCAGGGTTAAAAATATAAATGAATGGCGCTCAACAATAAACAATTTTACCAGCTAGTAGCTTTTTCTTCTAGACAATGGCCTTTCCTGCAACCGATTTTACCCATTTTAGACCAGGCTGAAATTGATGCATCTAAAATTGACCTTACAGGTCCCGCCTCAACCATGTGGTTTAACATAATTAAAAGGGCGGATAGTTTGAATCAGCTTATGAAGCTTCTTGAAGTAATGGTTATTAAAATACCTAATAATGATCATCTCAAAGAAATTAAAGCTGATTTAGCAGGAGCCTCATTTACAGCTCAAGTAGAACACTTAAAAACCGAAATCAGAAATGGGCATTGTGTACTCTTTCTGGGACCTCATTTTTTAAAGTATAGCGTCGGAAACGAAAATATTCCTTTTTCCGATCTCTTCATGAATGAACTAATTGAGAGTTTGGAAAAATATGATATTTCATATGACAAAACCGAAACGGATAATCTCAGCTATCTTATTGATCGTTTTGAAACAAGAGATTTATTCGTTTCGGGCGATACGGAAAGGAAAGCTAAAAAAATCAGTGAAGAAAATGACCTGAATAGTGGCACCTTTAATCGGATTAGGCAGCTTAACTTCCCGCTCATTATCAATACAAATCCGGATACAACCTTAGAAAACCTATTTCCCGCTTATTACTCAACTGGGTTTTATGATATGTCTAACAGCCAAAGCCCACCCCCGGTTGATAATGGTAAACCCTTTGTTTACAATATTTTTGGATCCTTTGAAAATCCTGCTTCGATCATTTTTACAGAGAAAGAAGCAGTAGATTTTACTAAAAATATATACCAGAAAAATCCACCAATACCTGAGTTTATCAGGGAAATCATTAGAAATAGATATGGGATTTTTATAGGATTTGATTTTAAGGAATGGCACCTGAAGATCCTTTTTAATGTGCTTGACCTGCGGAACAAACCAGGCAATTATGCTTTTACAGAAATGAAATCGGCGTTACTTGAAAGAAATATGGAATATTACCGTCGCCAGTACAACATGTCATTCGTTAAAAATGATGTTTATCGTTTACTAGTGGCCCTTCAATAAAAATATTAAATGAAAAGAGATAGATTTCCAGGGCTGCGTTCTTTTGAGCAAGAAGATGCCGCGATTTTTTTTGGCAGGGATGCCGAAATCAATCAACTTGCCAAACTCATTATGGTAAATCGGGTTAATGTTTTATTTGGCCCATCAGGCGTGGGAAAAAGTTCCCTGCTCAATACCGTTTTTATTAAAGAAAGAGAATTATCACATTTTCTGCCTATCAGGATAAGATTAAACCAAAATTATCTAAACCAGGATGATGTTGAGAATGAGGAAGAGGAACTTCTTAATCCTGCCGAAACGCTTTATAAAAGCATAGAAGTTAAATTGAAGCAATTGGATATCATTTATCGTAAAGAAGATATCATTTACGATGGTGATCAGCCTAAAATTTGGGAATACATCAAACTCGCCGAGTGTAAACTTAAGGAAAAGAACCCCAATTGCGATATTGTACTGATATTTGACCAGTTTGAAGAATTCTTTAGTTATAGTAATGACGTTGAGACAGATTTCATTAATCAGCTGGCCGAAATTACCCATGAACTCTCACCAAAGCGTATACTAGACTGGATCGGAAACCTTAGCGATACAGATCGGATTCCTGTAATAGAGTGGTATAAGCAGCCATCAATAAGGATACTTTTTGCAATAAGATCCGACAAGCTCTCTCTCATGGATAGAATGGATAGCAGCATCCCAAATATTTTGAGTAACCGATTCCAGATTAACTTTTTTGATTCGAAAAATGCTAAACTTGCTATAAATGGGCCTGCATTATTACCTTACAAAAATGAATTACTCCTACTTGATGAGGCAGAAATTTCAAAAAACATTTTGGATTTAAATTGGCAACAAAATTACACTCTTCCTCAATCTGAACTATATTTTAATTCATTTTATAGTCCACCGATCATCATATCACAAAAGATTACTGAATTGATCATTAGTGAGTTAACCAATAAATTCGACGAGATCCATGCTTCTTTTCTGCAAATCGTATGTTATTACATTGAACAGAAAGTTAAATCATTAAATATAAAAAACCTGCACATTCCCTTTTTTTTTAGCGAAAGTGAATTTTTGCATGAAATAAATATTGCCAATATACTCGATCAATTTTATATAGATCAACTCTCTAAAATTGGAAATATTCGCAAGCAGGAAATGGCACGCCGGGTTATTGAGGATGATTTAATCAGTGATGGAAAAAGAGCCAGTCTGCTCGAAAGTCAGTTAATCAATAAACTTGGCGGAGATAGAAGTCTAATTGACCGATTATTGTCTGCACGTATTATCCGTTCAGAAAATACGCCCAGGGGTGTAACCTTTGAACTCAGTCATGACAAGCTCGTTGAACCGATTGAAACTTCAAAAAAAATCAGATTACAGAAAGAGCAGCTTGATCAGGAAACCAAAGAACGGGATGACTTGCTTGCCAAAGAAGCTAATGAAAGAGAGAATGAAATTGCAAGACAGAAAGAGCTTCTTAAAATCACAAGTGCGCTAAAAGATAAAGCCGAAAATCAAAGGCTTATTGCTATTGAGGAACGGAAACGTGCGGAAGCGGCTACTGAACTTGCACAAAGATCAGAACAGCTGGCAATCGTTGCAAAAATAAAAGCAGAGAAAAGGAGGATTATTGCAAACACGCTTTTATTAATCTGCATAGCCTTATTTGCATTTTCGCTTTATAGCCTTATTAAGCTCTATAAAAAGGTGAATAAAGAACTTCTTACTCAGGCAGAAAACGATTATGCACAGAATAACCATTATAATGCATTTCAGAATTGGGAAAAATACCTAAA
Organism: Pedobacter sp. GW460-11-11-14-TSB4; assembly: GCF_059423705.1. Taxonomy (NCBI): domain Bacteria; kingdom Pseudomonadati; phylum Bacteroidota; class Sphingobacteriia; order Sphingobacteriales; family Sphingobacteriaceae; genus Pedobacter; species Pedobacter sp. GW460-11-11-14-TSB4. The sequence goes on from NZ_JBWKYI010000001.1 coordinate 416,450, forward strand.
TAACCGTTACCTGGTTAATCGTAAAGACAGTATAGAGACATTGCTTTCGGATAAATTCTTTTTCGACATTTCGGGTGGAGATAACATTCAACAATTTCAACAAAATAGCTTTCTGGTTCATCAGTCTTCAGGATCTTTTTTTGTATGGGAGTTTGATCCATCTTTTTCAAAACTAAAGGCCTTTAAATTTGAAGATAAAAAAGGCAATCCTCAGGCCGCCGCCAATACACTTGTTTCTCCAGACAAAAGGTATATCGCCTTTCGCAATATTAAAGATAGTATAATATATGTTTACGATAAAACGAATAAAGATATTAGTAAAATTAACGGATCACAGATCGATTTTGTGGTAAAACAGGGAAATAAAAAACTATCAAATATAACAGACTTTAAGATGGACTTCCTATCGAATACCAGGTTTATTTCCTTTATTAATTCAGATGGGAACCTCTCTTTATTCGATCTAGCCCTTCATAAAACATTACCATTAGAAATCATTAAACGCAAAGAGACATTTAGTTCCAGGGATTTAAAAAAAATCTGCATGGTATCGGGTGATAATAAGATGATGGCGCTCAAACGACCAGCAAATGATACATTAAAATTATACCAGCTTAATGGTTTTAAAAGACCAGTAAAATCAGCCACTTTCGGAAGCGTGGAAAATGTGTTTTCTATAGCCGACAGAAACAAGCTGCTTATCCGTTTTAAAAACAAAACACTGGCCATTATGTCATATCAGGGCAAAAATTACGAAACAATACTTTCTGATGTGACGGATATTATTGTATCTCCAGATGGCAGCAAGGCATTAATTTTAAGGGGCAACAAAGACCTGTTTGTATATGATCTTGTTCATAAAAGCAGGATAGAAAGCAAAAAACTGCTAAGACGGTTTTGGGAGGGTGAAAAAACAATCCGGCTAAATGATATAGTGAGGTGGATAGGGAACACGAATAAATTTAGCTTCCGAAACCGCAAAGGTATAGTGTTTGTTATAGATCTGGCTGATGTTTCATCGCATTTCCTCTGCGATGGAGTCAAGAGTCAGAATACATTAAAAACTTCAGAAAATTTTAACTATGTTTTTTCAAATGATGGATCTAGGGGCATGTACCTAAACAAAAACGGAGTGCTTAAAGTAATAGACATTAATACTTCAACAATAATCTATAGCGAAGCCGTAAGTAAAAACTCTGATCTTATTTTCTCGCTTTCCTACAATTTGGAAAATATAATAGCACTTAGCGATGATGGAAAAAATGTAGCAATTATAAAGAATTTTGATACTAATCAAAATGAATTGATAATCTTAAACCTAGAAAATAAAAACATCCTATATCGATCAACTTCCGTAAAATATATAGGAAAATTTTTCACCAATAAATTTATACACCTGATTTACGATAACAACAATGCCGGTGGCATCATTTTTTTCCACAATCAAAAAGAGCGTAATATTCAATACTATTCAAATCTATACCCTACTAAATTAGAACCTATTCAATAAACGATGTCATTATTTTAAATAAATAAAGCGACTTCCTATTAGAAAGTCGCTTTTAAATGACATTTTATTAAATAAATGAGTATAATCTAAATAAGGTGAGCTTATCGCGTAACGATCTCTACCTTACCGCCGTTCTTAAATAAATCGTGAGAAATAAAATATCCATTATTTGTTTTTCCGTCCACTTTAATATTGCAAATGCCCCTTCCCTTACCAGGTTTAGTTATCGTTAATAATTTCCCTGTACTGGTATTCCATTTAACTTCATCAAACAGCGGAGCGGTAACCAAATATTCAGCATCAGTTGCAGAAAATGGATACAAACCTAAAGAACTGAATACATACCAGGCAGACATTTCACCCGCATCATCCATTCCCGAAAGTGCCAAACCATCGTTGCCTATGCCGTATAGTTCATTCAGGATTTTATCGATGATTTTTTGTGATTTTTCTGGTTTTCCGATGAAAGTATAGGCAAATGGTGCTTCATGATCGGGCTGGTTTCCCTGGCAATACTGACCAATCATGGTTTCTACATTCCTGGCGATATATTTTGGATTCCAGGGTAAAGTAAACAAAGAATCTAACTTGGATTCAAATCCCTTTGCACCGCCATATAGTTCAATCAAACCTTTCATATCATGAGGGGCATAAAATGAAACCTGCCAGGCATTGGCTTCTCTGTACATATATTCGTAATAAGGGTATTGCGGATTAAAAGGTTTGATCCAGTCGCCGTTCTCTAATCTGCCCCTCATAAATCGCGTAGTGGGGTCGAACATATTTTTATAGTTCTTTGATCGGGCCATTAAAATCCGATAATTACTGCTGTCGCCTAGTTTTTTAGCAATTTGCGCCAGCGAATAGTCATCATAAGCATATTCGAGTGTTTTAGAAACGCCCGCTTTGGCTTTGGTTTCAACATGTGGATTTTTGACATCAGGATCAGAAATATAACCCTTTTCGATATATTCTTTCACAAAGGGACGGGCACCACCATCTACATTGGCATTACGCAATAAAATCTGGTAAGTGCCTTTAATATCAAAATCATTTATCCCCCTCAAATAAGCGCCTGCAATAGAAGAGGCGCCATGGTCACCATGAAAAAACGTCGGGATGAAACCAGTTTTATCGCCTACATCTTTCATCGATTTAATTACATCTAATGTAACCTTTGGCGTAATTAAGCCCAACAGCACATCTTTATTGCGATAGGTATCCCAAAGTGAAGGTTCGGTATAATAATTAAAATTGCCCTTCATTACGTTGTGCTTTGCATCTTTAAATTCGCCGTTTACATCACTGCGTAAAGCTGGCCATAAAAAAGAGCGGTACAAACAAGAATATAACATTTGTTTCTGCTTATCAGTACCTCCTTTTACCTGTATGGTCGATAAAAGAGCTTCCCATTTTGTAGTAGCTTCATTACGAATCTGTGTAAAGCTTTTATTGCCGATTTCTTGTTCCAGGTTTTCTTTGGCATTGGCCACACTCACAAACGATAAACCGATTTTAAGTTCTACAGGTGCCGCCCCGCCATCGGCCAAATGGATGATTGCATAACCTGAGCGTTTACCTACATCCGTCTGATCCAGTTTTTCAATCCTGGCGTTTACCGTGGCGTAGAAGTAAATATTCTCCCCTCCCTGAAAGCCTTGTATGGCAGAAGCACCCACTTGCTCGATATTCCAGGTTGAAACCCTGCTGTTGGCCTTTCCCATGTCGAAAAGAATCTGTCTATTATTGGGATTTTTATATTCATATTGATGGAATCCACATCTTAAAGTCGAAGTCAGCTTTACATTTACCTGATAGTCATCAAGATAAACCTGATAAAAACCTGGTGCTGAACTTTCATTTTTGTGCGAAAACTTCGATCCGAACTTACCAGTGGCATTGGATAATGGCAAAACGGGAATATTACATAAATTCCAATGCCCTTTATTGGTGTGCGCAAAGCCATAAATGGTATCATCTTCATATTCGTATCCGGCACCAGATCCAAATTCGGTAATCGGACTCAACTGCACCATCGCGTTAGGCAACGAGCTGCCTGGAAAAGTTAAACCTGCCCACGATCGCCAACCCTGCGGCAGCTCATAACCTAAAATTTTAGGGTCAGTTAAGGGAGCAGTCCCGATAAAAGTATTTACATATTTCGTAAAAGAGCCTTTCGTCTGACTTTGAACATTATGAATGTCCGTTAGGTTCAAAAAAAGGATTAGGAATAAAAATTTGGTTAGCGATTTCATTTTACATAAAACGTTTTAGTGTGTGATATCAAATATATAAAATCTGTTAAAATCCAATCTAAGCTATCACAATAGTTACCAAAAAAAATATGCTGGTACACCTCATCACATGCTTAAATAACTGAATAGTATGCCAATAATCGATAAGCATTCGCCTGCTTTGTCCATAGCACAATCCGTTGATTATCTATATATTTGACTACACACTAATCAAATAACCGACATGTTTTTTAACTGCAAGCAAGCTATTCGCTGCACGCTAATCTTCTTTTTAGCCTTTAGCTTTTCCACACCTATTTTCGCTCAAAACAAAGAAACCACGCCTCTATTGCTTTGGGACAACAAACCAGCAAGCAAATGGATGACTGAAGCCTACCCTATTGGAAATGGCCGGATTGGCGGTATGATTTTCGGCGGTGTTAATCAGGAGCATATTCAGTTTAATGACAATACCCTCTGGACAGGAGATGAAAATGACCGGGGTATGTACCAGGCTTTTGGAGATATATGGATTGACTTCGACAATAAAGAACAAAAATTCAGTAACTATACACGTCAATTAAATCTTGCTGATGCCATCCATTCCATCAATTATACACAAAATGGGACCAGCTATAAACGTGAATACTTTTGCAGTTTTCCGGACAAAGTAATGGTTTTAAGGTTCACTGCTAATCAAAAAAAGTCGTATTCTGCCACCCTAAGATTAAAAAATGCACATCAGGGCAATCTCACCGTTAACGGGAATACGATCCAATTTACAGGCAAATTATCTAATGGGATGCCTTATCAGGCGACTGCTTTGGTTAAAATTGAGAATGGTAGCAGCCATGCGGTTAAAGATGATGATGGTGAAAAATTAAAAATCGATAATGCCGATGCCATAACTGTCCTTTTCACCGCTGCTACCAATTACAGTAATAAACGCAGTGAAAACTGGAAAGGAGAAGAACCTGCGTCAAAAATCGATCGTATACTGAAACAAAGCGCTACAAAATCCTATTCAAATCTATTAAAAGCACACGTTGATGACTACAAGCAATTATTCAACCGCTTAGCTATTAATTTAGGTCAGAATGATATAAAAAACAACAGTTTGCCAACTTACCAAAGGTTAATCAATTATAAAAAGACGCCTGACCCTGCCTTAGAAGCTCTAATTTTTCAATACGGCAGATACCTTTTGATCAGCTCCTCTAGAAAGGGAGGTTTACCTGCGAATCTCCAAGGGCTATGGAATGAGAGCAATACGCCACCATGGGGCAGCGATTACCACTCTAACATCAATATCCAGATGAATTATTGGCTGGCAGAGCCAACTAACCTTTCAGAATGTCATATCCCATATCTGGATTATATAAACAGCATGCGTGAGGTAAGTGCCATCACTACACGCCAGAAATATCCAAACACCCGTGGTTGGACCGTAAAAACAGAAAACAATATTTTCGGCGGAATGAGTTTTTTATGGAATACACCTGGAAGTGCCTGGTATGCACAGGCGCTGTGGGAGCACTATTCTTTTACCAGGGATAAAGATTATTTAAAAAATTTCGCCTACCCCATTATCAAAGAGATATCAGAGTTTTGGGATGACCACTTAAAGAGAAGAGCAGACGGCACTTTGGTATCGCCATTGGGCTGGTCGCCAGAACATGGCCCGACTGAAGATGGCGTAACACACGATCAGCAGATTGTTTACGATCTATTTACAAATTATATAGAAGCAGCTGAAATTTTAGGCATCGATAGTGATTATAAAAAACACATTGCAGATCTTAAAGCACATTTATTAAAACCAAAAATTGGTAAATGGGGACAATTACAGGAATGGGAAACCGACCGCGATGATCCTAAGGATCAACACAGACACATTTCGCATCTTTTTGGCCTGCATCCTGGCAGAGAAATCAGCACCATTAATACACCTGAGCTTGCCAAAGCCGCTAAAGTAACTTTAACAGCCCGTGGCGATGAATCAACAGGATGGTCTATGGCCTGGAAAATTAATTTTTGGGCCAGGCTGCAGGATGGTAATCATGCCTATAAAATATTGCAGAACTTTATTACGCCAGTGGGTGGCTCGGGCACCGATTATAATAAAGGCGGAGGCATTTACGCCAATCTTTTCTGTGCTCATCCTCCCTTTCAGATTGATGGGAATTTTGGCTACACAGCAGGCGTTTCAGAAATGTTATTGCAAAGCCAGGCAGGTGAGCTGCAATTTTTACCGGCCCTACCTGATCAATGGTCAACAGGAAGTATTCAGGGTTTAAGAGCCAGGGGTAACTTCGAAATTACAGATCTGCAATGGAAAGATGGTAAAATTACAAAGCTGTCGATAAAATCATTATCAGGCGAAGATTGTATCGTGAGATCTCCAAATGCGTTAAAGCGTAAGCTTAAGGCTATCGAAGAAGAAAAATCAGGAAAGGACTTTAAATACAGTTTTAAAACACAGCCTGGAAAAGTATATAGTTTTGAAGGATAGCATAGTCGTCGTTGCGTGAAAGCTTTTTCAGCAATGACGACTCTTATTATTTAAACCTTTCATTTGTTGCTCATCAAGTCACTTCCTTCCAAACATTTTGGTTCTGACTTTCGTTTAATGGTAAATAGATTTTGTTATGAGCACATCCGATAAACTATTAACCGAGCATAATGCAAAGGTTGTTGTACTTGATTTTATTAATGCCTTAAACACCGAAAACTTTGAGGTGGCCAGGGCACAACTACATGATGATATGACTTTTAAAGGCGTTATGGGCGAAAGAAACGGCGCTGATATTTATATCGACGACATGAAAAAAATGAAATTTAAATACGATGTTAAAAAAGTGTTTTTAGATCAGGAGGATGTTTGTTTATGGTATGATATTAACATGGGTAAAAGCACGATATATGCCTGTGGCTGGTACCAGTTAGCCAACGAAAAAATTAAGTCGTTTCAGGTTATATTCGATCCGAGGCCTATTTTATAATTAGCAAACCTGTTTGAGTTTCTTCACGGTAAGGTGCTGTTTTTCCAACTGAAAAATAAACATTAAAAATTCATCCGTTTCACTAATCTCGATATTTTTTATGGTACCAGATTGAGTATTCCCGTCTGTAATCTCATCGCCTACTTTCAGTTCTAAAAGTGTAGAGGTAGGCAGGTTATCGTTTATTGTTATCATCACTAGAAGGTAAGTGCAAGGTAAAACAGGTGTTTTGAGGCGTAGAAGATACCTTAAGCGTTCCATTATGGGCATTGGCAATTTCTGATGCAATATATAAACCCAGACCAAGGCCTTTTTGATTGGGTTCTACTTCACCCCTGGAAAAAGGCTGAAACAACCTGTCCATGGCAACAGCCGGAATTTGTTTACCCTCATTGGTTACGCAAAGATTAAATTCTGTTTCGGTACTGAAAGCACTGATTTCGACTGTAGAATCTGATGGAGAATAATTTAAAGCATTGCCTAATAAATTAGAAAAAAGCTGTGCCAGTCGCTTTCCGTCTGCATGAACAGGATAAGCAAGATCAAAATTTAGCTTGATATCCCTCGATGGCCAAATGGCCTGCAACTCTTCTACCACCTGGAGCAGTAATTTCTCCAAATCTTCGTCAGGTGTTTTGCTGATGGTAATTCCCTCGCCTAAACGTCCACTGGCAAAATCGAGCATATTCTCAATCAAACCATTCATTCTGAAAGACGAATCTTTAATAATTTTAGTGATACGCCCACTGCGTTCATCTAAATTCAAACGTGATAAAAGTTGTGCACTGTTCGAAATGGCATTTAACGGATTTCGTAAATCATGACCCAGAATAGCAATAAACTGATCTCTTAAAACAGCTATTTCCTGTTCTTTTTTTAACTCCCGCTCCTTGTTAGCCAGTTCTTCCAGTGCATCTAAATGAAAGGCTATTAAATCGGCAAACATGGTAAACATACCAGTTACGGTCGGATTTTTCAGCTTGGCCGGTTTAGGATCAATGGCGCAAAGCGTACCGAAAAACTCACCATTTTTTAACGTAATAGGCACCGAGATGTAGCTCTGAAAGCCATACATTAATGGTGTATGGTGCTGTGCAAAATCAGGATCTTCATCCACGTGATCAATGATAACAGCATTTTTATGCTGCCTGATCTCGTTACAAATGGTTGTTTCCAGTTTGAGTTCGCTACCCACGCTTAATCCGAAGTTTATTTCATCATGAACGGCACAGGCTACCCAGCTATCTGATGTTACCCTAGCCACTGCCGAAAACCCCATACCTGTGGTTCTACAAACAATTTCTAAGATATGTGCAACAGCAGGAATCTGATTTATAAATTCAATATCTTCCAGGATGGTTTTACTAAAATTTTGCAATGCTAAACGGAATAATTTGTAGCAATTTACAAATATTTATTACAGGCAAAGGATAGAATTTAGCGTTATAACATAGCTTTTACACACATTGATCAATTTATTCCCGAATGGCGTATAAATCCCCTGTAATTACCGTCAAATTGTACAACATCATGTAAACAGGTAGTGCGTTGTACAGTCGCTGTGCACCTTATCCTGGAGATAAGGGAAGACAAAACAAAACCGTATTGATCAGGCGTTGAACTGAATATCAAAATCAATTACAAACCCCAATCAATACGGTCGCTTGTATTAGGCTTTTAGCAAAGCTGGTTTTTCGTGGTAGGTTCTCCAAAGTAACTCACCAAATAAGGTGTTCGACCAGGCGAACCAAGCCCTTGTAAAGTTCGCAGGGTTATCTTTATGAAAAGATTCGTGCATAAAACCTTTGCCAGCATGTGTTTTACGTAACATATCGATACAAGATTTAATCTCAGCATCATCTTTCGAGGTTAAGGCACGCATGGTGATACTCATTGGCCAGATCATATCCTGACCAGCGTGCGGTCCACCAATTCCCTCTGCAGCTGTACCTTTAAAGAAATATGGATTATCTTTAGAAAGGGCAAATTTCCGTGTATTTTGATAAATAGGATCTTCAATTTTCATCGCACCTAAATAAGGTAAACCCAGCAAGCTTGGTACATTAGAATCGTCCATCAGATACGAACTTCCAAAACCATCTACCTCAAAGGCGTAAATTTTACCATATTTCGGATGATTAACGATAGCATGTTTCTGTAGCGCAGCGCTCACTTCATCAGCCATGTTTAACAAACTACTTTCCAAAGCCTGATCATTCTGTAAGGCTTTAATCATTTCTGCGGCCTGTTTTAAGCTCGATACCGCAAAAAAGTTAGATGGAACCAGGAAAGGGAAAATGGTGGCATCATCACTCGGACGAAATGCTGAGCAGATTAAGCCCACCGGATTTACCGGAAAACCGTAACCGGCCATGGGTAGTGAATCTGTAGGTTGAGTCGTTTCCCGCTGAAAATGATAGGGTCCTTTATCCGCTTTTCGCTGTTGTTCTTTGAATGTTTTTAAAGTGGCTTCAATTCCTTTTTTCCAACTGGCATCAAAAGGTGTTTTATCGCCTGTTTTTTTCCAGTAGTGGTAAGCCAGGCGGATAGGATAACATAAAGAATCTATTTCCCATTTGCGTTCGTGCACTCCGGGCTGCATGGCCGTTTTATCTGTTTTCCACTCACCTACTTTGGTGGGGTCGCCATAAAAAGCATTTGCATAAGGATCTTTTAAAATACATTTAGTTTGATGGATAATTACGCCGGCTATTAATTTTTTAAGCGGTTCATCTTCATTTACAAACTGAAGATATGGCCAAACCTGCGCCGAACTATCGCGTAACCACATGGCATCAATATCACCGGTAATGACATAAGTATCTGGTCGGCCATCTTTTTCTGAATTGTAAACCGTAGTATCTAAAGTATTGGGAAAACAGTTTTCGAACAGCCAGGCCAATTCGGGATTTTTAACGTTTGCCTGGAAAGTTTTAATGGCAGCATCTACGGCTTTACTTTGAAAGTGTCGTTTTGCGGCAGCTACACGTACCACAGGAAATTCTGGTGCAAGATTAGCGGCAAAAGAAAATTTCGATGCGACAACTCCAGCGCCTAACAAACCTGTGTTTTGTATAAATGTTCTTCTTTTCATTATGATGGTTTATGATATTTTGGTTTAATTTCTACTAAACGAAATCTATCCATTATCGATGATGATAATAGTTGTGGTAAGATATTATTCGGTTAGCGCTTAACAAATATTATTATAATTTTTCGAACATCAAAATCATTATAGTCAATTAAACCATTCCTAAATCGATTTTCCTCTACAACACACAGAAACAGACTCGGATAGGATGCTGATGAAGCTAAAGGTAATAATTAAGTCAGTAAAAATAATTTTGAATGAGTATATTTAAATAACCAAACCTATTGTTATGAATGCTGATACCGTAACTTTATCTAAACGCATTTTATCTATCGATATACTACGCGGGTTAGTAATGATTATTATGGCGCTGGATCATACGAGAGATTTCTTTCATATCGGTGCCATGACCAGTGATCCGCTAAATCCCGATATCACCACAGGCATGTTATTTTTCACCCGTTGGATTACGCATTTTTGTGCACCAACCTTTGTTTTCTTATCAGGCTTATCAGCTTATTTATCGGCACAGCGCAAAACACCGGCGCAGGCAAGTTCTTTTTTATTAAAACGGGGTTTATGGCTAATATTGATCGAAATTGTGGTGATCACATTTGGATTGACCTTTAATCCATCTTACAATTTCATTATTCTTCAGGTCATCTGGGCAATTGGAAGCATTATGGTATTTCTGGCATTGGCCAGTCGCATGTCGTATAAGACCGTGCTCATAACCGGCCTGGTATTGGTTTTCGGACATAATCTTTTTAATTTATTCCCTGCGCCAACAGACCAAAATGGTGGTTTGATCTTAAAAGTATTTTTCACCGCGACAGGCACTGTGGTACCGCTTTCTGCCAATCATTTGGTTGGGGTATTTTATGCCATCCTTCCGTGGACGGGTGTAATGTTTGTAGGCTATGGAATTGGTGCCTGGTATAAAAAAGGTTACGTTGCTGAGCGCAGACAGCGCAATTTATTAATTATAGGTTTGCTCACTATATTTGTATTTATCTCCCTAAGGTTGATCAATATCTATGGCGATCCCGCGCCGCGAAAAGAATATCACGACTTTTTTAAGAATCTACTCGCCTTTTTTAATGTAACCAAATATCCACCTTCCTTACAATATACGGCCATGACTTTAGGTCCGGCGATGCTGTTTTTGGCTTTCACCGAAAACCTAAGAAACCGGTTCACCAGGATAACTTCTGTGTACGGAGCCGTGCCTTTCTTTTACTATGTACTGCATTTTTATCTGTTGCATACCCTGTTAATCGTGGTGTTTTTTGCCACAGGGCATCACACCAAAGAAATCATACAGGTTCCGTTTTTATTTAGACCAGCAGCATTTGGCTTTAGTTTACCAATAGTTTATTTGATATGGATTTGTGTGGTAGCCTCTCTGTATCTTCCATGCAGATGGTTTAAACAATATAAAGAAAAACACCGGCAATGGTGGTTAAGCTATATTTAAAACAAGAGTATGCATACTAAAGGCGATTTCACCCAGACGCTGTCATGTTTTTGTTTAACCTTTTTTCCATTTTATACCACAGCCAACAGCTTTAGTTGATACAATTGCAGGTTTTTTACCAATTGATAATTCGTTTACTGCATTTTTAACATACTCCACTTTGGTGCTGTTTGCTTCTTCCGGATCATTATCGATAGCGCCAATGTATTCCACTACATTTCCTTTGTCGGTTTTGTTCAGCACAAAAACATGTGGCGTTCTGGTTGCGCCAAACTGTTTGGTTACGACGTGATCGGGATCTAACAGATAAGGGAAATTTAATTTCTTTTCTGAAGCCAATGCCTGCATTTTCTGGAAGCTTTCATCAGGAACAGCTCCAGCATCGTTTGGATTAATGGCCACCACCGGATAACCCTTTGCGGCGTAAGTTGCATTTAAGGCCGAGATACGGTCTTGATAAGCTTTTGCCACGGGGCAAGTATTACAGGTAAAAACAACAATATAACCCTTTGCATCCTTATAATCGGCCAGGGCAACCATTTTGTTGTTTACGTTTTTAAGCGAGAAATCTTTAACTACATCACCCACTTTATAACCTTCAGTCTGTGCAAATGCGAATCCTGAGATCAGCATAAAAGCCATTAAAATTAATCTTTTCATTACGATCTATTTTAAGTTTAACAAAGTATTTTTCAGTTCAGTCTCTGTAAATTCCTTTTCGTAAAAATGCCTGCTTTTTTTGTTCACAAACAGTGTAGCCGGAATAGCACCAGACCATTTTTTGTCAACCCGTTCAATATACTGTTGCTGATCCGGTTCATTTAAAAGAAATACCTCCGCATTAATTTTATTGTTCAACACAAATGGAATCACTTCCTTTTGCAATTTTGATTTAAAATCCAAACTCACCAAAAGCACTTTAACCGGCTTTTTTAAATTGGCTAAACGCAATTTCTCGAAATTCGGCAACTCTGCCACACATGGCCCGCACCAGGTTGCCCAGAAATTGATTACATAGGTTGTATCTTTTCCATTGGCCATACGTTTATCCAGATCATCCAGTTTGAGCAATTTAACCTGCGCACTAACAGAATAAGTAATTAAAGATAAGCAGATTATGAAAAATATACGCATAGATGAATAACGAAATTTGGTGAAGATTGTTTTATTTTTAATGTCCGTCACCCTGAACTTGTTTCAGGGTCTTTAAAGAATAATACTCATCGTAATTCATTTTCACTAATAAGATGCTGAAACAAGTTCAGCATGACGACAAGTATAGGAATTAACTAATTCACCGATCCCGATTTTACCAATACCCTTTGGTAGGCAGGTAAAGTTAAATCATCAACAATTACACCTCTGGTCGTGCTGGCATGCACAAAAAAACCATTGTTGAGGTATACGCCTACATGATCTACATCATTGCCACCAAAAGAGAAAAACACCAAATCTCCTTCCTTTAAATTATCGATACTTTTACGTCTCACCACATTGGCCTGCTCGCGTGAAATGCGCGGAAGTGTAACCCCATAAATTTCTTTCTCCAATAAAAAAGCAAAACCAGAACAGTCAATTCCGCCTTTATCTAAACCACCAAAACGGTATTTAACACCTGTCCAGTCGGTAATGAAACGATAAAGTGGTTTGCTTTGTAAATTTGCCATCGCATCTGCCGCCTTTGAAGCTTTCGTATCACTTTTAACGGTGTATTTCCGGCTACCGCAAGACGAAAGAAAAACTATGAGTGTTATTAAGTAAAAAATATTTTTGAGGCGTAAGGCATAAGGTGGAAGGTTTAAGGTTATTTCCATCGTGTCAATTTTATGGTCACTAAATTGTTATTCTTATATTAAGCTTATTTTTCAGTGTAAGGCTTAGATTTTAATATTATTTCAAAGGCATCAATATTTTTGGTCTTGAGATACTTAAGCCTCAAACCTTACACCTAACTTCAGCCTTACACCCTAAACCTCTAACCTTTCCTAATTCTTAATCAATCGCTGTATTTCGTCCAATTTAAGCAAAGCTTCAACAGGAGTTAACGCATTTACATCCAAATTATTCAGCGTATCACGGATTTTCACTAGAACAGGATCATCGATGGCAAACATCTGTAACTGATAAGCCTGGTTCTGCACTTTTTTAATACTGTCTTTAATGCTTTGTCCCTCGGTTCTGTCTATTTCCAGTTTTTTCAGGATCTCATTCGCACGACCAATTAATTTTGTTGGCATCCCCGCCATTTTCGCTACGTGTATACCAAAACTATGTTCACTGCCACCTGGAACCAGCTTCCGTAAAAAGATTACCTTATTGGTCATTTCTTTTACCGATACATTAAAGTTTTTGATGCGCGGCATGGTATTGGCCAGTTCGTTTAGCTCATGGTAGTGCGTGGCGAACAATGTTTTTGGTCGCGCGGTTGGGTGCTGGTGTAAAAATTCGGCAATGGCCCAGGCGATTGAAATACCATCATAGGTACTGGTTCCGCGACCAATTTCATCGAGTAAAATCAAACTATCATCCGAAATATTATTCAAAATACTGGCAGTCTCATTCATTTCGACCATGAATGTACTTTCTCCTGAAGAAATATTATCAGATGCCCCTACGCGGGTAAATATCTTGTCTACAATACCTACTTCAGCATCTTTAGCCGGAACGAAAGAGCCCATTTGTGCCATCAATACAATCAGCGCGGTTTGTCTTAAAATGGCCGACTTACCCGCCATGTTGGGTCCGGTAATCATAATAATTTGCTGACTATCGGTATCCAGATACACATCATTAGTGATGTACTCCTGCCCTACAGGCAATTGTTTTTCAATTACCGGGTGACGGCCACCTTTAATGTCAAGCACCTTATTTTCGGTAACCTTAGGTTTGTTATAATGATTCTTAGCCGCCAATTGTGCAAAACACAATAAACAATCAAGCTGTGCAATTAAAAACGAATCGAGCTGGATCGGTTTAATGTAACTGGCTGTTTCGTACATCAGTTCATTATACAGGCGGATTTCAATGGCTTGTATCTTTTCCTCTGCACCTAAAATTTGATCTTCGTATTCTTTAAGCTCCGGTGTAATGTAACGCTCGGCATTTACCAGCGTTTGTTTACGGATCCAGCCTGCCGGCACTTTATCTTTGTGGGTATGTGTAACCTCTAAATAGTAACCAAAAACATTGTTGAAGGCAATTTTTAAAGATGGGATTCCGGTTGCTTCTGCTTCACGTTTCTGTATCTGCACCAGGTAATCCTTACCACCAAAGGCAATTTTACGCAAACGGTCTAAATCTTCATCAATGCCGTCGGCAATTACATTTCCTTTAATCAGCAATGCCGGTGGATCAGGCTGCAATTCCCTTTCAATTCTTTCCCTAATGGCCAAACATGGATTCAACTGATCCGCTATTTTAATCAGGAAAGGATTTTTAGAATCGGCAGCCAGTTTTTTAACGGCTTCAATATGGTAAAGTGCACGTTTTAATGCGACTAATTCTCTCGGACCAACACGTTGCAGACCAACTTTAGAAATCAGTCGTTCTAAATCGCCAATCTGTTTAATGTTACTTAAAAATTCCCCTTGTAGCTCTTCATGTTTTACAAAATACTCCACCATACCAAGACGTTCCTGAATAGGCTTCAACTCTTTTAATGGCATAATAATCCACTTCTGCAACAAACGTGCACCCATTGGCGTACAGGTATGATCCAGAATATCGAACAAGGTTACGGCGTTGTCGTTCGGCGAATTTACCAGCTCCAGGTTACGGATCGTAAAGCGATCTAACCACATGTAGCGGTCTTCTTCAATACGACCTATTGAACTGATATGCTGCAGATTACGGTGCTCGGTTTCGCCCAGATAGTGTAAAATTACACCTGCAGCTACAATTCCGCTCTGCAAACGTTCTACACCAAAACCTTTTAACGAAGAAACCTCGAAGTGTTTCATCAGCGTTTCGTTTCCGAAATCGCTTGTAAAAGGCCATTCGTCTAAACCAAAGGTGTAAAAACGATCGCCGAAGTTCTCGGTAAAGGCCTGGCGTTTCGATTTCTGAAAAATAACCTCTGTTGGCTTAAAACCCTGCAAAAGTTTATCAATATAATCGCTGTTACCTTGTGCAATTAGAAATTCACCTGTTGATATATCTAAAAATGAAACCCCCAGTTGTGTTTTATCAAAGAAAACACAGGCAAGGAAATTGTTCGATTTCTGATTGACTATGTTATCACCGTAAGCTACTCCGGGCGTAACCAATTCTGTTACACCACGTTTAACAATAGTTTTTGTAGTTTTAGGATCTTCGAGCTGATCGCAAATGGCCACGCGTTGTCCTGCCCTCACCAGTTTAGATAAGTAGTTATCCAAAGAATGATGTGGAAAGCCAGCCAGTTCTAAAGCACCGCCATTAGGGCCGGTACCTCTTCTGGTTAATACGATGCCTAAAATCTGTGCCGTTTTAATGGCATCTTCGCCAAACGTTTCATAAAAATCGCCAACCCTAAATAGTAAAAGTGCGCCCGGATACTTCGCTTTAATCGCGTTGTATTGCTGCATTAACGGGGTTTCTTTATTCGTGTCTTTAGCCAAAACTGAAATTAATTTACAAAAGCCATAAAGATAACACGAATAAGCATTTTACAGCTGTTTTGTTGAAAAGTTAAAAGATTGTTAGCAAGCTTGGTCGTTTTGCTTAAACGAGTAATGCATCGAATCGGTTATTGGTAGGCATAGTTGTTCATCAATTTAAATAACTAACCAGGATTAGAAATGAAAGGTGCTGTGCATTTCGGGGTGTGTAGTCCTGCTATCCGCTTTACTTCGTTACACTCGTGTTCGCTCCCATCAGGTTTAGGTATAATGGTCTGTTACCCAGTTGCATAATAATTTTCTTGCTTCAACAGTTAACCCTTTTTACAGTTTAAACAGTTAACTAGGTCTAGAAAATGAAGGGTGCTGTGCATTTCGGATCTTGTAGTCCTGCTATCCGCTTTACTTCGTTACACTCGTGCCCGCTCCTATCAGGTTTAGATACAATGGTCTGTTACCCGGTTGCATAATAATTTTCTTGCTTCAACAATTAACCCTTTTTACAGTTTAAACAGTTAACCATATTATCAACAATTAACCCTAATTCAAAACGTTTCCGGAAGTTGTGTGTTAATCTTATATAATTTACAACTAATATTTTAATTATGACGATCCAACTGAATACCGACAAAAGTTTAACTATCCACCAGGAATACGATGAAAAAATTCAAACGCAGTTAAATGAAGGTTTGAGCAGATATAGCGATTTAATTACACGTCTGGAGGTCCATTTATCAGATGAAAATGGCAGTAAAGATGGCTTAGATGATAAAAGATGTTTGTTAGAAGCCAGAATTACCGGAAAAGATCCTATTGCAGTTACCAATATGGGTAATACTTACGATTTAGCCATTACAGGCGCTTTAACGAAGTTAAAAAGTACATTGGAAAAAGTGGCTGGAAAAATGAAAAGTCACTAGTTTAATTAAACTTCAAAAAATAACTTTTCTAATAAATTGATTTGTGATAACTCAATATAATTAATCGTCATTTCGAGCGGAGTGCAACGAAGTCGAGAAATCTGTTATAGATCTCTCTCCCGAAAGTTCGGGACTAAGCTACAGTCGAGATGACGATTTTATTATGTACTTACTTTTTCTAATTCCTCAATATATCCCAAAAACAATTTTAAAGCTTTCCTTCTGTCGTCGGTAACATCAAATTGAAGCCGGTGATATAAATAATCTTCCAGATCGAAATTTTGCACTTCAGGTAGTTCCTTTAAAACGTCTTTTCTATGCTTCAGTCCAAATTTTAAAGCCGCGTTAAATTCGGCTTTAAACTCTTGCGAGATTTCTTTATTGGCTACCCAGGCCGCATACATAAAAGGCAATCCGGTAAAATTTTTCCATTCCTCACCCATGTCGTAGGCATAAGCGAAATCGTCTTTTTTACCAAAAGTTCGGTCACCTATTAAAACAAAAGCATCCGTTTTTGCAGTCGGATCTGTCGTAAATTCCACTTCCTTTTTCCAGTGGAACTTAAGCAATACTTTAGCCAAATTATTTGATGTACGCGAGTGGCTATCTAATCTGACCGTTTTAATTTCACGGGCCGGAACTTCACTAAAAATGAATACAGAGTTCACCCCTCCATCACTTCCGATACAATAATCGGCCACAATATTGGCATTGGGAACTAAAGGGATAGCCGCTACTGGCATCAAACCGATATCAACCTGACCGTTAATCACTTTGGCTGCACAATCTGAAGGGATATCTAAACTTAAATCAATTTTATTTATAATGTCCGAATGTGTTAATCCGTATATAAAAGCTTTGGTATTGGTATAGGCAACTGCCGATATTTTAATCTTATTCAAGGTGTTATTTACTTTTAATTGTTGCCGTCATGCTGAATTTATTTCAGCATCTGTCCTAAAAGATCCTGAAACAAGTTCAGGATGACGAACTGAGAAAGTTATTCAATTATTAAACCGTCTAAATGAATGGCACTGTTAAATTCAAGAACAGTAAATTTTCCATCCTCAAAACCCATTTTATAAAGCACGGTATTCTGATGTGGAAATTCAGTCATTTCGCTTAATGGTTTACCTAGTAACAAACATAAGAAAACGCGCATTGCCCTGCCGTGCATACACAGTAAAACTGTTTTTTCTTCAGGTCTGGTCATTAAAACTTCCATCGGTTGTTTTAAACGTTCGTAAACATCCTGAACGCTTTCGCCACCTTCGAAATGAGCCGTATAATCTCCGTCCTGCCAGCTTTGTAACATCTCACGGAAAGCATCGCGTGCAAGTTCCGTATTGGGTTGTCCTTCCCAAATGCCCCAGGCAAGCTCGTCTAAGCCTGAAAGTTTTTCCCAGGGTAATTTAGCATCTATAAATTTTTGAACGGTTTGCCAGGTACGTTTTAATTCGGAAGTATAAATCTTATCAAAAGGGATGTCTTTATACGTTTGGTAAAAGGCTTCAGCCTGTGCCCGGCCCAAATCATTTAAGTCAGAATTTATACCTCTGCCCTGTACTATGCCTTGTCTGTTAAGTTCCGTTTCGCCGTGGCGTATGATGTATATTTCTTTGACCATTAAAATGGGATTTTTAGGGTTATAAGATTGCAGGATTAACGTTTTTATTTATTGATTTTTGGATTTTGCGAAAAGTTGTTAAATCCTATCATCATAACAATCCTAATTCACTACCGGCAGCTTATAATACTGCGGTTTCTTTTCTTCTTCGAAAACTACATGCTCGAAATCGGTCACCACATTGTATAAAGTATCGCGTTCTATTGCCTTTCTGCCCACCTGTTTAATCAAATTCACCAGTTCTTTGGTGCTCATTGCAGGTGTTTGCTCTTCAGCACCAGCCATCGAGTATATTTTGGTGGTATCATCTAAAGTACCGTCAATATCGTCAACACCATAATTTAAGGATAACTGCGCAGTTTCGCGACTGATCATGGCCCAATAGGCTTTAATATGATCGAAATTATCCATGTAGATACGGGCGATGGCATAATTCCTTAAATCTTCAATCACTGAAGATTCTGGCACGTTGCTCATCTGGTTATGCTGATTTCTGAATTTTAAAGGGATAAAAGTCTGGAAACCACCTGTGCGATCCTGTAATTCACGTAGTTTTTCCATATGATCGACGCGATGCCAGTATTTTTCGATATGGCCATAAAGCATGGTGGCATTACTGCGCATACCCAGTTTATGCCATTCCTCGTGTATATCCAACCATTGCTGGCCTGTACATTTGTCTTTAGCAATCTGTTCCCTGATCTCAGGGTGAAAAATTTCGGCTCCACCACCTGGTATCGATTCTAATCCAGCCTCTTTCATCAAACGCATACCTGTTGCGTAATCAATTTTGGCTTTCTTAAAAATATAATGATACTCCACAGGAGTTAATGCTTTCACATGTAAATCGGGGCGATGCTGTTTAATTGCTGTAAATAAGGCAGCATAAAAGGCCACATCATATTGAGGAAGTACGCCACCTACAATATGTACTTCGGTTACCGGTTCTCCATCATATTTTTTAACGATATCGAGCATTTGCTCCATCGTTAAAGCCCATCCTTCTTCTTTTTGCTTGATTAAACGGGAATACGAGCAAAATTTGCAATCGTAAACACAAAGATTGGTCGGTTCTAAATGGAAATTCCGGTTGAAATAGGTTTTATCACCGTGTTTTTGCTCCCTGATAAAATTCGCCAGAACCCCCAGGTAGCCCAGTTCGGCATGTTCGTAGAGGTAAACGCCTTCGTCAAAGGTAATGCGTTCTCCGTGAAGAACTTTGTGTGCTATGTTTTGTAATTCAGTTGATAAATTGGTATCAGCTAATATTTTTTCAACTTGCTCAGTTGTATTCATTCCTGATTTATTTTGAACAAAAATACAATAATGAGGCGATTTGAAAATCATTTTCTTGTAACAAACCGCGATTTTAAGATAGCAATCGCTGTAATTAACCACAGATCAGGACAGATAAACACAGATTTTGATTGGGTATCCAGTTAAAAACTCATTTAAGCTTAATAATATCAGCCACGGAAACACGGAAGGCACAGAAAAATAACTGTCAAACTCCAGTATAAATTGATGTTTCCCCGCTTGACGGCCAGATATGTAAGACAAAACCTGATTCTAATTTATATCTGTGTTAATCTGTGGTTAAAAACCTACTATAAAACAGTCCAAGAGACTCCATGTAAATCCGTGTTTCCGTGGCAATCCTAAAAGACGGTAAACAAAAAAAGCACTTCTTTTCAGAAGTGCTTTCACTATATGTTTTTCGTAGGTAAATTTAATTATCTTGCTGCAGGTACAAACGTTAAAACGATGTTTGCAGTTTTGCCACCAAATTCGATTGGCGATTTTAAGATCATTTGTGTGCTAGAAAGATCAGTTAATACTAAACGGTAACCTTCTGTTACATTTTTAGCTTTATCACCTTCAAATATTTTCTTAAACTGGAAGGTTTGATCTTTAGGTGCTGCCGACCAGAAAATAGTTTGCATTACCGAACCACAAGCGCTTGATGCTGGCAAAGTATAAGAACCATTTCCGCTATTGGTTAAATTCCATGTACTTCCCTGAAAACATTTGTAAGATTTCTCTCCAAACAAACCTTGCACAGCGCCATCAGGCAATCCTTCTAAAGCTACATTACTCACCACCCATTCGCGAACCACTGTACCTCTGCTACCTGTTACACCTGCTGTTACTCTTTTTGCAGTATTACAACTTTGTAACATTACTAAAGTAGAACATGCTATTGCGATAGCTATAAATAATCTTTTCATTTTTGTTTAATTTAAATTTCGTCAAACTTGTTACATAAATCTTGCCAAAACCATTACGAACCTTAAATTAGCGCCAAATTATTAAATTACATCCCGATATTACTTCGATCAAAATAATGACCATGAAACCCGAAACCCTTGCTATTCACGCTTCTAATCTTGTAAAAAGCATTACAGGCGATGTCACTCCTCCTCTTAATCTGTCGACAACTTTTTTTCGCGATGCAGAAGGCGGCTATCCGGGCGGACACATGTATAGCAGGGTAAGCAATCCAAACCGGTCTGCTTTAGAAAACACTGTGGCCAAATTAGAATATGGTGAGGATGCAGCGGCTTTTTCTTCGGGGAACACCTGTGGTCTGGTTTTATTCCAGGCCTTAAAACCCGGCAGCCACATTATTGCGCCAGATGATATGTATTGGGGAATTAAAAAACAATTGCTTACTATTTTTAACGATAGTTTGGAATTTGACTTTATTGACCAGACCGATTTAGATCTGATACAAGCGAGCATCAGATCCAACACCAAACTGATCTGGATTGAAACGCCATCCAATCCTTTATTAAAAGTTACCGATATCGAAGAAATTGCTAAGATCGCGAAGGCGAAAAACATTACATTGGCCTGCGATAGCACTTTTGCTTCTCCAATTTTACAAAACCCAATTTTACTGGGTGCGGATATTGTGATGCACAGCAGCACCAAATACCTGGGCGGACACAGCGATGTACTCGGCGGAATTTTGGTAACGGCCAAAAAAGATGAGCTTTGGGAGAAAATCAAAAACATCCAGCAAACGGGTGGTGCGGTGCCTTCTCCTTTCGATTGTTTTCTATTAACCAGAAGTATTAAAACACTGGCTTACCGCATGAAAGGACACTGTGAAAATGGAAAGATTATCGCTGACTATTTAAACGCACATCCAAATGTTGAAGCTGTTTTTTATCCTGGATTAGAAAGTCACCCACAGCACGATATTGCAAAGAAACAAATGAAAGATTTTGGTGGGATGATGTCGTTCCTGGTTAAAGGAGATGTTGAGGCTGCCCATAAAGTGGTCAACAAAGTTCAGTTATTTGCGCAGGCGACCAGTTTAGGAGGTGTTGAAAGTTTAATCGAGCACCGTTATTCCGTAGAAGGCCCTGATAGTAAAACGCCTAAAAACCTACTCCGTATTTCTGTAGGTTTAGAACATGCAGATGATATTATCGCTGATTTAGCACAGGCGCTGGGTTAAAATATAATCCTATAAGGTCTTTAAGACCTTATAGGATTTATATATCTTATTTAGGGTTACAAATTGTGCTTAGTTTCAACGAATAATTTGCTTCCAATGGCTCATTAGTCTGTGCCAAACGTTGCGATCCTGTATTGGCCGGGCAGGCAATATCACCGGCAGCATCATATATCAATTTTGTTCCGCCAGCCAGTAATTCTTTTGGTACGTAAACCTGCACCCTGGTAATCGAATAACCCGAAGGGAAATAACGCACATAATAACCGTCTGGGTGTTTGGTCCAGATACCACTTGGTACATCGCTTCTTGGTGGCGCCATCCCCGCTATAATGGCATATTTTTCCATGTCTGCATAGGTATAATTTCCAGAAGCAACTAGCTGGCGGATATTATTTTCTGCTTCAAAAACGGCCCTCACACCTGCTGGCAATTGATCTTTGGCTTTTTCCATTACATCGAAAGGTAAAATGCCTAATGCACCACCTTCTAATTGGGTAAGTTGTTTTGGTGTTAATAATTTAATGGCAGTTACCTTAACCTGTCCATTAAAATCGGCAAATTTTGTTCTGGCAATGATCGTCCAGAGTAAAGCCTGAATATCATGTTGGTCTACATCAGGATGTTTTTCTGCGCTTTTCAGTATGGAAACCACAATTTCTTCCTTCGGACCTAAAACTGGTGCAAACATATAACCATCGCCTTTTGATGGTGCAAAAGTTCCGGCTTTTAAACAATAACTTTTATTGTTCATTTCGTATAAACCTTCGCAAAGTACAAAACCACCGTCTGGGTTTTTAGGCAATAAATATAATGGCTGGGCTTTTAAATTTAATGAATTAATAAAATCAGGTAGCTTTTCGCCTTCTCTGTTTACATCTTCAAAGCTGGTGGTAATGGCAGCGGGCTGTTTTAAAAACTTATCTACCCCTAAGGCTTTGGCACCCTGAGCAGTGCCTACTTTTAACAGTTTGTCTTTTAAACCTCCGAATTGGGCGTTTGCGCTGCTTAAACCTATTACAGTAAAGAGCAGGCCTAAACATAGGGCTTTTGTATTTTTCATCATGATTAAATTTAGATAGGTAACACAAACTTAGAATTTTAAGCGTTAATTTCTTATTAAAAGTTTCGCATTGTCATCACACCATAAAAATACACCATTCATTTTCAGTGCGTTAATGTAATTTCGAAATTTTATTTTGTGGATTAAAATTAAATTCAGACATTTGGAATATTATTTGGCAGAAAGCTAAATAAAAGTCAATCTTCACAGGTTGATTTATAAAGAAGTGGCGAGAGACTGGCTCGATGACCCACTGGCAACCCTCAGAAAGAGAAGGTGCCAATTCCTGACCGGATAACATGGTGTTATTTGGAGATA
This sequence comes from Pedobacter sp. GW460-11-11-14-TSB4, assembly GCF_059423705.1. NCBI lineage: Bacteria > Pseudomonadati > Bacteroidota > Sphingobacteriia > Sphingobacteriales > Sphingobacteriaceae > Pedobacter > Pedobacter sp. GW460-11-11-14-TSB4. The sequence goes on from NZ_JBWKYI010000001.1 coordinate 439,753, forward strand.
TAAATTAGAACTGATGAAAACATTAAATCTTCAATCGCTAAGCGAACCCAGTGCTAACCTTAAAAAGGTAGAACGGACTTCTATTTCTTTTATTTGTTGCGAGATGCGTGCGATTACTTGTATGTGCTGTTGCATACAGTAATTTAAAAATCTTCCTTTTTTGTTTCTTTCAAATTGGAAGGTCCCGCGAAATCGGGATACGCCCTGTTAGGTTTTAGGATTACCCTAATTTCCACCTATCTAATCACACCAAAAAAAAAATAGAAATTATGTCAACATCATATAAATTTGAAACTTTACAATTACACGCTGGTCAGGAAATAGATCCTACAACTGGATCAAGAGCGGTTCCTATTTATCAAACCACTTCTTATGGCTTTAAAAATGCCGAACATGGGGCTAATTTATTTGCTTTAAAAGAGTTTGGAAATATCTATACCCGGATCATGAATCCAACCAACGATGTTTTCGAAAAACGTATTGCAGCTTTAGAAGGTGGTGTAGCTGCTTTGGCCGTGGCCTCAGGACAAGCCGCTCAATTTATAGCCTTAAACAACATATTAGAAGCTGGCGACAGTATCGTTTCTTCATCTCACATTTACGGTGGAACTTATAATCAGTTTAAAGTTGCTTTTAAACGTTTGGGTATACATGTCGATTTTGCTAATCCTGATGTGCCTGAAGAATTTGAAAACAAAATCACCGATAAAACCAAAGCAATCTTTTTAGAAACCATTGGCAATCCGGCATTTAGTGTTCCTGATTTCGAAAAAATTGCGGCCATTGCAAAAAAATATGATCTGCCATTAGTGGTCGATAATACTTTCGGCGCAGGTGGTTATTTGTTTAAACCCTTAGAGCATGGCGCCAATATCGTGGTCGAATCGGCAACGAAATGGATTGGTGGCCACGGAACCAGTATTGGCGGTGTAATCGTTGATGGTGGAAATTACAACTGGGGCAATGGAAAATTCCCGCAATTCTCTGAGCCTTCGGAAGGTTATCATGGCTTGGTTTTTAGCGATGTTTTTGGCATCGGCGGACCATTTGGCAATATCCAGTTTATTATCCGGGCCCGTGTAGAAGGATTAAGAGATCTTGGACCGGCCTTATCCCCTTTCAATTCTTTTCTTTTATTACAAGGATTAGAAACTTTATCGCTCCGCGTTCAGCGCCATGTAGATAATGCATTAGAATTAGCCACCTGGTTAGAAAACCATCCATTGGTTAAAGAAGTTCAATATCCTGGTTTGGCCAGCAGCAAATACAACAACCTGGCTAAAAAATATTTAAGCAATGGTTTTGGTGCAGTATTATCGTTCGAGTTGACTGGAAGCAAAGAAAACGCAACACAGGTAGTTGATAACTTAAAACTGGTATCGCATCTGGCCAATGTAGGTGATGCAAAAACACTGATCATTCAGCCTTCAGCCACAACACACCAGCAATTAAGCGAAACAGAACAATTGGCAGCGGGTGTTAAACCAAATGCCTTAAGGGTTTCAGTCGGCATTGAGCATATTGATGATATTAAAGCCGATTTCGAACAAGCGTTTGCCACCATTAAAGCTACCGCTCCAACAGCGCATTTACAAGCCTAACCGTTAATATTCCGAATACAACAAAACAATGAGTACAACATCAACATATCACTATAATAAACAGTTCAAATTAGAGAGCGGAAAAAAAATCCGTAACCTGCAGATTGCTTATCAAACTTATGGCAAATTAAATGCAAATAAAGATAATGTGATTTGGGTTTGCCATGCACTTACCGCCAATGCTGATGTTTTTGAATGGTGGGAAGGTTTATTCGGTCAAAACTCATTGTTCAATCCGGAAGAGCATTATATCGTTTGTGCCAATGTTTTAGGTTCGCATTATGGTAGCTCGAACCCATTAAGTACCAATCCGGTAACGGGCTTACCGTATTACCTTTCATTTCCTCAGTTTACCATCCGCGATTTAGTATCGGCACACCAGTTATTGGCATCGCATTTAGGTATTGATTATATTAAATTATTAATCGGTGGTTCGTTAGGTGGTCAGCAAGCTGTGGAGTGGAGTATTTCCGAACCGAATAAAATCGAAAACCTGATTTTGATTGCCACCAATGCAGCACATTCTCCGTGGGGAATTGCTTTTAACGAAAGTCAGCGTTTAGCCATTACTACCGACAGAACTTTTTATGCCAACCAACCTAACGGTGGCAGCAAGGGTTTAAAAACTGCCCGTAGCATTGCACTTTTAAGTTATAGAACATACAGTGCTTATGGCAGTACACAGGTAGAAAGTGTAAACGATAAGACAGATAATTTCAGGTCGTCTTCTTACCAGAATTATCAGGGAGAAAAACTGATCAACCGCTTTAATGCTTATAGTTATTATTATTTAACCAAAGCAATGGATAGTCATAATGTGGGCCGCAACCGTAAAAGTATCGCCGATGCATTAAAACTAATTACGGCAAATACATTAGTCATTGGTATTGAAAACGATGTGTTATTTCCACTGTCAGAGCAAAAATACCTGGCCGATCATATCCCTGGAGCAGAGTTTAGTGCCTTGCATTCGGATTATGGTCATGATGGATTTTTGATCGAAACAGATGCCCTGACTAACGTCATCGGAAACTTTATTAAGGAAAGCAGGAATAAAAAAATTATCAAATTACAGCATACGGCTTAGGGAGGTAGAAGGTTTAGGGTTTAGGGTTTAGGGTTTAGGGCGAAAACAACGAGAGCCGCTAAAATTTGCGCAATAAAAAACAAAAAATAATATAACATGCAGTTAATCGGTGTATTCCCGCTATCTGTATAATCAAGTCTAAAATAATGAGTAAGAATTTAAAAATCGGTTTATTTGGTTTCGGCGTTGTAGGGCAAGGTTTATTGGATATCATCCAAAGCCAGAACCTGAACCTGGAGATCATTAAAATCGCGATAAAAGACCCAAGAAAGAAGCGTACCCTTAATAAGGATCTGTTTACCACTGATCGCAACGAAATACTGAATAATACAGAGATCAATACGATTGTAGAATTAATTAATGATGCAGATGCGGCTTATGAAATCGTAACTACCGCATTAAAAAATGGTAAAAATGTAGTATCTGCCAATAAAAAAATGATCGCCACGCATTTGAAAGAGCTGGTAGATTTACAACAAGAGCTTGGTACTTCATTACTGTATGAAGGCGCTGTTTGTGGTAGTATTCCAATCATTCGAAATTTAGAAGAATACTATGATAATGAATTATTCCATGCTTTGAGTGGGATTTTCAATGGCTCATCTAATTACATCTTATCGAAAATATTTAACGAAAACCAAAGTTACGATTCGGCTTTAAAGGAAGCACAGGATTTAGGGTTCGCAGAAACCGATCCGATTTTAGATGTGGGCGGTTATGATCCAAAATATAAACTGGCCATTGCTACAGCACATGCCTATGGTTTGTTTGTAAATCCTGATGCCATTTTAAACATTGGTATACAGAACCTTTCTAACCACGACATTAAATATGCGCGTGAGAAAAACTTTAAAATTAAGCTGGTTCCTACTGCACGTAAAGTGAATACAAAAGACATTGTGACTTATGTACTACCTAAACTGGTAGCTAAGGATGATTTCCTTTACAACGTAGAAAACGAATACAATGCAGTTGCTGTTCAGGCGGCTTTTGCTGATAAACAGTTTTTCTATGGTAAAGGTGCGGGCGGCCACCCTACTGGTGCTGCTGTACTATCTGATATTGCCGCCTTGCGTTACGATTACCGTTACGAGTATAAAAAATACCACTCAGAAAACGGCGTAAAACATACGGAGGATATTCTGTTAGAAATCTACCTGCGTTATGCTGATGAGGATCTGATTACCCTATTGGAATTTGACAATATCAGCGAACGTTATGCTGCAAGCAGTTATAAATATGTGGTTGGAACGGTTAAGCTGGAAAGTTTAATTAAAAACCGCGACTTGCTTTTAGATGAATCTGTTTTTGTTGCCTACACCGGCAGACAGATTTACAAACAAGAGCAATTGAGTGAAAATGTTTTTGCCCAGGAATTGGCAAGCCTATAATTTATTTTTAAGGTTAATTTTTTTATTTGTTTTGTTGTTAAGTACAAAGGTCGGAGCGAGTCCGACCTTTTGCGTTTCATTACTTTACCTTAATATATTTTTCGATAATTACCCGGTCGACGCCAGCTTTCTCTACCTTTTCAACACCTTTCTGAATCAAAGTATCTTTATTAATGGCAAGTTTAAATTTAAAAGTCTTGCCTTCCCAATCTTTGTTTTTGTAATATTCCAAATGCTCGGTATAATCGTCTTTGTCTAATACAAAACTTCCACCACCGGCATCAAAACTGCTTGTATCTTTAGGATTAAGGCTATGTTTTAAAAATGCAAAATGAGTGTTGTTAAACATTTTGATCATTTTCAGCTTGCCCGAATAATCTGTTGTCTGGCTGGTTCCGTTTTCGATGGTTGTAGCCGATAATAGCTGCCAGGTACCCTGAATATCAAGAGCTGAATCTTTCTTCTTTTCATTTTTAGTAGAACAGGACAATAGTCCAACTACTGCCAGTAGCATTAAAATGTTTCTCATAAATCGGATGTATATTGGTTATTGTTTTAAATATTTATCCCCTACCAGCCATTTTAATCAGCTTATGAGCGAGGTCTTTTCCTAAGTAACCATCTATAATCGCATGTACGATATATAAAATAGGCGTCATTAAAATGGCCACAACAAATTTATATGTATAGCCTACCAGGCCAATAGCAAATACCTGTTGCCAGCTGTAATGATACTGCGGGTTGATATAAAATGCAATAAATATAACCACAAAACTGTCAATAAACTGAGAGACTAAAGTAGAGCCCGTGGCACGCAACCAAAGTGCCCGCTCCCCTGTTATTCTTTTAATTTTATGGAATATCAACACATCCACCATTTGTCCGATGATGAAGGCCGTAATCGATCCTACAATGATCCACATCCCTTGCCCGAATATGCCGGCAAATGCGTTATTCATATTGAGGTCTTCTCCATTTATGTTTTGATGCACCCAAAAATCGGCGGCAGTTAAATGCATGGATCCCCACACGACAATAAAGGCAAATGAAATTAATATGGCCGTAAGAATGGATAAAAACCGAACTTGTTTAACACCAAAATATTCATTGATGATATCCGTCATGATGAAAATAATTGGCCAGGTTAATACTCCTGCCGACATTACAAAGGATAAATGCGGCACACCGAGTAAATTGATATCGAACTTTTTAAAGCCCAGCGTTTCTTCAACACTGAATAATTTAACTCCGATAAACTCTGATAATATAGCGTTGGCTACAAAAAAGCTACCCAGAATGAGTAGTAAACGGCTTTCTTTGGTCTTAAAAGTCATAGACTATAAATCTATAAATAAATAGCAGATTTAGCATAGCGATCATCATATTTTTAACATAGATAACACAAAGATTACGCAGGCAGGTTTTTACGGGTAGCTTTAAATGATGGGCAATAAAAATATAATTTTTACAATCGTTCGACCGTAAAAATAGGTTAACAACTTAAATCTCCCAATCTTTGCGCCATCAAAATCTGGTTATCTTCATGGCTAAAAAACAACATTTCTACCTCATCCTCATTTTAGGTTCATTGGCTGCTCTTGGCCCCTTCTCTATCGACATGTACCTGCCTGGTTTTGTTGATATTGCAAAGGATTTAAGCAGTAATGAATCTACTGTAGCCCTATCATTATCGAGTTTTTTTATCGGGATTTCTGCCGGCCAGTTATTGTATGGTCCGCTATTGGATAAATTTGGGAGAAAAAAACCGCTATATTTTGGTTTGGCACTTTATATCCTTTCCTCTTTTCTTTGTTTGGCCGTAACTGATGTGAACCAGTTAATTGTTTTACGTTTTGTACAAGCCATTGGAAGTTGTGCTACGGCTGTAGCCTCGGTTGCTATGGTTCGTGATCTGTTTTCTGTAGAAGAAAGCCCGAAAGTATTTGCCTCCCTAATGCTGGTAATCGCGGTTTCACCGATGCTTGCCCCAACTGCAGGTGGTTACTTAATTTCGGCCTTAGGCTGGAAATACGTGTTTGTATTTTTAGGCTTGATGGCCGTTTTAATGCTTCTCGCTACAATTTTCAAACTGCCGGAGAGTTATAAGCCAGATCCGAATTACTCTTTAAAACCAAAGCCAATTTTAACCAATTTCTTCACGGTTTTAAAAGAGCCTCAATTTTATACCTATGCTTTAATTAGTTCAATAACCTTTTCGGGATTATTCGCCTATGTATCTTCGTCGCCTCAGGTATTTATGAAAATATATGAAGTGAGTAAAACTGGTTATGGATGGATATTTGCCCTGTTATCGGTATCGTTTATTGGTTCGAGCCAGGTAAACAGCCTGATATTGAAATGGTTTAGCAGCAAAAACATTGTCACCTATGCACTTATTGCACAATGTATTTTCAGTTTAATATTTTTGGTATTTGCTTTAAATAACTGGTTAAATTTATACTCAACAATCGGTTTTATTGCTTTATTTCTGGCTTGCTTAGGTTTAATTAATCCAAATGCTGCTGCTTTGTCGCTCGCGCCATTCACCAAAAATGCGGGTAGTGCATCGGCTTTAATGGGTGCCTTGCAAATGGGATTAGGCGCTCTGGCCTCGGTAATGGTAAGCTTATTTAGCGAACACTCGGTTGTGCCTATGCCATTGGTAATGACAGCAGCTGCATTTATCGCTTTATGCTGCTTGTTAATCGGCAGAAGGTTCATCACCACTGAAGTGGATGCATCATCTGATTCGGCAGTTATAGCGCATTAAATATCATATACAAAGACACCAGGGACATATAGAAATAATCTGAATGCCCTCAGTGTCTTTGTGATTAAGCTATGGTACAAATAACTTGTAAATTAAATAGCAAATAATCGTACCTACTGCTGCGATGATAAAACCGCTTAGTCGTTTCTTTTTGATGAAACAGATTAAGATAATTCCGGAGATAGACACCAGGGTCATCAGTACTGCCGAAATATCGATAATCCACGACCAGGCTTTACCCGAATCCCTGCCTTTGTGCAAATCATTAATCACGGCCACAGCGCCAAACCTGGTTGTAGTTAATTCGTATTTACCGGTTTCGCGGTCGATAAAGGAATCAGCCAGGTAACCCGGGCCATTAAAGGTAAGGCTCAGTTCTCTGTCATCCATCCTAAAATCACTTAATGCGCCTTTCACCGCATGTTTATTCCTAAAAAACTCAACAATCTGTAACTTGTTAATTTTATTGGTATCAGGTTGGTTTACCCATTTTAAGTTTACTGATCCGGAATCCTTTTTAACCACTTCCTTGCCTGAAGTAAACCAATCTGCATGGTTCAAAGTCAGGCCCGATACAGCGAAGAACAACAGGATCGTAAAACTCACCATCGATAAGTAAATATGCAGCCAGCGTGATAAACCAGCTAAACGTTTTTTACCCTTGCCCTTCCCGCTATCTTTTTTAACCTGCTTTTTCCCCAGGCCGCTAGGTGCAACCGTGATCTTATTTTTTTGCGGTTCCGATTTTTCTGTAGTCAAGGGATGCTGATGTTAGTTCTGTATTTGGCGTTAATTCTATTTTTTTTGCAGTGCCGGTAAATTTCATTTCTTGCGCAATTACCTGGTAAGTTCCATGTTCACGGGCCACTTCAATAAAAACGGTGTAAGTACCTGCTTTTACCAACTTACCGTTATCGTCTTTTCCATCCCATGATAAGCTATACTTACCTGGGCCACGTGTAGCCGAGCTCGTTGAACTCAGTTTCCCCTCTGCTCCTTTTTTAAACTCTTCGCCATTGGCACGGTTCCATGATTTTAAATCTGGCAGCCAACGTGGTTTATTATACCAAATGGCAAGATTACGTACAGGTGTTTTAGCCGCATCTTCAATCCATACAGCCACAAAGGGACGACGAACACGTTTACCATCTGTAGATTCTATATTGGCAATTTCTAAGTTTACCACTAACTCATATTTAGTATTCCAAAGTTTATCAGCTTTATTTACTTTTTCTAAAACAGCAGCAGGCTTATTTAAAGCAAACTCGTAGTTAGCCCACTCTTTGCTTTTAATTTCTTTACCTTCTTTAGTAATCAACAGGTATGCGATATCATTTCTGGTCGCAGTCATTGCTTTAATCTCGGCAAGAGAAAGTACATTAAAAGAAGTCGCTAAAGCACCGGCTTCGCTGGCATCTGAGGCGATAACCGTTGCGCTGATTATTTCAGAAACAGGATTTCCGGTACGTGGATCAACAATATGCGAATACCATTTTCCATTTACATTAAAACCTCTGCGGTAATTACCGCTGGTAGCCACAGCCTTGTTTGATACTTTAATCGTCGTTAGCGCTACATCGTTTTCGGCATCAGCTTTAGGATTGGCTATTTCAATAGCTTCGGGCTGATTTCCTTTAATTACCATATCGCCACCAATATTTACGACTACGTTTTCAATTCCAGGGCTTTGAACAGCCTTCTCAGCCGCTTTATTAATGATATAACTTTTTGCAAAAGAATTTAAAGCTAATGGCACATCATCCAAACGTGTAACCGTTTTATCCTGCTCATTGAGCACATAATGTTTTTGTTTCACCAAAGCGACTGCATTTTGTAATGTTGTGGCAGATGGTAAACGGCCTTCGGCAGCTGCCTTTTTCCAAACATCACCAATAACTTTAGCTGATGCATCAAGGGCACCATTGGTTAACACTTTATAATTTTCGAACTGCTTTAAAACCTCAAACAAATCTGTTGAAACCTTGGTGGTTTGTTTACCATTATTCATCCATCTGCTAAACTCGCTGTTTGCTTTATAAGCACTTAAAATATCATCAAGCCTATCTATTTCGTTTAATGCACATGCTTCGGCTAAATCTGCATCAGCCTGGCTAACTGTTTTAAATTTTAATTCTAAAGATGTGCCCAATACATTTTCGTAGTTGGAAACAAATGTTCTTAAAGCTTTTTTCGGGCTAACAAATGCAGAGGCACTTATTACCAATAAAAAGGCAGCGGTTAAGTGTTTAAACTTCATATTTAATGGATAATTGAGATTTTAAAATGCAAAGAAAGGGCTTTATCTGGAATAATTTTAAATAAGAAGAAATATATTTGAAATAATACAAATTTCTTGGCCTAAAATCCGTGCACAGCCACCCTGGTATTGCGTTGTTTATGACGTTAATTTAGCGCAAGGGTTTAATGGGGCCGAAAAAGTTTTAATCGGGCACAATTGCTATCATGGGGTTCAGTAACCGGGCATTTAGCATCGCTTTTTACGCTTTAAGCTTTTTTTTCCTATTTTCGCTTATAAGATGCTTAATATACAATCTAAACTCCCTGGCGTAAGTACCACCATTTTTTCGGTGATGAGTAAACTTGCAGCAGAACACAATGCCATTAATCTTTCTCAGGGATTTCCTGACTATGCCTGCGATCCAAAACTAGTTGAATTGGTCAATAAAGCCATGCAGGATGGTTTTAATCAATATGCCCCTATGCCTGGTTCTACTTTTTTAAAAGAAACCATCGCAGAGAAAGTTGAAAACCTATACAACATCAAATACAATCCCGAAACCGAAATTACGGTTACAGCAGGTGGAACGCAAGCGATTTTTACCGCATTGGCGTCCATTATAAATGCAGGTGATGAAGTTATTATTTTCGAACCGGCTTACGATAGCTACGCACCTACCATTAAACTATTAGGCGGTCTGGTTAAAACCTATGAACTTGCCCCGCCAAACTATGCTATTGACTGGGATATGGTTAAAAAGTTATTTACGGCCAAAACCAGAATGATTATCTTAAATACACCACAAAATCCAACGGGTAGTATTTTATCGTCAGATGATATGAAATCGCTGATTAAGCTCATCAGTGGTACCGATATTTTAATCTTGAGCGACGAAGTTTACGAACATTTAATTTATGATGAACAAAAACACCAAAGTGTAATGCTCTACCCTGAATTAAAACAACGAAGCTTCATTATAGCCTCCTTTGGGAAGCTTTTGCACGCTACAGGCTGGAAGCTCGGTTATTGTTTAGCTCCGGAGAAATTAACCAAAGAATTTAGAAAAGTACACCAATTTAATGTTTTCAGCGTTAATAGTCCCATGCAGCAAGCTATTGCCCATTACATTAAAGAGCCAAAAAATTATACTGAAATAGGCAGCTTTTTTCAGCAGAAGAGAGATTATTTCAGAAGCCTCCTGGCCGAAAGCCGTTTTAAACTTTTGCCTTGCAACGGTTCATATTTTCAATGCGTAAGCTATAGCAGCATTAGCGATGAAAAGGATACCGATTTTAGCATGAGACTGATTAAAGAATTTGGAGTGGCCACCATTCCGGTTTCTGCATTTTACCAAAAAGGAATCGATCATAAAATTATCAGGTTCTGCTTTGCTAAAGAAAACGCCACACTTGCCCTAGCGGCCGAGAAATTAAAAAACGTTTAACCATCCCAACTAAATAAAAATGGAAGCACCTGTTTATACTCAAATAGAAAACCTGAAAGTAACAGTCTTTCAGGCCTATCTTTTTTGGGAAAACATTGAGAAAAACCTCTTAAATCTGGCACTTAGACTATCGATGGGTGTAAGGGAGAAAACCGATATTATTGTTTTACCCGAAATGTTCAATACAGGTTTTAGCATGAATTCTGAAGCCTTAGCAGAAGAAATGGGTGGAAAAACGATGCAGTGGATGCAGAAAATGGCGCACCAGTACAATTGCGTAGTTACGGGAAGCATTATTATAAAAGAAAACAATCAATATTTTAACCGTCTGATCTGGATGGAGCCAGATGGCAAAAATCAGCATTACGACAAACGCCACCTGTTTGGCATGGGTGATGAGGATGAGCACTTTAGTCCAGGTAAAGAAAAACTTATTGTCGAACTGAAGGGTTGGAAAATCAGACTGGCTATTTGTTATGATTTACGCTTTCCGGTTTGGTTACGCAATGTGGATCAGGAATACGACATCTTACTTTTGGTGGCCAACTGGCCAGATAAACGATCGGCACACTGGAAGGCATTAATTCCGGCCAGGGCAATAGAAAACCAAAGTTATGTGATTGCAGTTAACCGTGTTGGGCATGATGGAAATCAGATTTACCACAGTGGATTATCCATGTGTTTAGATCCTTATGGCAATACGGTGTACTATAAACCTGAAGATGAAGATTTATATACCTTTAGTATCAATTACGAAGAGCTGGTTAAAGTAAGAAGGCAATTTCCGTTTTTAAAGGATGCAGACCGGTTTACGATTAGTTAAGTTAATAATCAATATTCAAATTGCAATGATCAAATTGGAGCCATCATTCAACAATTTAGCAATCACAACAATCTAACAATTAAAATAACCAATATTTAAATAGCGTTGAGCAATTAAACGATTAACCCATTCAAACCATTAACCATCAAAATGTTTAACCGCCGTAAATTTATAAAAGCATCAGCCCTGTCGGCTGGATTGCTGGCCATTGATAAAAGCAGTATCGCCAATGTTATTCCGCAGGAGGAAACAGCAGCAAAAAATTTTCCCATTGTCATTTCGACCTGGGATTTTGGGATTGCTGCAAATGCCGATGCCTGGAAAGTATTATCAACCGGCGGAAGTGCGTTAGATGCTGTAGAGCAAGGGGTTTGGGTACCTGAAGCTGATGAACACAACCAATCGGTTGGGTATGGCGGTTTACCAGACCGCGATGGCCACGTAACCCTCGATGCCTGCATAATGGACGAACTGGGTAACTGTGGTGCTGTGTTAGCGCTTGAACATATTAAACACCCTATCTCGGTAGCGCGTAAAGTGATGGAAAAAACACCGCATGTAATGTTAGCTGGCGATGGTGCATTGCAGTTTGCGCTAGAGCAAGGTTTTAAAAAGGAAAACCTGCTTACGCCTGCCAGTGAAAAAGCGTGGAAGGAATGGCTAAAAACGGCAAAATATGCGCCGGTAATGAATATCGAAAATCAGCTCTATCAAAAAGCTGCACCGCAAAAACTTCCGGGAAACCAATATAACCACGATACCATTGGCATGCTCGCTATTGATGCCAAAGGAAATATTTCGGGCGCCTGTACAACCAGCGGCATGGCCTATAAATTACATGGAAGGATTGGTGATAGTCCGATTATTGGGGCTGGCCTTTATGTCGATAATGAAGTTGGTGGTGCAACCTCAACCGGCGTAGGTGAAGAAGTGGTCAGAAATGTTGGCTCTTTCCTGGTGGTAGAATTAATGCGTCAGGGTTATACCCCCGAAGCCGCCTGTAAAGAAGCGGTAATGCGCATCATTAAAAAGAAACCTGAAACTGCCAAGAACATACAGGTGGGATTTTTAGCCATCAACAAAAAAGGCGAGTATGGTGCTTATGCCATTCAGAAAGGTTTTAGTTATGCTGTGTGTAACGCAGAAAAACAGGATCTTTTAATCAAAGGCAAAAGCTATTATTAATATGTTGAATTTTCCCAAACGATAAACAAAAAGGAAACCGGTAAATGGGATTATTATCTAAAATTTTCGGAAAGAAAAATGTAGCGGAACGCAAGGGCGAGCCTGATATGGTTTATGTGCCCGATGAAGACGAGCGGATGAACTGGGCGATCGAAAAAGCCAGGTTAACCCTTTGGTATTTCGAAGAAAGTTTAGAAAACCCACAACCTTACCAGAACTATTTTTCCATTAAAGTACTCATTACAGATGGTGATGAGGGTGAACATATTTGGTTAACAGACCCAAATTTTGACGATGAAGGGAACTTATTTGGCACCGTTGGCAACGAACCGGTAAACATTAGATCCGTAAAATTCAACCAAAAAATCGGCATAGAGCGTGATTTAATTTCAGATTGGATGATTATCGAAAACGGCAGGTTAATTGGCGGATATACCATAAGGGCCATTAGAGATGGTGTAGCAGAAAAAGAGAAGGCAGCATTTGATAACAGTATAGGTTTATATATTGATGAAGGTGTTGATTATTTTAAAGCCAATTTAGAAACGCCGGAAGGCGCTATACTGGCCATCGAAAAAGCATATAACGATAAAGATATTGATGCCGCTATTGCCTGTAAGGATTTTGATGAAGAAGCCAAATCTTTACTTTCTGTAATGAAAATGGAGATTGATCAGGATATAATCAATGAAACCGCCGAAGTACTTAAACTATCTTTCATTAATAATATAGAAGAACACGGATTTCCTGATTTTTCAACTGTCCAGAATGCTTTTCCTGAGCGTAAAAAGGTTGACGAAACCCACTGGGTCATTACAGAAGTATGCTGGTATCCGGATGGCGGAAAGTCGGTGCAATTACTTAATACCTACAAATCCCCGAAGGGATGGGTAGTTTTAGGACCGGCAGGTCCGCAGGAATAATATAAATTAATTAAATCTAACATCATGAGTGAAATGGCAACGGGTTGCCTGGAAGTATGCGCTAATTCGTATCAATCGGCAGTAGCTGCCCAAAATGGCGGCGCGAAAAGAGTAGAGTTTTGCGATAACCTGGCAGAAGGTGGTACTACACCAAGTTATGCCCAGATTTCATTGGCCAAGAAAAACCTATCTATCGAAGTTTGGCCCATTATACGTCCGCGTGGAGGCGATTTTTTGTATTCTGAAATTGAATTTGAATTAATGAAAGAAGATATAAAAATCTGCAAATCATTAAATTGTGAAGGCATAGTTACCGGAATACTTAAAGCAGATGGCACTATCGACAAAGAGAGATGCGCTGAACTGATTGAGCTGGCCAAACCTATGGAGGTAGCTTTCCACAGGGCATTTGATATGAGTAACGATATGGACCAGGCACTGGAAGATTTAATCGAACTCAACATAAAAAGGGTACTCACCTCTGGCGGCGCTTCTTCTGCCATTTTAGGGGCAGAAAAACTAGCGCAGCTGGTAAAAAAAGCCAATGGCCGGATTATCATTATGCCGGGTGCAGGGATCAATGAAAATAACATCAAAAACCTTATTGATCAAACCGGTGCCACACAATTCCATGCCTCTGCCAAAGAATTTGTTCCGAGTAAAATGGAATTCAGAAATACCGAAACCAAAATGGGCAGTATAGAAGATGAATATCGCTACGAGCTCACTTCCGAAATAAAAGTGAAGGCTTTGATTGATTGTATAAATGAGGCCGTTAGTTAAAATAGTCCTCGTTTGCAACGAGGATTGGCGAGATTCGCATTCATAATGCAAAATGAGCAGTTTAATGGCGATAAAATCGCCTTTCTCCTTCATCCTCGTTACAAACGAGGACGATTGCTAAAAATAATTATTTAGCTAAGCAGGAAAAATTGATGTATTTTATACAAACCCCTGTTCCATAAACCCGGTAGAAGCGGCAGCCTCCGATTTAAGCACTATTTTTTGCCTTTTTATTGTGCGCTTGCTTGTTTCACAGGTTTATCGGAGCTATAGCGGATAACGGGACTACCGTTTCCGAAGCACTATTGAACGCTCATTTTCTAATAAAAATAAATATAAAACACGGGAAATGGCTCGCGAAACCATTGCATACTTAGCTAAATAAACCATCAAGCTCAAAAAAATGAAAATAATCTTCAAAACCTATAACTTCCTGGTTTTACTTGCCACCCTACTTTTGGCTACTTCATTATTGGTACCAGCAAACAATCTCGCTTTCAATATTCACGACACTTATTATATGATCGATAATATTCCACTCATCAGGTGGTTTGCTATATTTTTATTCATATTCGCATTATACTATAAATTATTAAGACCATTTTTAGCTTCAAATAAGCTGAGCTGGTTTCACATTTTGTTGTCTGTTTTATTCTTTTTTGGTGCTTATTATTCCGCTTATAATTTCAACAGGTCATTCTCCCTTGTTGAGCTAACCAATGCAGATTCTTTAGATTATTCACAAGGATTTAATGCAAGCAGCGCTGCAATGGTGCTTGGGTTTCTGCTTGTCCAGCTATTACCCATCATCAATCTTATAATTGGTTTAATAAAACGAAAACGTTCGGCGCCGCTATCTGCCTGATCACTACTATTTCGCTATGTAAAGTCACGAACAAAAACGATTCACATTTATTTAATATTCAAGTAATTAGTTATATTTAAGTAACCAATAAACTAATTATCATGAAGAAATTATCAACCCTAATCGTGGCTACCTTACTTTTTGCAGCATGTGAGAACAAGGAAGCTAAAACTACTGATACTGCAACAGCAGACAGCACCAAGTATCCATATACCATTAAACAGGTGCAAAATTGGGAAATGAACCCCGATACCAAAAATGCAGTAACCGCCATGACACTGATTAAAACATTCGAAAATTTAGATACGGCCAGTATGAGCAAGGTACTTGCCGACAGTATGTCCTTAGCCGTAGATGGCTACCAATTTAAAGGTACAAAAGCGCAGTTCCTTAAAGAAGTACAAGGTGAGTTTAATAAAATGAAGGGCTTTAAAATCGAAATGCAGGATATGGAATCGGTAGTGAACAAAGATAAAAGTGAAGAATGGGTAAGCTTGTGGTACAACCAGGTTTCTACCACAAAAGATGGCAAAACCGATACGGTGGCCTTATTTAATGATATTCAATTGAGAAACGGAAAGGTTGTCCGATTATCAGAATATATTCAACACCCAATGAAGAAATAACTAAAAAAGGGCGGGCGGACTATTAAAATTGTCCGCTCTGCTATCTATAATCTATTAATCCCCACTTCCCGGAACATAATGCAAGCCTGGTGTAAGGTAATGAAGCAGAATAACCCTCGAATAACGGTAATTAATGGGTGATAACAATAAAACACCGGTTAAGATTAAACCAACATAATACCACAGGTTTTCATAAATTAAAGGTAAGCCCAAAACATACGATGCTACTCCAATCGTAATAATTTCTGCAACATTCATTGCATAACTTACAAACATCGCAACATAGAAAAACCCTGGTTCACGCTCAAATTTTAAGTTACAATGCGGACAGCTAACATTTGTTTTTTGCAGTCTGAAAGAATAAGCACTTCCGGTAAAAATCTCACCTTTGCGGCAGCGCGGACATTTACACTGCATAAAAGCCTGGAATTTAGATAACTCAGCCATAATCTTCTAATTTAATTGTACAAAGGTAAGTCTAAAATTAAAGACTAATTATGATCTACATCATGTTTGAGGATTGGTTCACTGGTTCATTAGTTCACTGGTAATTAGTCATTAGTTCATTGGTTCTTGTTTAATACAAAAAACACTAAACCTTTACTATTTTTCCTTTTAGGGTTTTGATCAGTCCTTTTTCGGCTAGTATTTTAGTGCCACGGATTACTGTTTCTACCCGTAAACCAGTCATATCGGCTAATTCTTGTCGCGTTACCTTTAAATTTTCACCTGTGGCTATATCATTAAGAAGGTAATTGATAATCGTTAACAAGCGATGATCAGCCTTTTCGCTGGCCAGTTCTTCCAGCATCATCGATTTATAAAAAAGGCGGTGACTTAAGGTCCGGATCAAATCCATGCTAAAATCAGGCTCGTTTATGATTAGGTCGAAGAAATCTTCTTTATTGACAGCAATTAGCTGCGAATCTTTATTGGTAATGGTAAAAGCTAAATAAGGCCGGTCTATTAATAAGGCGGGTTCGCCAAAATACTGTCCCGTTTTAAAAACGCCCTGAATAAATTCCTTTCCTTCATCGCTCACGGTAACCATTCTCACCTCACCCGATTTGATAAAATACACATACCGGGGCTGCATATCCGGCTCATAAATAACCGAATCTTTTAGGTAACTTTTAACTTTTAAGCCTTTATCAATCAGTTTTTGGATATTCATCGTTGCTTATAGTAGTTTAATCCGCTTAATCGTTCATCATTCCTGCGCAGTTGGGAATGACGCTAATGACAAGATTTAGGAAAACTACCCTAAGGTCTCCTTCATTAAGCGGGTATAAAACTCTTTCAATGTTATCCCCATTGCAGCTACCTGTTGCGGAATAAAACTGGTTGCGGTTTGACCAGGAATGGTATTAATTTCGATAAAATAAAACTTACCGGTTCCTTCTTCCAGAAAGTAATCGACACGCACTACTCCCCTGCAGTTTAGTTTTTTGTATACATCTTTTACCACCTGCTGCACACGACTTAGCTCTTCTTCATTCATCCTGCCCGGTGTAATTTCTTCCGTTGCGCCTGGAGTATACTTTGCTTCGAAATCAAAAAACTCATTTGCCGGGATAACCTCTGTTGTTGGCAAAACAATAATTTTTCCTTCCGCGCCAAAAACGCCGATCGAAAACTCCCTGCCGCTCACAAACTCTTCTATTAAGATCTGAGTATCTTCCTTAAATGCTTTTTCAACCGCTTCTTCAAGATCATCAGCATGTTTCACTTTACTCATGCCAATGCTGCTGCCCCCGCTATTGGGTTTAACAAAATAAGGCAACCTTAAATCCTGTTTAATTTGATTTAAATTATGGTTTCCACCCTTAAAAATCTGAACAGATTTTGCTGTATATAGGTTATTTATACCTTCTACAACCGCTTTGGTATAGCCTTTATTCATAGTAATTGATGAAGTTAATGCATCACAGGCGGTGTATGGAATACCTAACATATCAAAATAGCCCTGTAATTTTCCATCCTCGCCAGGAGAACCATGTATGGCAATAAAAACACCATCAAACTTAATTTTTCGGCCTTCCAGTGTTAAGGAAAAATCATTTTTATCAATTTCAATTTTAACAGAGTCAGCAGGTTCATAAAACCAGCCCTTTTCGTTCAGCATAATCTTATACACATCGTATAAATCCGGGTCGATATTCTGGGCAATAGTGGCCGCGCTTTTCACCGAAACAACCCATTCGCCTGTGGTACCGCCTGTTAACAATGCTATCGTTTTCTTCATGTTAAAAATCCTTTTATAAATAGAAATTGAATATAAATATATCCTCAAAAATATAAATATCTTTGTGCTTTAGTGATATTGATTGAGAGAATTTATTCAATGCTGGAATGAAGAAATTAGCGAATGATGGAATGGGGAAATCGATTCTATAATTCAATCAATCATTAAAATAGTTACATTTGAGCTTGTACGCATAACCCAAATTTAAGATTCATGTCTAAATTTATAGATTATTTAAAAACCAAGTCGTTTAGGAACAACATTTTAGCTGCAATTGTAACCGTTGTTGTGTTGCTGCTGATTGCTTTTTTTAGTTTAAGATATTATACCAAACACGGACAAGGTTTGAATGTACCGATGGTAAAGGGCTTATCTTTTGAGCAAGCCGTTAAGAAACTCGAAGACGCCGGATTAAAATATGAAGTAGATTCTGTTTTTATTATGGATCAGCCTGCCGGGATTGTGATTGACCAGGATCCTGACCCCAATACCTTTGTAAAAGATAACCGTACCATTTACTTAACCATTAATGCCGGAAAAACACCGAATACAAAATTCCCGGATATTGCGTTTAAAACCTTACGTGAAGCACAAGCCATTATAGAGAGTTCGAGATTAAAACTTGGAGATACGACCTATAAACCGGATGTAAGTCGCGATGTGGTTCTGGAAGCTTCTTTTGGCGGTCAGCCGATAGCGGCCGGACAAATTGTACCTGTTGGTTCGAGGATTAACCTGGTATTAGGTGATGGGCGCGGAAACGAAGAAGTAGATATTCCACAGCTTATGGGATTAACCATGGATGAAGCTAAATTTAGCTTAAGGGGTTCGAACCTGAGTTTAGGTACCATTATTTACGATGGACCTATTACCGATAGTGCTGCCGCTATTATTATTAAACAAGATCCTATGCTGGTTGATTCGTTAACCAAGGTGGCTATAGGAACCAAGATTAACATTACACTATCTAACAAACAACAATAAACACGTATTACATTACAAATGACTGAAGTAGAAAAAAAGAACATGAGTACTGGCAAAAAAGTGGCAATTGTAATTGCACTTGCTGTTATTTTAATTGCTGGTTACTTTGCATTAAATATTTACAGGCTATACTTTGCCCCTAACGTTACCGAAAATCAAAAATATTTATATATCAAAACCGGAAGCAGTTACGATGATCTGGTTGCAGAGATTAAAAAGAAAGATCTGGTAAAAAGCATCTCTACTTTTACTGCAGCTGCCGGAAAAATGAATTTACCTGCGAGTGTTAAACCCGGACGTTACCGTTTAACTAAAGGAATGACCAACCGCAGTTTAATTAACTTAATTAAAGCCGGAAATCAGGATCCTGTTAAATTAAAATTCCATAACATCCGTAAGAAGGAAAATTTTGCAGCATACCTGGCCAGCAACCTGGAAGCCGATTCGTTAAGCTTTATCAATGTTTTAGATTCTACTGCCCTGATTAGCAAATATGGTTTTAACCAGGATAATGTTTATGCCATGTTTATCCCGAATACTTACGAGATGTACTGGAATATTTCGCCGGTTGATTTCTTCGAGCGCATGCACAAGGAATATGATAAATTCTGGACAGCCGATCGCAAACAAAAAGCAGCAAGTTTAAATCTGAGTCCGGTACAAGTATACACCTTAGCTTCTATTGTGGATGCAGAGGCACTTTACGACAAAGAGATGCCCATTATAGCAGGTTTGTATTTAAACCGTTTGAATAAAGGGATACTGTTACAAGCTGATCCAACAGTAATTTTCGCCAATAACGATTTCACCGTGAAAAGGGTAACTGGAAAATTATTACAGGTACAATCGCTTTACAATACTTATAAATATGCAGGTTTGCCTCCGGGACCGATTATGATGCCGAGTATTAATGCCATTGATGCTGTACTAAACCGCGACAACAACAATTATATTTACATGTGTGCCAAAGAAGATTTTTCTGGCTACCATAATTTTGCAGAAAACAAAGCGCAGCACGAAATCAATGCGAAGAAATACCGTGAAGCTTTAAACAAAAGAAATATATTTAAATAATGTATAGCCACAGTACAAAAATCAGGGTTCGGTATGGCGAAACCGATCAGATGGGTTATATGTATTACGGCAATTACGCACAGTATTACGAAGTAGGCCGGGTAGAAATGTTGCGCAGTTTGGGTATGAGTTATAGCTCGATGGAAGCCGATGGTATTATGATGCCGGTTCTGGAATTAAAATGTAAATATATTAAACCTGCCCTTTACGATCAGGAAATTACAGTAAAAACAATCATCAAAACCTTACCCGGTATCAGGATCTTTTTCGAATACGAACTGTATAACGAAAAAGAAGAACTGATCAATATTGGGGAAACTACCCTGGTTTTTGTCGATATGAAGAAAAATAAACCAACAAGCCCACCCGAAAATTTTATGAAAAAATTATCGGTGTTTTTTAATTAACAAATACAATGGAATGGTTACACCGGCAATTATTACATCTTAAACTCTATTCTAGGTTTATCGAATGGACGAAGGGATGTGTTTTGCCTGGTTTTAGCCCCCTCCCATTATACACTGTAGCTACTTTCTTCTTTCGTGAAATCGGAAAAGATGCTTTGGTAAACAAGTCATCGTCTTTGGCTTACAGTTTCATGCTGGCCATCTTTCCTGGCATCATCTTCCTGTTTACCTTAATTCCCTTTATTCCAATCAAAGGTTTCCAGGATCAACTCTTAAATTTGATACAACTTGTATTGCCACATAATGCTTTTGATGCCTTCGAAACCACATTAAAGGACATTATTAAAAACCAGAACAGAGGCTTATTATCTTTCGGTTTTTTATCGGCCATATTTTTTGCCACCAATGGCGTTAAAAATTTAATGAAGGCTTTTAATAAATCATCACTGATTATCGAAACCAGAGGATGGATAAAACAACGTTTAATTGCACTCGTTTTAACAATCATTATCTGCTTTTCGATCATCATCTGCATCAGTGCGATGGCCTTGGGTGAAGTTTTACTGAATAAGATTACCAACGAACTGCACATTAAAGACAGTTTTCTGGTTTTCGCGGTAAAGTTTACGCGCTGGGCATTACTAGCCATCTTATACTTTATTACCATTTCAATTTTATACCGTTATGGCCCTTCACATACTAAAAAATGGCGCTTGTTCAGTGCTGGCTCCTGGCTGGCCACTATACTTGCATTCATCACCATCTGGGGCTTTTCTTTTTATATTAATCACTTTGGTTCTTACAACAAGGTGTATGGTTCTATCGGAACATTAATCGTGGTGATGATCTGGCTTTACCTCAATTCTTTAATTTTATTGATCGGTTTTGAGCTAAATGCCAGCGTTGATGTCAGCAAAAGAAGTGTAAAAATTATCCGTCCTACCTTCAATTTGTTCAAAAAATCGGAGCCAATTGAGGAAAATATACAGAAGAAATAATTTTTTCTCCCTCTGTGTTAAGTAATTATCAAGTTTATATAAAAAAAAAGCATTCATAGTTTGCAGATTTAACCGGAGTTCGTACTTTTGCCTCCGGAAAGCTGGCAGAGTGGTCGAATGCGGCAGTCTTGAAAACTGTTGACTGTAACAGGTCCGGGGGTTCGAATCCCTCGCTTTCCGCCGAAAATTTAAAGCCTGAAATCATAAGATTTCAGGCTTTTTTCGTTTCCAGAAACTCCCCATGTAACGAATTTCATTAATTGAGTTTTTGAAACATCCCTTACACCAAGACTTACGTTTGTAGCCGAAATCACTTTATTAAGTTCAGATTTTTAGTTATTTTGAACCATAAAAAGTGATGGTTATGGAATACGCTTCAAAAGCAAAGAATGTTTTGGATCAGATTAATACCAAAACAAAGCTCGGAGACTTAAGAAAAATCGCTAAAGATATCAAAAAGGATCATGAGCTGGCTATGGAGTTATGGTCTACCGGGAGTTTGCTTCCCAGATTACTGGCCATCCTGATTATGGACAATAAGCAGGTTTCACAAGATCTTATTAATATGCTTGATCAGGATATGCAAACGCATGCATTCGATGAGCGAAACCAGCTAATGGACTGGTTTATGGCTAACCAGCTTGTTAAAGACAAGAAAACAATTGCCCTGATCGAATCATGGGAAAAAAGTCATTCTGCGCTTCAGAGACGTGTATTCTGGTATTATCAGGGCCGTTTGAGGTGGGTAGGACAAATACCGCCTGCGAATACACCAGCATTATTAGGTAAAATAGAAGCTAACCTGGCCAAAGAAGAACCAGAAGTTCAATGGGCAATGAATTTCACAGCCGGGTGGATTGGAATTTATGATAAACAATACCGAAACCGGTGTATTACGCTCGGAGAGAAAACAGGTCTTTATAAAGGTGAAATGGTATCAAAAGGCTGTACGCCTAATTATTTACCGGAATTCATTACCATCGAAAGTAACAAGCGAAATTTATAATCGGGCTAATAACAAATACTTCTTTATAGCATTCATTCATCAATCTGGTTCTTGATCATGCTTACTTTTTAGCTGTTTTGTGGTGTCCACATTCGGAAAAATTTAAACATTTTGGAATATTCTGCTCTGGGCGAAAACGCTATGCAGACTTCCTGATTATCTAATGTTGATTCTGTAAGCACGATATGGTCTGTTTCTTTTTTAGCATTCGTAAACTCCGTTTCTGAAACGACACACACCACTTTTTTAAATATTCCATTAATCCATGCCTGCATGTTATTTGTATTTTCAAACTTTCTAAAACAAGCGAGGGAAGCATGTGCGGTTATTACCGGTACCATTTTATCAGGAATCTCTCTTTTAACTAAAATATACATCTTCATACTACTATAAAAAATTCGATTATTACGTACAACGTTCCCGAGCTTTGCGAAGCTGCGTTTAAGATAAACTTACTGAAAAATCTTGAAGGATAAAGACTTCTTCGTGCAATTCCGCAGAACTACTGCTTAGTGCAAATCTTAGCATCCTGGGCATAAGCCATCGCCTAAACGTGCTTTAGATATACCATTACATTAATCGCGCTAAAAATCTCAATTAGTTAAGGTGTTGTGAAAGCACAAGTCAACCCAGCCCACGTCAGGCACACTAAGACTTGCGCTAGTAAGTGTTAAGGGATAAACAAATTTTAGGTAATATGGTTCCAGCGAAAAGCCAAGACTATATAGTGTAATTATTCTACGGTAGTACTATAAGTTTTGGTTTCCCATTGTACCCTAACGGTTGTGCGCTTGTTTTTAGCGACAAGAATCTGAAAAGTTGGTTCTGCACCTACACCCAGGTGTAAATTCACAGGCGTTTGGTTTTTGAGGATATAAAAGCTGATTGGGCCATCTTTACTATGTTTCACTGCAGATGAAAAATCATTTTCTATTGTACTAAAAGGTACTGCGGTATCAAACCTGAAGCCGCTGAACTCGCTGGTAATTTCAATACTGTAATCTGATCTATCTGTTACAATCACATTTAACAATCCTACAATGCGTTCCATCATTACCTCTAAAGTTTGATTTTTTGTAATGGATACCCCTGTTTGTTTGGCAAAAAAGGTATCTGATGTTTTATAACGTTTATCTAAAGAAGAGAAAGACGGTTGCCAATACTGAAAATTTGCCTGTGCATAGGCAGCATAAACCGGCGAGTTTTTATCGGCTTCGTAAAATTGGCTAATACCAAACTCGGTTTGCGAGCCAATAGCTACAAAATTATAAGTACCAGTGGGAAGTTCGAAACTGATTTGCCCAAAGTTCGGTGCGCCGGGCAGCTGGGTTTGCCGCGCTACTTCGGCACCGGTTTGTGTGTTGTAAGCTACAATGCTTAACTGTTGGATGAAATTTTGAATGGGCTCGGTTGGGAAGCCAACATTTGCTTCACCTACAGTATGGTTGAGCCCCCCAATCTTAAAATCAATTTTATAATTCCTGATCGTCACTACAGGTTCGCCGGGGAATTTTATACATGCCGATAGCATCAGTACTATCGTGCATAAGATTAACATGGATTTTTTCATAAGGCTTTTTTATCTTCAATATAACTATAACACAAAGGGCAATCACGCCATTCTGGTGAATTGTGCCGTTAATTGTGAAATTTGGGTGAGGATTTTACAGCTTTTCTTGAATATGAAGCCTGAAAAATATTTTGGCAATAGGCAGCTGACATTATAACTTGCTGCTAAGACGACTCAGAAAGCTAAACTTCCTGAAAGTTTTTTTTGTATGTTTGAATTACACCACCTATTGAAAACGTTTTGTTTAAATTAAGACATACCCTACTTGTGTTAGTCATCGCGCTGCTCTTTTTAGCGGCTTGCCATACTGCACCCAAGACGCCGAAAGATAAAGCAGAAGCTTTGATTACGGCCATGTTTGATGCGCCAACTAACCACACTTATCGTTATGAGGCTGGCATATTCGGAAAACTCGACAGTTCCTATTCCAGCTACCACGATGATGAGCAATACAAAGTATTCCAGGACAGTGTTTCTTATTATTTAGACCAAGGAACTACTGCTTTTGGAAGGGTGGCGGATATTGGCTACCGCACAGATGCTACTACCGATAAAATTAAAAAAGAAAAATTGTGGAAACAGATGCTCTCAGCATCCGATACCCAAAGAATGTACAACGATAACGCCGACTTCTATTCGAAAAAGCTCAAATTTATAAGAGCCCATCATAAGCCTTTCTTCAATGGATGGAAAATGGAACATCATTTTAAGGCTAACAATAATTTCGGTTTTCAGGTCGATCGACAGGCTGTATTTTATTTTGATAAGTCATTAACAAAGGTCATCAAATTTGAGGACGCGGGTAAACAATAGGAAGATGCATCTTTTAGGCGTTTTGCTAGCTTGCTTTAATAAACCACAGGTTTTGTAGAAGAACATCGTCAATCCCAAGGGCCAGGAAAATCAAAAAAACAGATGTAATACAGCTCCCCTTACCCCATTCCAAACCTAAAACGCAGTGGTTTTGTGCACGTTCTGCAAAACCTTTTACTTAGCACTTGCTGCACAAAACAAAGTGCCGCTGTTTTTTTGATGTGTTAGGGATTGTGTAAAAGGCCCCTTGCCGGATTGACAAAGCATTTTTGCATACTTTTGATGCATCAAAAGTTTGATGCCCCGCGGCAGAGAGCGGAGAAAAATTAACTTTCGCATTCCAGCGCAAGTTTTATCGCCGAAGGTAGTTTATCATAAATGATGCATTCATACGTTAATCCTACCCAATATCAGTATCGCAACTAACCCCTAATAAAGTCGCATTAGCCCCTATCCGTTTTAACTTTTTACTTCCATCTTTGTTAAGAAGGTGGAGCAGCAACCACAAAAAAACGGGCGAACCGAAAAGCCAGATGAGTAGGATCAGAAAAAATCTATTTTATGTCTAACAACCAAGTTTCATTGCACAGGGTAATTAAAGCATCTCCAGAAAAAGTATATCGCGCTTTCGTTGAGCCAGTAGCACTCGCTTCCTGGATGCCGCCTTACGGTTTCCTGGGTACAGTACACCAGATGGAGGTAAAGGTGGGCGGTACTTTTAAAATGTCGTTCCAGAATTTCACCACCGGCAACAGTAATTCTTTCGGTGGAGAGTACATCGAGGTTCGGCCGAATGAACTGCTTATATTCACCGATAAGTTTGACGATCCTAAGCTGCCTGGAACACTTACGAATACGATTCGGTTAAAAAAGACTTCTGTAGGTACAGAATTGGAAATTTTACAGGAAAATATACCAGCAGCTATACCTGCCGAAATGTGTTATCTGGGTTGGCAGGAATCGTTAGAAAAACTGATCAAGCTGGTGGAACCGGAAATACCTGAGGGTTAACTGGTTTTGATTGACAGCTTGTAAAATCAGTCGTCATTGCGAGGAGGAACGATAGCCTGCCCCGTCTTTTCGGGGAAGCAATCTTTCCTGGTGTGATAAGATTGCTTCAACCGATCTGTATTATGGATTGTCATTATGAGGTTATTATTGCTTGAAAATGCAAACTGTATTTACCTGCGCAATTAGCGTAATCTGCGGGAAATTTATGAATACCTATCCCGCAGATCTAATAAGATAAACGCTGATGGATTGAGATAGCCTCAAGCTAGCGAAAATTCTGATAACACCATGCTCAAATTTCCCAGCCCTCATACCAAACTTATAAAAAATCAAATAAACTTGCAGCTTTAAGCATTACAGAAGCCAGATGTACTGATATTACATCAGGTTAACCTTAAATAAATCAGCACCCAAACCTTTGAGTGAAGCATAGGTTAATTTATCCATCGTTGCCCCTTCAAAGCAGATTGTTTTAATGGCCCGGTAATATTTATTGGTAAGGGCGAAGGTAGAGCGGAAAGATACATTTTTAAGTGTTGCACCTTTAAATGTAGTATCGTTGAGCGCTGCATTGTGAAACAGCACGCCTGTAAAAGTCTGCCCGTCCAAACTAAGTCCGCGCAAATCGGAATAGTCAAAGTCTACACCCTCAAATATGCAGTTTTCAAAAACGGTCTTCCTCAAATCGGTCTTGCTGAGTTTAACCTCCCTTAGTTTGGTATTGCTGATTTTTGCTCCGGCCAGTTCTAAGGCATAAAACTTTGTACGCAGCAAAATGGCCTGATCAAAATTAGCAGCTGTCAGATCAGTAGCCGACAGGCTGCAATCGGTAAGGTTTGCACCTGTAAAATTCGCTTCACGGGCATCGCTACCCAGAAACGAACTTCCAGTCAGGTCGGCGCCACTAAAATCTGAGCTGCGTAAATTACTCCCGTTAAATTTCAGCTGATGCGCCACAACACCTGCAAAATCGGTACTGGCAAGATCGTTGCCACTGAAATTAGTCAGCAGTTGTGGCTGAGATGAATCTGTTAAACCCTTTACCGCTATTTTTTCCTGTTCCTTTTCACTAATGGCATTTGCAGCAGCCGGGTTTGCTGAAAAATAATTGAGATCTACATCCAGAATCTTGGCGAGTTGGTTCAAGGTGATAATGTCTGGCATCGATTCTCCCCGCTCCCATTTTCCAACGGCCTGCGGGCTTACAAATACATGTCTGGCAAGTCCGGCCTGAGACATATTTATTTTTTTTCGTGCTCCGGCAATTTTATTACCGATCATTTTTGCATCCATATGTACTGTCTTTTTTTAATCATTCGACATTGCAAATGTAGCCCCCCAATTAGCCAGATTCCGCAAATCAGCCGATCATCATAGTTGTAATTACGCTACTTATTGTTGCCTTTTAGCAACTGGCAGTTGTATTTTAAGCCGCAAGCGAATTCCTGAACGCTTTAAGGCTTAATCCTCTTTGCGATTTGAAAAATTTGTTCAAATGACTTTCATCTGTAAAGCCCAGCTCATAGGCAATTTCGTTGATGCGCATATTACTGAAACGCAAACGTGCTTCGATAAGTTTAATCCTTAAATTGGCAATATATTGCTGCAGGGTTTCGTGGGTATGTTTCTTGAAATATTTACCAAAATAATGCTCAGAAATACCAAACTGGCTGCTTAGTTTTTCAGCCCTTAACTTCTCAGGATGATAAATATTTGCCTGAATATAGTTTAATAAGGCCAGGGTTTTCTCCTCGGCATCTTCCTTAATGGCAGCAGGCAGGTATTTGGCAATATTCCGCGCCACCATCACAATCATCGTATCTACCATTTTTGCAATTAACTCCTTGTTATACAAGTCGCGGTTTATATACTCGGCCATCATCGCATCAATAAGCGACCGGATAAACGGTTTGTCTGAAAAGTTTTTAAGAATACAACCAGGCTGGTGACTGGCATTCTGCAGAATATATTCCATCCGCTGCACATCATCGGTACGGAATTCTTTCGAACGGATATATACATTTCCAAAACGCAGAAAGAAAAATTCGGTAGTGCTTTCTATCTCAAACGAATGGCAATCTTCCGGCGTAATCAGAAACATATGGCCAGCATAATAATCAAATTTATTATTATTGATACATTGTTTTCCAGTACCCGATAAAATGTATACGAGTTCGAAAAACAAATGTTTATGACCTTCCTTTGGGCATTCGTCTAACTTCTTATAAACAATTTCAAAAGGTTCGTGTAAAGTTTCTCTATTCATGATGTGCTAAGCGTAGCGCAAATTTACCAATTAAAAGCAAATTTATACTGAATAATAACATAATATCAGTTTATATTTGCCTTATAAGAATCATAAAAATTGTATATCCATATAAAAAAACTATGAAAGCTATAGGATTTAAAACCTCATTACCCATTACAGAGCAAGAAAGTTTTATCGAATTTGAAACAGCTGTTCCCCAACCAGGCGGACGTGATATCCTGGTGAAGATAAATGCAATCAGTGTAAATCCGGTTGATTATAAAATACGCCAGAATAGTGCTAAAGATACAGTTTTGGAAAGTCCGAAGGTGATTGGATGGGATGCTTCCGGAATAGTAGAAGCTGTTGGAGAGTCGGTTACCTTTTTTAAACCGGGTGATGCGGTTTATTACGCTGGCGATCTTACCCGCAGTGGTAGCAATGCCGAATATCAATTGATTGATGAGCGGATTGTAGGCTTAAAACCTAACACATTTAGCAATGCCGAAGCTGCCGCTATGCCCCTAACCGCACTTACAGCATGGGAATCGTTGTACGACCGCATCCGCATTAACAATCAAAAAGATAAGGGAAAAACAATACTCATTATTGGAGGTGCCGGTGGTGTAGGTTCAGTTGCGATACAGCTCGCAAAAAAAATAAGCGGGCTAAAGGTAATTACTACCGCTTCGCGTGCTGAAACCAAAGCATGGTGCCTGGCTATGGGAGCGGATTTGGTGGTAGACCATAAAAACCTGGTAGAAGAAATACGTGCAGCAGGTTATCAGGAAGTAGATTTTATACTCGATTTTGTTGACTTAAATGTTTATTGGGATGCCATAGCAAAATTGATCAAACCACAAGGCCATATCGTTTCGATTACGGGTTCGGCTACTCCAATTGCGCTGAATAAGTTAAAAAATAAAAGTGTTACTTTTTCGTGGGAATTCATGTACACCCGTTCGATGTACCAAACCGACGACATGGAAGAACAGCATCATATTTTAAATAAACTTGCCAGACTTTTTGATGACGGCACGCTTAAAACCACTTTAAATACCACGCTGAAAGGCTTCACAGCTGAAAACCTGAAAGAAGCACACCGTTTGCTGGAAAGCGGAAAAACGATTGGTAAGGTAGTAATCGAATATTAAGTGGTTAATGGTAATACGGCTGATATACTCTTGCCGTATTACCATTTGCAACAGTCACAAAACAAGAAAAGGCCACTCCTTTCGGAGCAACCTTCCCGTAATTTTTGGCTGATTAGCTGATTGAGCGGCTTATTTTTTCCCGCTCATATCCATAAAAATGGATTTAATTCCTTCCAGAAGCTCTTTTCGCTCACTTGCCAGTACCAATGGAAACCATTCGTCGGTATGTAATTCTACAACATGCTCATGGATGAGGTAGTGCCTGCCCGATCTAACCCTCCGGCGATTACCGGGAATGATCGTTCCAGATAACATTTTGATTATAATTTTCGTAATCATCCTGATGTATTTCGGAGAATCCTCATATTTACAATCAATAAAAAGGATCCACAATCCGTTCATCGTATTGTATTGTATACTTGCTTTCATTTATGAAGCTATTAAAGATGACTACTAAGGAATACCCGTTTTATAAACTAAAGCCCCAGGCGATTCTGAAGCCTACAAAGTTGTTTGTATGATCGCAGTGATAGAATTTGCCATTGCTTTCATAGCGTAATCCGGCATCAATGTAATTATTGTTGTGCAGATAAAAGATCATTCCCGCCTGCGGTGCGTATACAAATGCGGCTTTTTTCCCCTCAACACAGTTTGTTTTGTTTAAAAGAAAGGAAAAACCGATTTCCGACTGCAGGTAAAGATTACTTCTGTAGAAATATTTTAAGCCTGCTTTAACTGGTACAAGCTGTAAGTCGTCAACCAAACGGGAGTAATTGCCCGATACAAAAATGTTGTTGAACCCTGTATTTACCGAGGCATATAAAATGCTTTCGGTAATGGGAAATTCGGCCTGAACGGATACACCAAGCGGGGCTTCGTACTTTTTAGCTAAGTAACCAGTCGCTAAACCTGTTTCGATACCAACTGAATACCGAATGCCTGTACCACCATACACCTGCGATTGTGCTTTGGCGCCTTGAAAAACAAACAATGGTAACAGTAGAGTTAATGCGTTAATTGTTTTCATGATTTCAAAAAATTAGTGAATAGAAATCCATCACCATAAAACGTGCTTATGGCGAATTATTTAGAGAGATACTATAAAAAAAGGGAGCGTTCACCGGAATGGTAAACCCTAAGAAGATATTGGTTTAAAATAAATTAAAATACCAGCAATGGCTTAAGAAATAGACCTGTTGTTATTTCTTGGCATAGTATGATGTGCAACGGTTTCAGAAACACTCTTTTCTATATTGTTATGGCTTAATATTTCGTTGTATTTTTCAAGTAACTTGATGTATTTATTCATCCAGAAGTATACTGAATTCGCATCACCTTTGGTTTGATCCTCGGTATGTGCATCAAAAGCTTCATGAATATAGTGACTGTTTTTAGAAAAAGTTTCGGGTAACTCAACAGAAAAATCGTGACCAATTACGGTACCTACTTTCCAGATAATTTCGGGATTTAGACTTTTCTGATCAAACCAATTGTAAATAGTTCTTCTACTTACATTTAATTTCCGGGATAACTCACTTATCCCCATTCTGTCTCTGCGTACAACACGCTCAAGAACCTGGCCTACATTTAAACTCATAGCAGTTAATTTAATTTAAAATAAAACATTTAAATTCGATCAACAATCTGGGACGACTTCTACTATTTAATGCAATTTAACAATTATTTCGGGAACAAAAGTAAAATAATTGTATTAGGGTATTTTTACGGTAATTAATTGGCAACCAACAGATCTAACTCTTCAAACCTTGAGTTATTACTGATATAATCGGGTATAATTTCTTTCATTTTCTTCACCATATTCAAATCGTTGCCATCGTTGTTCAGTACAATCAGGTCTTTAATAATCTGATTAACGTACAAATAATTGTAGGCTACTTTTTGTGATATTTTAATTTTTGGATGATGGGTAGGGATAATCTCTTCTTCCATGAGCAAGAGTTCTTCATACAGCTTCTCTCCCGGCCTCAAACCAGTGAAAACGACATCGACATCCACATAAGGGGTTAAACCCGCTAATTTGATCATATTTACAGCCAGGTCGACAATCTTA
Organism: Pedobacter sp. GW460-11-11-14-TSB4; assembly: GCF_059423705.1. Lineage (NCBI taxonomy): Bacteria > Pseudomonadati > Bacteroidota > Sphingobacteriia > Sphingobacteriales > Sphingobacteriaceae > Pedobacter > Pedobacter sp. GW460-11-11-14-TSB4. The sequence goes on from NZ_JBWKYI010000001.1 coordinate 471,071, forward strand.
ACCGGCTTGCCCATATCGAAAAGATATATTTCTCCTCCTTTTCCCATTGCTCCGGCTTCCATCACCAATTGTACCGCTTCAGGAATAGTCATAAAGTAACGGGTTATTTCAGGATCGGTGACGGTAATGGGGCCTCTTTTTTCAATCTGGCTTTTAAATCTTGGGATAACAGAGCCATTTGAGCCCAAAACATTTCCAAAACGGGTGGTCACAAAACGCGTACGCGAAGCTTGTGTGGTAATTTCACCTGTCGAAATAATCTCAGGGCTGTTTAGCGACTGAATATAAATTTCGGCCAAACGTTTAGATGCACCCATTACATTGGTTGGCTTAACGGCTTTATCGGTAGAAATCATGACAAACTTTTCTACGCCAAACTCCATTGAGATATCCGCCATATTTTTAGTCCCCAGCACATTTGTTAAAATGGCTTCAGCGGGGTTATTTTCCATCATGGGCACATGTTTGTAAGCCGCAGCATGGAAAACAATTTCAGGTTTATAGAGTTCGAATAGTGTCCTGATCCGGTTTACATTCTGCACATTGGCCATAAATATCTTCACGTTCGCCGACTGGAAATTATCTTCCAGTTCGAGTTTTAAATCGTGAAGCGGTGTTTCCGCCTGGTCGCATAGAATTACCGATTTAGGATTATACTGTAAGGCCTGCCTGACAATCTCCGATCCGATAGAGCCCGCAGCACCTGTAACTAAAATACATTTACCACTTAAATCTTTCAGGATATTCTTTTTATTGAGCTTAATGGGTTCACGTTCCAATAAATCTTCAATTTTCAGGTCGCGCAACTGGTGCGAATCTAACTTACCGTACAGCCATTTATCTGATGGTGGCACCATAATTACCTTAATACCTTCGTTAACACAGATATCAATGATCTTCTTTTTGTTTAAAGTGTTTAGTGCATCTTCGGCAAAAAGTATTTTTTTGATATTGTGTTTTTCTTTTAACAGTTCAACTGAGCAAGAATGATATACCTTTTTCTGTTCGAGGTATTTATCAACGCGGTCTCTGTTATCATCAATAAAGCCAACAATGCTGAGGTTAGAATCTTCATTCTGTTCTATTGCTTTTTTGATGAGGATCGCTTTTTTTTCCGATCCGTAGATTAGAATATTTTCCTTGGTTTCTGATTTGAGTTCTTTAAAAAAGAAAAATACCCCTTTTACCAAAATACGCATGAGAATAAGCAACGATGAGGAGATGAAAAAGTTCAATATCAATGCTTTATCCATCTGATGCCAAAGCAATTGAAAACGTTGCGAAAGTATCTTGTTTACGCTGACAAAGAGTAAGCTGGTTACAAAAACGGCAAGAAAAACCCTCAGCATATCTTCAGTATTGGAGTAACGTATAATACCGGTGTGTATTCTTAAAGAAATGAAAACACCTGCTGCGATAAAACAATAAAGCGCTACATAAACCGCATTGCCCGCGTTAAAAACTTCAGTATAACTTAAGGTATTGGTTAATACGATGGATATGAACAATGTCCAAACAACGATCATCTGATCGATCAATAAAATTAACCACCTGGAGTGTGCTGTATCTGGGAAAAAGAACTTTTTCATAATTGAGAATCATTAAATATTGTGTACAATTTATTGTGGTAGCATTCTATAAAGGGGAAAAAAATCTGCACCCTCATGTAATTGGTTGCCCGATTTTTCTACTAACTGATTGTAAATAGGTTTATTGGCAATAAAACGCCAGCTATAATAGTTTAAAAGTATATTTGAAAAACCCTGTTTCCATTCAAAAAGCGAATCTTCTTTAAAACCAAGTCCGCCTCCTAAATGATAGTATTTCATGTTCCATTTTCGGCCTAATTCACTAATCTCATCAACCAAAAATTTAGCTGGAGAATTTCTAAGGTAATTTGCATTGGTGGCAATCAGGTGGCCCTGAATAATGCCTTTGGTGCACATTATGATACTGCCACAAACAATATCATCATTTGAATAAACCAGGATGAGCTTACAATCGAATTCTGTTGACCGCACCAGCTTTGTAAAATATTCTTCAGTAAAAAGATAGAAATCTGTAGCACTGATGCGGTTCATATTCGATTGATAGAGTTTAGCAAAAGCAGCAATATCTTCCTGAGCAGTAGTTTCCACAGCAACATAACCAAACCTTCTACACTTTTTGATGCTATCTCTCGTGGTTTGCCGGTACTGTTTCCGTTGTTCTTCTATACTTTGCTGTAAGTTAATGGCAATCGTTTTGCCATTTTCATAGATGCCATCGGCCTTTTGCAACAGTATATTCTGATCGAAAAAAGGATGAAGCCTGCAAAAAACAGAAACATAACTCCCCTTTTGTAAAAAGGCCGTAAAAGCGCTAAGAAAATTCGTTTTCAAGCTGTCGCTCATATCGGTAAACTTCAGGTTTGAAACCGGGCCCGAATAACCATAAACGCAATGCAAATCGTAATATGGGGTATCCTGTATTGCGCGTGATAATAGAGGTATAGCGATAAAATTAAGGCCTTCGCAATACACAAATAAAATAGGCGTCCCATTGGTTGCCATAGCATGGTAATGCCAGGTATGATAAAAATCATAATCGGCAGCCAGGCTAATATACTTTACCCAATCATCTTTTTGTTTTAAAGTTAATTGCAAAGTAGTGCCTGTAGCATTATTTTCAATCAGCATATCCATTTTTTAAAAAAGAAATAACAATTAATTATGAAGCAATTACAGGACTACGGTAGAGGGGAAAAAAATCAATATTTGAAAAGGGATCAAGTGATCTTTCGTTTAAAAGTGTATGGTATAATTCGTTATTGGCAATGTATCGCCAGCTATTAAATTCGAAGCATAAATTAGAGAAACCCATTTTCCAACCGAAAAGATTATCTTCTTTAAAATTAACACCACCGCCGAGGTTAAAATATTTATACCCCAGTTGCCTGCCAATTACCGTAATTTCATCAGTTAATAATTTGGCTGGCGATTCGAACAGGTAGGTGGTCCTGGTGGCCAAAAGATGTACCTGCATAATTTCTTTTGTGCAAACAACAATGGCGCCTGATATGGCTATTCCATCTTTATACACCAAAAAAAGCTTGCTATCAAATTCATCAGAAGAAAGTAGCGCAACGAAATAGGCATTATTAAAAAGATAATGGTCTTTAGCACCTATGCGAATCATGTTTTCGGTATATATTTCAGAAAATATACTGGCATCGTTAATATCAGTAGAAATCCTGACTTCATAATCGCGCTTTCGCAATCGCCTGATTTTTTCTTTTACGCTTTTCCTGTAACCGGCCCGCTGGCTCTCAATGGTTGTGGTTAAATCAATGGCTACTGTTTTTCCATTAGCATGTACGCCTGAAAACTTCTCCATTAACCTTTCCTGGTTAAAAAAGGGATGCAACCTGGAAAACACAGTTACATTTTGACCGGTTTCTAGAAACGCAATGAATGTACTTTTAAAATTCTCCATGAAAGTATCATCCAGCGCATTAAAATCCATGTTCGAAATGGGCCCTGTATATCCATAAACCGATGTAAAATCGAAAAAGTCGGAACCGGGGATATTTCGCTTCAAAAGCGGAAAGGCAATGTAATTTTCGCCTTCCTCATACACAAACAACATGGGTAAACCACTTTTATCTAGTGAATGGTAATACCAGGTGTGATAAAAATCGTAATGCAAAGCGCGCTTTACATATGCAGACCATTCTTGTTTATCATCAATTGTAATTATTTTTCTCATTTTGAGCTATTAAATTAGGGTAGATTTAAAGTAAACAGGTCAATTTGCAGCAAGTAAAACAGAAGAGTTAATTACCATTTTAATAAAATCCTCTTGTTGCGAAACGCGTTGAAAGCCTACTTTTTTATAAATGGAATAAGCAGCAAGGTTATCTGAATGTACTTCTAAAAAGATGTGTTTAAGATTAAGGTTATAAAAAGCATATTTTAATAACATTAAAGAGGCATTATAACCTATCCCCTTTCCCCAGTATTTCTTTTCCCCAATAAAGAGGTGAAATTCTGCACTTTCGTTGTCGATATCAAGCAGCTGAATATTGCCAATATATTCATTCGTGTTTTTTACGCAGATGGCAAAACGTTTTTCATTAGCCAGATTGAGTTTATTTAACAACCATTGTTTTTCGATTTCGGCTGTGATGGGATCTTTTAACACAAATTTGGTATACGACCATACTTCAGGATCGTTTCTCCACTTGTAAGACACATCAGCATCCTTTAATTCTAATGGCCTTAAATAAATTTGAGTATTCATATGAGCGGTTTTAAAGCTTTAACAATTACTTTCATATCGGCTATGCTATAGCGATGATCGATTGGTAATGAAACAAGATGTTTAGTCAGAAAGTATTCATAACTATCTGCATGCGCCCATTCGTAAACATTAGGCCAATAGGTGGCCACGAATATTTTTTGATTGATGAGCTGTTGTTTAACAGATGGATCTTCCACCAAAAGCGGGTAAACCATTGGCACATCTTCTGCCGAAAAGTTTAACCTCAAAAGATTTTCCTGTCCCAATTGTTCGTCCAGGTAAGCAAAGTTTGTTCTTCTGCTATTGGCGCACTCATCGTAGTTTATACCTGAAAGAATGCTTTCTGTTAATAGCGACATCTTTTTGATTTCGTTATTGCACAGCTGTTTATTATTTTCTATATAATCGGTATAACCTTCTTCAATATTGATATCGATACTTTTAATCAGGTGCGAGAACCGATCTGTTGATTGGTCCTGTTTTAAATTTAAACCCAATGTGGTAGAGATATTAAGATAAGCACCATCGGGTACACCGAAAAATTTCCGGCAGGAATAGAAGGTATCGCAGTTATTAATCGGTTTACAAAAAAATGCCTGTGCATTATCGACAATCAGATTCCTGATTTCTTTGGCTAATTTTTTAATGGTTTCTGTTTTAAGGCCAAAGTAATTGGTGTAAAGCAGGCAACAACGTTCGCCTATTTCAAAATCTATAATTGGGTCTAAATCCTCGTCTATATGATAAAAGTGATAATGTACATTTAGTTTTCTGAGCGGTTCTAACAAAACCTCGCACGTATAATATGGAAGGTATATGGTGGTATATTTTCTTATCCTTAACACATACTCCAGTGCATTTCTGCCTGTATTGAGTGCAATTAAATCAGGATAATAAAGCTCGCCTTTTGATAATTCGAGCGGTATGTAGCCACCAATGGTTTTGGGTGAGTGCGTTCCTGTTTCCATCGTTTTATCTGTTAGCCTTGATCCGCTTTATACATCCTGTTTTCCACAGGCCTGTAATATTCCTGTAAACTGGCCGGCACCCTTGCATTATAACCGATAATCTGTCTTAAATCGTTATCTATTTTTTCGCCGAATTCATATCCTAAAAATCTGGGATAATCGAATTGTTGCTTAATGTAAGGTTTGGTAAAACCTAAGGTTAAGGCCCTACGCTGTTTTCGGGTGAAATTGATACCACCTGCATGCCAGATATTGGAATCGAATAAGATAATGCTTCCTTTTTTGGCAATGGCTTGTTTAGCAAAAGCTTTAAAATGTTTTTCTTCGGGTTTAATATCCAGTTTATGAGAGCCCGACAAAAAATGTGTGGCGCCATTAAATATGGTAAAATCATCGAGTACGATAATCATCTGGATCATAAATTTAGATTCAGCGGAAAATGTACGTACATCGCGATGGATATTCTGGATGTAAGATTTGGTCTTTTTGGTGTTAATTACGCCGTTTATTCCATTAAGGATATAGTTTCCGCCCAAAAAATCGCGGATTTCCCTGTGGCAGTACAACTTACTCAAAAGCTCGATAGCGAAATTATCTTTCTCCAGCAAATGATGTAATGTTCCTTCCATATTTTCATCAATTCCATTTAAAACCTGTATTTCCCTTCTCAAAAGATATGAAGTTTCGAAACCTGTGGTTATTTCTGAAATTAATTTCTGATTGATTGCCTTTTCATATACAACCCATCCATACTCCTCTATAGCTTCCCTAAAGTCGGCTAAAGTGGCTCGTTTGTAAATAAATGTATTGTTCACAATTTTAGGTTTAGTTTAATTTATTTATTTGGTTAGTTCTTGATGTGCAAAGGGTGGTTAAGCCTGTAAATGCATAATCTTAAAGAGTTCTGCATTTACGATATTCACATCAAATTTTGTTTTTGCAAATTCGTGTCCTTTGTTTCCAAAGGCAATAATATCTTCGCTGTTATTAATAAAATATTCCATTTTATTGGCCAGTGCACCCGCATCTTTTACCGGAATAAGAAATCCATTGGCTTGCTCAGGGTCGTTATTAATGGTTTCCCGGCAGCCTACAGAGTCGCAGGTAATTACTGCCCTTCCAATAGCCATTCCTTCGAGTACACATCGTGGAACGCCTTCCCCGTAATAAGAAGGAAGCACCATGACCGAAGAGCGTTCAATATCTGGCCGCACATCATCAACCTGCCCCATATATTGAATGGTATCGCCATCAGCAATTTTTTGATATAAATCGGGTGCTATAGCATCGATATTAGGACCATATGGTCCAATCAGTTTAAAAACGGCTTGTGGAAACCGCTGTTTGAGCTGTTTAGCTGCATCATAATATTCTTTGATGCCTTTTGCATTGATGAGCCTCGACACCATTAAAAAAGTTATGGGCGAAGTACTGGGTTTGGAATAGTGATAGTGGCTTAGATCTACTCCTGATCCGTTGACCACATAAACCTGGTGTTTTTTATTCAGGATTTTCAGATCAACTAAACGTTGAGAATCGTCTTTGTTCTGAAAAATAATATTTAAATGCGGATTGGGTTTCAGACTCAGCTTTAATAACAACCTCGTTATTTTAACAATGAGTTTATTACTGGAGGCGTTATCGGTAAAGTTATACCCTAATCCGGTAAGCATGGGGGCTATTAATTTAACCTTACATATTTTAGCCAGGAAAGAACCATAAATAACAGGTTTAAAGGTGTAAGGAAAAAAAATGTCAGGTTTAATTTGTTTGATGAGTTTATACAGCGAAAAGATAAACCTTAAATCGGATAAGATAGAAACGTTACTGCCATCTAATTTACTTTCGTAGGTAATTACATTTAGCGCTTTCAGTTTACTCCGAACCGATTCTTGTTCAATTTTTGGCGTAAACACATAAACCTGGTTATGTTGTTGCATCTTTTCGATCAGCTTCCCTCTGAAATCGAGCAGAGATCTGGAAGAGTCGCAGACGATAAAAATCTTTTTCCTAGTTATATTCATCATGTCAAAATTTTAATTTAAACTGCAAAGCCACCTATCCAGGTGGCTTATTGCAGAAAAAATATGAAGGTTTTGGTTTACCTATCTGGCACCAGCATTTGCCGTAACAATAGCAGGCACACTTGCTGCATCGTTAAGGAATGATTTGTAATCATACTCTGGAACCCAGGTAGAAACTGCCGTCGTTATATTGTTTGCACCACATTTATCGTAAATGTTGGTGGTAATACCGCTAAAATATCCTTCCGGATCACTTGCCACTTTTGTAGTTAATGGTTTAACACAATTTGAGAAATACTCATTATCTGTTCTTACTATACCACCTGCTCTTGTACCGATAGAGTAACCAGAGTTGTTAAGGTGATAGTTGTTAAACATGTGCACACTACCATAGTTCATTGATGGCTCTCTCTCTGTAATGTTGTACCACATGTTATGGTGCATCGTTACGTGTAATTTACCTTTATCAGCTTCGTGACCTTCGATACCTCCACTAATTAGCACCGATAAATTGGTATCGTGAAATTTGCTCCAGGAAACCGTTACATAATCAGATTCTCTGGTAATGCAAATATCTTTACCCCAATATTCCCAGCCATGGCTACGGTCTGTAGAGAAATCGCAATGGTCAACCCAAACGTGGTGAGCAGCATCTTTAATTTGCACGGCTGCCTGTTCTACGTAATTTTTAAAGGTAATGTTCTGGATGATGATGTTACTTACTGTGTAAATGAATAAATTCACACCTTCGATAACAGCACCAGATCTGCCAATAATAGATTTATTTGATTTTACATATACGATATCTTTACCAGCACCTTTAATGGTACCGCTCACATAAATAGTACGTGTAACGTTATCACCAACGGCAGCTTTTAACTGGTCAAGCGTGGTTACCGTAGTTTCAACACCACCCTGGCCACCTGTTGTTTTACCATTTACCAAAGCATAACCTACTAAGGCTGCATTAATAGTTGTATTTGTTGGAGGAGGAGTTACCGTTTCTGCCGGTGGTAAAGCAGCACTTGTACCGCCCATTAAATAAGTATATGAACGGCCATTGGTTCTTGGGTCGGTATTGTCAGATGCTGAAAATATTACTGTACTACCCCAATGGCTAAACCTGCCTTTTCCTAAATTCCTGATATCATCGTGTAAACTATGGGCAGGACCAATTTCTACTCCGTCTTCAAATAACCTTAAAATCGATTGCTCTTTTGAAGTAGAATTGTCGCCGCCTGAAATTGATTGTGAAATTTTATAAGCATAACCTCCCTCAGATTTTACTCCTGAAAGGCTTAATTTACCAGTACTGCCACTGGTGGCGGCTAATACTGATGTTGAATCGCCTGAAAACAATTCTGTACTGTCGGCCAATGCATCATCAGCCTTTACACTTTTTTTACAATTACTAAAGAAAATAATCGTCGTTAACATTAAACCAATTAAACTCACTTTTTTAAACAATTTTGTCGTTCTCTGCATTTTTTATTTTTTTTAAATTTACAACTTAACGCTATATGCGATAAATGAGTACATTTAATAAAATGCAGTTAAAACGCTGATAATTAAATAATAGGCTTAATATTCGGTATTATTTATACTGTAAACCAATTGCTTACAGATAGTAAAATGACAGTTTAATAATTCAGGTAAATAAAACTTATAATACAACTAGTTTACACAGTGATGACAAACTAAATGGTAATATCAGCTGTTTTAGAAACCAACTGTAAATTTGGGTGGTAAAATGTTGTAAACCAGTTCACAAAATTCTTTACACCTTTTTGCACAGAAACAGCAGGTTCATAATTTAACAGGTTTTTTAAATCATCTATATCTGCTGATGTTTCTGCTACATCACCATCTTGCATGGGCATAAATATTTTTTTTGCCGTTAATCCTGTTTCTTTTTCAATTTCCTCTACAAAATCCAACAGGTTTACTGGTGCGCCTCTGCCAATATTAAACACGGCAAAAGGTGCTGCAGATGTAGCAGGATCAGGATTTTGGTTATTCCAGTTTGGATTGGCCTGTGCCGGCTGATCAAATACCCTAACAATACCTTCAATAATATCATCTACATAGGTAAAATCTCTTTTCATTTCTCCGTTATTAAAAACTTCAATAGGTTTGCCTTCTAAAATTGCTTTTGTAAATAAGAACAAGGCCATATCTGGGCGGCCCCATGGACCATAAACTGTAAAGAAACGTAAACCTGTAGTTGGTAAATTAAATAAATGGCTATAAGCATGAGCCATTAATTCGTTACTTTTTTTCGAAGCAGCATATAATGAAACCGGATGATCTACATTATCGTGTGCAGAAAATGGCATTTTTTTATTTAACCCATAAACACTCGAGGAGCTGGCATACAATAAATGGCCAACTTTAAAATGGCGGCTGCACTCCAGGATATTTAAAAAGCCTTTAATGTTGGCTTCTATGTAAGCATCTGGATTAGTTAAGCTGTATCGCACCCCTGCCTGCGCAGCCAAATTGCAAACCGCATCGAATTGGTAAGTTTTGAAACAATTTTCTAAACTTTCTTTATCACAGATATCCAACTTAATGAAAGTATAATTATCATATTTATCACTTACCTGAGGAACACCATAAACCAAATCGGCATGGTTAATACCAGTTTGAGCCAAACGGGCGTGTTTTAGGTTTACATCGTAGTAATCGTTGATGTTATCAATGCCAACAACAACATCTCCTCTTTCCAATAAGCGTTTTGCTAAATGGAAACCAATAAATCCGGCTGTACCGGTAATTAAAATTTTCATAAAATTTAAGTTTGAGAAACAGTTAAAAATCGCCCCGAAAAGGCTTGCTTGTTTGTTTTTAGGATACAGCAAAGCATCCCATTAGTTATGCGGTAAAAGTTTGTTTATATTTTAGGCTTAGTTTTGGCGCTGTAAAGCGCTTAAAATAGATTGGGCAAATATTTCTGGTCTGCGGTTATATAAATATTGCATCGCAGTTTCAGAAGCCTGATGCTGGTTTTGCTTTAATTTTTTGCGCATCGCCTCGGCAAGGGCTTCTACATTGTTGACTTCAACTGTGGCGATAGCCGGAATTTCGCTAATACCACCTGCGCAAAGTGTAGATACTACTGCGTTGTTTACCGACATCATTTCTAACAGTACATTCGGGAAACCCTCCTTTATCGAGGATACCACGCAAAGTTTTGCCTGTTTAAAATATGGAGCCGGATTATCTATCTGTCCCTTTAAGAAAACAGAATCGCTTAAATTGTTCTCCTGAATCATACTGCTCAATAACGTTCTTTCTTTTCCCTCTCCCAGCACGAGCAATTTTAGTTTCGGATGCTCCTGCTGAAGCAGTTTAAAAGCTTTAATCAGAACCGGAAATCCTTTTTCAGGGATTAACCTTCCTGCGGAGCAGATAAAATCGAGTTTGGCATCGCCATTAATTAAAGGCTGAGCAGATTTAGCAATGATCTTATTAAAATCAATGGGATTGGGTTGAACCAATATATTTTGCTCCGATAAAAACCGGTTATGATCAAACAACTGTGTTTTCATTAAAGCGGTTTGGCAAACCACTAAATCTACAGCCGGATAACCCATGCGGTAAATGAGCTGATAAATGCGTTTTTTAATTCCGCTGAAACGGGTAAAAACAGAAGTACATTCGCGTACAATTAATTTAGATCTGAGGTAACCTATACGTTTCAAAAAGCCCAAAAAAGCATTTAGATACGGGTGTGTACTCATGATCACATCTTCCTTTTTATATTTCCGGAGTAGCGGTATCAGTTTTACAAAACCCCAGAAAATTGTTTTCCTAGACAGGTATCTTTTAGAAATGCCTTCAGAAATTTTAAGTCCGGTAAAAGCATGTTTTTTTAAAAAGTATATTTCGCCATTAACAGCAGTCGCCATCATCAGCAGCACATTTTCAGCGCCATTTGGGGCATCGGTTAACGAAATGAAAATCATTTTTTTGTTGGTTATGCTCATTTCGAATGGTGATTTATCTTTTAAGATTTCGAACTATTTTTTTGAATGGCATCATCAGGCTTAATACTTTCCGCTTGCCATCTATTACAATAATGTTTTTAGCGAAACTGATGTTATGGAGTCCTCTGCTGTACGGTTTATCGGGTAATATTTCGAATTTATTGGTGGTTTTAAATTCTTTTTCGCTGAGTGTTTCAATTTCGTTAATGATAATTGAACCACCATAACGGTTAATGGGGTTTTGTGTTGGCCGATACAGCGATTGACCCACTTTAAATAAACTCCCTGCAGCCCTGCAAAATTCTTTTTCTACAGGAACAGGGTTCTGATAATGCCCGGTATACTGACCATCTAAAGTTTTTGAATGGTAAATGTAGAGGTGATCATGATCTCCGGATACACTGGTAAAAAGCCAGTATTTATTTTCGTGATAAATAATCGAACTGTCTACAAAAGCCTTTCCGCTCACCAATACTTTTATTTTGGTTAACTGACTTGGATGCTCCTGATCTACCTGATAAAGTGATATTTCTTTTGCTTCTGATGTTTCCGGAATGCAGTATAAACCACCATTTTCTTCAATAAGATAAGGATAAGATAAATGGATTGCTTCTGGTTTAATGCCCTGCACTTTCTTCTTGTTTTTGAAGTCGAATCCATCCATCATCATAATCTCGCCTTTCCCCTTCCAAAAATCCAGTTCTTCGTAATAAATTCTTGGTGCATTATTTACATTCACCACAAAAGGATCAGCTGCATAATCGATGTTATCTTCCTGCAACCAGTTTATGGCCGCACCAAGTTTTTTTGTACTGATCAGCTCTTCCCGTGTTTGATAAACGAAACCAATGTTCCATTTATCGGCGGTAAATATTTTATTAAAGAGGTTAACTGTTGCATTCATCCTGTTAGGCTACTAATGAAACTTTATGTGTCGTTGATTTATTTTTAATTAACCATTGAGAGAGCACCAGCAATTTCCAGATCTGTGGATACCTGTTCCACTTTCCGGTCATATGCTCATTAATAATTTCCTGTGTTCTTTTCAAATGAATGCCTGGAATGTTTTTCAGATTATCGGCAGATAAATTGTCCATCACATAATCTTTTAACTCATTTCTGAACCAATGCTGAAATGGCATGGTAAAACCGGCCTTTGGCCGGTCGAACATATGCGCCGGAACGTGGTCGAACAATAAATCTTTTAATATCCGTTTTTGGTTTCCGTTGGTATATTTAAACGCTGTGGGCAGGCTTCTCGAAAATTCCATTACCCGATAATCCATTAAAGGCGAGCGCGATTCCAGCGAAAAGGCCATCGATGCGCGATCGACCTTTGTATTGATGTCGCCATTTAAATAGGTTTTGATATCAAAATCAGAAATGCGTTCTAATAAAGGCTTAGACGGATTGGCTAAAATATGCATCAATGGGTTATACTTCGCCAAATCGGGTTGTTTTACCCAGGAGTTTTCCATATTACCAAACATCTTGACATATAGTTTTTCTACGTCTTCCATAGAAATGCCCATGGCAATCAATTTATGGCGGTAACTTGGCGATTGGTTAATCAAGCCTGCCAGTGCTTTTCTAACGCCATGTGGCGCGTAAAACAAACTGTTTACCTGTTTAATCCATTTGTAACGGTGATAACCTAAAAAAGCTTCGTCGCCCGCATCACCACTCAATGCAACAGTTACGTGCTTTCTGGTATTTTTACTGAGCAACATAGTGGGTATAGCACTCGAATCGGCAAAGGGCTCATCATAAAAACGGTTAAAGTTTTCAATTAACTCAATACCGTCATTGTAATTACACTCAATAGTATAATGATCGGTACCCAAATGTTTAGCTACCTGACTGGCATAAGCACTTTCATCAAAACCTTTCTCATTAAATTTTATAGAGAACGTTTTAACATGGTCGATTTCTTTTGTGGCTAAAGCAGCAATTAACGAAGAATCAATACCACCTGACAAAAATACGCCCAGTGGTACATCGGCATTCATCCTGATTTTAACCGCATCGGCCAAAATAAGTGCTAAAGCTTCTTTAGCTTCTTCGTAACTGCCCTCAAACTTGTTCTTCCAGCCATAATCTAAAGTCCAGTATTCGGTAATTTTAAGCTTATGGGATTTAAGATCGTATTTAAAATAGTGGGCTGCAGGTAACTGTTTCACCTCTGCATAAATAGACTGTGGCTCTGGCACATAACCCCAAATCAAATATTGATTAATGGCTTCCTCATTAACACTAAGGCCCCTATCTATATTGATTTGTGAAGGTTGACTTGCAAATTCGAACGATGAATGATCGTGGGCATAATAGAAAGGTTTTTTGCCAAAGCGGTCTCTTGCACCAAACAGTTCATTTTTACGGGTATCATAAATTACAAAAGCAAACATCCCGTTAAAACGGGTTAAACAACCGGCACCATATTCCAGATAAGCTGCACATATGACTTCGGTATCAGAACTGGTGTTAAACTGGTAGTTTTTCCGTTCCAGCTCCCTTCTAATGTCCTTGTAATTGTATATTTCTCCGTTAAAAACAATATGGAGGTGCATATACGAAAAGGGTTGATTAGAACGGGCATCGAGATCGATAATGGCCAATCTATTGTGCGCAAAAATAACCTGATCGTAACGTTGAACGCCGGTATAATCCGGACCCCGAAAACTGATTCTTGCCATTTTCTCGCGGACAATTCCGTCTGAGTAAGGTATGGTTGTGCCGTATATTCCACACATAGCGATAATATTTTAGATGATTAACTGATTAATTCTTCATATTGGGCACTGATTTTATCGAGCGCACATTTCTGATATACATTTCTTCTGATTTCTGCCGGGTTCCATTGGCCTTGGGTACAGGCCTGGATAATTCGGCGCCTAAAGCCTGCCAAATCACCCTGTTCTAAAACAAAACCGTTAAAACCGTCGATAATTAATCCCGGGATTCCGCTCACTTTGAAGGTTACAACCGGTAAGCCTACCGTAAGTGCTTCTAAAACCACATTCGGGAAACCTTCGGTGTAAGAACTCAGCACCATTAAATCGTGCTGAACCATTACTTCGTGGATGTTTTTAATTTCCCCTAAAATTTTAAGCCTGTGATCGAGTCCAAGGTTTTTAATTTTGGTATTTATCTGTTCTTTCAGTACCCCCGTGCCCACAAAATCGAGGTGATAGTTTTCAGGCAAATGTGCCATAATATCAACCAGCCTTTCCAAGCCTTTTTCCAGTGCAAAACGGGCGACAACTAGTAACCGATAAATTTTATCAGGTGTTTTATCTTCCTTTAACTTATTGGTTTTCAATACCGGATTGGCAATTACCCTGATCAGTTCATGATTGACATTATAAGTATCGATCAATGATTGTTTCATTTCTTCCGACTGGCAAACGATCTGTTTGTAACCTCGGTAACTTGCGCTGGCAAAAAGTTCGTAAAACCTCGATTTAAATCCTTCAAACAATCTTTGTTCGTGTGGAATATTGGAAGCCCTTGCAATAAGCATCGGAATTTTTAAAAACCGCCCTACTAGCGAGACCAAAATATTAATGTGATCGGTAGTGGAAAAAACAGCATAAGGTGCTTCCTTTTTTAACAGGCTATAAAGCGCGAAAAAAGATTTTGATGCTTTTTTGGTTTTCAGGTCGATAAAACGGACGCCAGGCAAGTCCATGGAGAAACAATTCACGGTTGAATCTAAAATCACAATGGTCACATCAAACTTATCTTTATTAAATCCCTGAGCCAGGTTCCAGAACACCCGTTCTGAGCCTCCTGAAGTTAATGAGCTAAGTACAAAGAAAACTTTCTTTTTAAGATTAACTTCTTCTTTTATAGTTATTTGAGGAGCGTACATGTTATTTTAGTTGATGACAATTCTGTTAATCGTTAACCAAATAATTTTGAAATCGGTTAGGATATCATTATGGTTGATATACCTCATGTTCTGTTTTATTTTTGCGGGAATAATGCGTTCCACATAATAACTTTCAGGATCTTCAGCATGTTTAAGAAGTTCGTTCTCGTTACAAAACTCTACTGAAGCCCAATCAGTAATACCAGGTTTAACCGATAAAACATAACGTTGTTCGTCATTATACAGGTTTACGTATTTTCTAACTTCAGGCCTAGGCCCTACAAAACTCATTTGCCCTTTTAAAACGTTTAATAACTGAGGCAGTTCATCCAGTTTGTATTTCCTTAACCAATAACCCAGTCTGGTAATTCGGTTATCGTGGTTCCCGATGGTGAGCAAACTGTGGTTACTCTGCGTTACACACATGGTTCTGAATTTTACCAGGTGAAAATCTTTCATATTTCGCCCCACCCTGATCTGTTTAAAGATGACCGGCCCTTTAGAATCGAGTTTAACCAAAATCGCAATCAGGATTAAAAGCGGACTAAAAAGGATTAGGCACAAACTTGCGAGTACCACGTCGAACACTCTTTTTTTATTTTTTTTCATGATGCTACTGCCATTTGTTTGTGTACAATAAAAGTTTCTTCCATTGTTTTGATGCGGTTATTCAATTGTATATTCACACAGCTGATCACCGAATTGATAATGAACTCTATCTCTGTTTCCGTTAATTGCGGGTAAATCGGCAATGAAATTTCGTTTGCATAATTCTGATAAGCCATTGGGTAATCTTCAATTTTATAACCCAGGTTTTTAAAGAGGGTAAGCATGGGCATTGGAATGAAGTGTACATTACTGGCGATACCCAAGGATGCCAGGTCGTCAATAACCTGATCTCTTTGTTCTTCAGTGAGTCCCTTAACCCGCATCGGAAAAAGATGATAGCACGATTCTCTTTGTGTACTTACCAAAGGTGGGGCAACAAACCAATCCTCATGCTGAAAACCATCACAATATTGAAGGGCAATTTTTTTCCTTTGGGGTAAAAGTTCATGATTGTACTTTCTGATCTGCGCCAGACCAATGGCTGCGCATATATCGGGCATATTAATTTTTAATCCCTGGAATAAAATATCGTAACGCCAGCCGCCACCTCTTGATTTTGCAAGTGCATCTTTATTTTGTCCATTGAGCGTATACATTTTTAAATAACTGTATTCTGCCTCTGAATCAAATGGATATGGAAGATTTAAACATATCGCACCACCTTCTGCTGTCGTGATATTTTTAACCGCATGAAAAGAAAATATCGTCACATCACATTTTAGAGCAGCAGGTTCATCGTGAAATAAACTACCAATTGAATGGGCCGCATCAGAGATGAGCAGGATTCTTTTTAAGATCGATTGTTTATCTGATTCGCACTTAAACTTTTTCTGCACTTTATGATCTGTAATCAACTCTTTTAAAGCAGTATAATCACAAGGCCATCCAGCAATATCTACGGCAATGATGGCTTTTGTTTTAGTGGTAATTGCGGCTTTAACCTTATCCGGATCGATGTTAAAATCATCTAAGATATCAACCATAACAGGTACGGCACCGCAATGAAGAACCGCCAAAGCAGTAGCGCTGTACGTATAGGCTGGAATAATTACTTCATCACCAGCTTTAACGCCAAACCACTTTAACATTAAAATAGCGCCTGATGTCCATGAGTTTACACAAACCACTTCTTTTGTTCCGGTGATGCTTTTAATTTCTTGCTCAAGGGCTTTCACTTTAGGCCCAGTGGTGATCCACTTATTGTTAAGGGTATCTAATACCTGATCAACCACAGATTGATCGATAAACGGTGGTGAAAATGGAATGTTCATATTCGTCAATTTAATTGTGAGAATTTAATAACCTGTAGCTTTGGGATAACCAGAACTGTTAATTGTATTCAACCAGAATGGGATCTTCCATTTTGATTTTGGAAAGTTGTAAAATGGCAAAGTAGAGGAACAAGGTAGGACCGCTTGTAGCCAGGAGCCATTCGTTATGAAAAAAGGAATTGATGGAAATGGCCAGAAAAGAGCAGCTTAAACAGACCAGCAGTGCATTCTTCTTATCTTTGATATGGAGAAAGGCATAAAAAATAATCTTCCCTACTTTTCGATATAACAACACGAGTAAAATAAAGCCCAGCAAAGGGCCTAAATAGGTAATAAACATTAAATAAGCATTATGAGAGGTAATTACGATGGGTCCTTTTTTATAAACAAAGTTGTGCTGTACCACATCATTCCAGGTTTTCCCATAAAACAGTAAGCCAAAAGGATACTCGGTTATAATCTGGATGTTCTCTCCCATCAAGTCACCACGTTCTTCTTTACCCTTAGCATTTTCAGCGCTCTTATTTAAAATATTCTGTTGCTTTTTACCTTCAGAAAATTGTTCAATCGAGCTTTGAGCAATAAAAAATATGGCACAAAACACACCGAATATTAAAATTGATTTGGCTTTATAATAACTGAGGAAAAATAATCCGGTTACTACTGCAAAAGCCACCAGAACCGATCTTTGCATACCAAAGAAAATAAGAGAGAGCGATAATCCAAATAAGAGAAGGTTAATTAGCCAGCTTCTTTTAAATAGTATAGCATTGATAACCAGAAATGGTGTTAAAGCAGCCATCTGGTAACCGAATGTAAAAATTGTGGTCGATATGCCAGCTGGTGCCTGCAATACATCTTCCTGCACCAAAAGCGAGCGTATAGGTGCCATGTTGATCTGGTGATCGATAAACATGATGATTCCTGAAAGCAGCAACAAGCCGAAGAAAAACCCGACAGCGATGTTCATTCGCTTTAAATTAGTGCCGATAACATAGTTGAATAACAAGGCAAAACAGGTCGCAACAATTAACAGGGCAAAAAAACCGGTAACATCTTCCTGACCTATGAGATAAAAAAACAGTGCAGCAATAAAGAAAATAAATAACTCTTTGCCATATAGAAAGCCGGTTTCTTCTGTCCGGTAGAAATAGATTAACGGCGCCAGGAAAACCATTGGTGCCGGAATTCTGAAAACCCCAGTCATGAAGATATTGAATGTTGTTGCGTAAACGTAGGCAAACAACAAAAAAAGAAACATTATTTTTTTTGTCATGACATGATGAGTTGCTCCCAGTTGGCAGAAATGCGTTCAATAGAATTTGTTTCGTTGATCGATTTTGCTTTTTCTGAAAATTCACTTCTTAAAAAACTGTTATTAAGCATTTTATCGATAGACAATGAAAGTCCAACTATATCTTCTTTGTCAACCAGAAGTCCGTTAATTCCGTGTTTGATAATCTCTGAAGGACCAAACTCACAGTCCATGGCTACACAGGCACAGCCCATTCCCATGGCTTCTACCAGTACATTAGGATAACCTTCGCTCCTGGATGAAAGCACAAAAACTTCAGCCTGTGCATAATAATCCTGCAGGTTTGATTTAAAACCAATCAGCTTGACTTTGTTTTTTAAGTTTAAATCGGCGATCTGTTTTTCAAGACTTGCTCTATCCGGTCCTTCTCCGGAGATTAAAAGATCAACATCAGTCAATTCCAGTTTGCTATAGGCTTCTATAAGGTTATCGAAGCCTTTTTCATAACATAACCTCCCAACAGAGAGAATAAATCGTTTACTGTTAACAGCGCCTGTATTCGCATGAGAAAAGTGATGAATGGGATTGTGTATGGTTTTAAAATTATACAGCGTTTCGAACTGTTTAATTCTTTTAAATCCTTTAAACATCTCAAATGCGGGCAATACAATGGCTTTTGATTTTCTATAAATATGAAACACCATCCACTGCAATAATCTATTGTATTGATCTAAGGTGTAAACCGGCGCTGTTCTTTCCGAAACCAGATAGGGTAAGCCTAAAATCACACAACATAAACCTGCCCAAATGTTTGCAGATGTCATAAAACAAATGGTACAAACTGGCTTTTCTTTCTTTAATACCGTGAGTAACCGGTAAAAAGTCAGGTAAGCATATTTAAGTCTGTTGAAAAGATTATGACGACCTTTTCGCTCCACCAGGTTTACGATTTTAACTTTTTTATTTATTTCATACCTAACTTCTGCTGTATTGAGACAAATCATGGTAACACTGCAATTTTTATCGCTGAAGTGATTAGCCAGATTGCTAATTACCCGCTCAGCACCACCACCTTCTAAACTGTTGATTACGAAGCATAATTTAGTAGCCATTTCGAATTAGTTTACTATCGTTTTAATGGTCTGGAAAGCGTTTCTGAAGTTTTTATATTTCACTTCGAAAAAGAAGTATCTTCTAAAGTAGAAGTACAAAAGTTTAGCTTTTTGCAAACCGGTATAGGTGAAGATTTTAATAATGATATAGAAATCGCTCAGTTGCATTTTTTTTAATGGAACATACGATATGGGACTCCAGATACCGCCGGGATGACGCCTGTAACAGCTCATTACTTCTGGCATAACGTATACTTTTTTACCTGTTACCCAGGTGCAGTAAAGTTTCAATATCTTATCGCAGGCATAACATTTTAAAAGCCAGTCGTTTTTATACAGATTTCTAATGGCGTCGATATTGCGATAAACAATGGTTGCGGTACAGGTTTCAGCCTGTTTATTAACAATCAAGTCGTTAAAGCTATACTGTAACGGAACCGGGCTAAAATCCATGTAAATCAGCTCTGTATCATCAAAATTAATTTCGCGGGTATAATGGCAGCACATTACATAATCAGGGTTGTTTTCTAAAAAATCAACCTGTTTTTGCAACTTGTAGGGGTCTGTCCAATAATCGTCTCCATCGCAGGTGGCCACATATTTTCCTCTGGTTTCTAAGGCTACGCGAATAACATTTTTCGTGGCCCCGATATTTTTAGGTGCTTTTAAGCGCTTAATTTTGCCAGGATACTTGGCAACATATTCGTCAATAATCTCAGTGGTTCCATCAGTAGAACAATCATCGCCAATAATAATTTCTGTATTAAAATTGCATTGCTGCATCAGAAATCCATCCAGGGCTTTTGCAATAAATTTACTGTGGTTATAAGTGATGCAAAAAATGCTAACCATTACATCTGTATCATCTTGTTTCATAATTGAAGCTGTCATTTAGTTGCCATTAACTACCATGCCTATGCTGCCATTAACCAGCTTGCCATAATCAGCGAGCTTAAGCACTTGTTTTTTGCGGTAATTCTGAGTTCTTAAAATAATCCTGACCACTAAATCCTGATCAGCACTGGTTAAGGTATGGTAAAGCGGTAAACACATAATGCGTTTAGAAATAGAATCACAAATAGGCATATTTACCTTATCGATATAGGGTAAAGCCGATAAAGACGGATAAAAATATCGCCTGCAATACACCTGAACCAGTTCTAATTCTTTCATGCAATCGAGCATAACTTCTTCCGAACGGAATATTACAGGATAGTAAGCGTAATTAAAATCTGTATCGGCCTGGATAATCTGAAACTGCGCTTCTATTTTATTCAGGCGCATTTCGTAATGCTGTGATAGTTCTTTGCGTTTACTTAAAATCTGATCGATATGTTTTAAATTGCAAAGGCCCATAGCGGCATGAAATTCGGAGTTTTTAGCATTGGTACCGATCTCTGAAAAAGTATCTACCCCGCTATAACCGAAATTCCGCATCAGCGCCATTCGCTTTAAAATTTCTGGATTTTGAGTAAAAACAGCCCCACCTTCAATGGTGTGAAAGAGTTTTGTAGCATGGAAGCTTGTTGTGCTTACATCGCCATAAGCGAAAATAGATTTACCTTTATATTTTGTCCCAAAACAATGAGCAGCATCGTATATTACTTTTAGCCCGTGTTTTTTAGCAATACGATCTATCGCTTCGACATCGCAAGGATTTCCAAAAACATGTGTAGCTAAAATTGCTGAGGTATCAGGCGTAATGGCCGCTTCAATTTTATTGGGATCTATATTGAGGGTATCTTCATCTATATCCACAAAAACTGGCTTGCAGCCTTGCCAAACAATACTACTGGTGGTGGCTACGAAAGAAAATGGTGTGGTAATAATTTCACCTTTAACTTCTAAAGCCTGAATGGCCAGCTGTAATGCAATAGTGCCATTGGTTACGTATAACAAATGCGGCAGGCCTAAGTATTGCTGTAACTTTAACTCCAGCTCATTTACTAAAGGACCATTATTGGTGAGCCACTGTCTGGCCCAAATGCTACTTACATAGCTTTTAAATTCTGCCTGTTTTGGCAAAAAGGGTTTAGTTACAGGTATCATTGTTTGAGGATTAATTGTTTAAAATCAACGAGTGCAGCCATTTTAATGCTGCTACTGATGCCGAGGTAAAAACTGCCATAAATAATGCTTATGCCAGCAATGCGAAGAATATTGTTAATATGGTAATGCGATAAACACCAGGTATCGAGGCAATAACATGCTACACCTAATAAGCTAGATAACATTAAAATAGGTGCAATATCCTGAAGTTGTTCTTTAAGTGGATAATTGATTAATTTGCCACTATATGTTGAATTGATATAATAGGCAAAAACGGTAAAGAAGAGTTGAAAATATAACAACCCCATAATGCCAAATGGAATTACACAAATAATTCCGACTACACTCAGCACCTTTTTTATAATTTCTAATCTTAAAAACTGTCCGCTATGTCCCTTAACTTTCAAAATGTTCAGGTTGTATGCATGTACAGGATATAGAATACCCGCAATACATAAAATCTGAAAATAGGGTACTGAAGGCAGCCATTTATCGGTTAACAGTAAGGAAATTAAAGGTTGGGCAATAAGTGCCAAAAAAATCAGGCTTGGTGCATTCCAGAATAATACCTGCTGCATTAACCTTCGGTAAACCATTTTAAGTTTTACATCGTCATTGCTGATGTTCGAAAACATCGGATAGGTTACTTTACTAATTGCTGTAGAAATAATTCCAATGGGCAACTGACTTAAACTATCTGCCCTGGCATAAAAGCCCAATTGAGCTGCAGCGTAAAAGCGACCTATAATAACCGTGTATAAATTTTGATAAATCGTATCCAGCAGACCGGAAAGCGTCATCTTGTATCCAAAATGAAAATGCTTTCTGAAGCTTCTTTTATTGAAAATCAGTCGTGGCCGCCAATCGGAGTAAAACCAGTGTAATGCTGTAGAAACACTTGCACTCAGTAAACTCATCCACACCAAACTCCAGGTTCCATAACCTTTTTTCGCCAGGTAAATGCCTAAACAACCGCCCAGTATTACTGCTGGTATCTGAATTACCGTTTGCAGTTTAAATTTCATTTCCTTCGTTAATAAAGTACTCTGAATGCTGAAAAAGGCATTGATTAAAAAGGTTAATCCGTAGACCCTAACAATATTGGTCAGTAAGGGCTGTCTGTAAAAATCAGCGATTAAAGGTGCTGTAAAGAACAAAACACCATAAACAATGATGCTTCCAAACAGGTTAAAAAAAAATATAGTAGAAAAATCTTTTTGTCCTGCCGTTCTTGTGCGGATTAGCGATGATGTTAAACCGCTATCCATTAATGAATTGCCAACAGCGATAAAAATAGAGAGCATTGCGATTAAGCCAAATTCTGCAGGGCTTAACAGGCGGGCCAGTATGATGGTAACGAACAGGTTTATGAATTTAACACTAAACTGCTGTCCGATCGACCATATAATGCCCGATCGCGCTTTATATGTTAAATTCATGATCTTACAATCGAACCGTTTCCATTGATTGTGGCAATACCGCTTTTATATCGTACACCACACAGGCTGGTTTACGTAATGCTGTAATATTTAAATTATTGAAAGCTTCGTGTGCTACGGCCAGTATAATTCCATCGTACTTTCTGGTTTTCGACGAGCCATTTTCGCAGATAATACCATAGTTGTGGTTGGCCTGATCGGCATTTGCCCAGGGATCATGGATGGTTACTTTAACTTTGTATTCTTCCAGTCGCCTTACAATATCAATTACTTTGGTATTTCGTACATCCGGACAGTTTTCTTTAAACGTAAAGCCCAACACCAATACTTCTGCGCCCACAATGTGGATGTTTTGCGCAATCATTTTTTTGATGACCTGATCGGCCACATATTTACCCATACCATCGTTTACACGTCGGCCGGCTAAAATAATTTCGGGGTGGTAACCCGCTTCTTGTGCTTTTTGGGCCAAATAATAAGGATCTACGCCAATACAATGCCCGCCAACTAAACCTGGTTTGAAATTTAGAAAATTCCACTTGGTTCCGGCTGCGGCTAAAACTTCGGAAGTATCAATACCGATCTGGTTAAAAATCATTGCCAATTCGTTTACAAAAGCAATATTGATATCGCGCTGGGCATTTTCAATTACTTTCGCTGCTTCGGCCACTTTAATAGACGAAGCTTTATAAGTTCCGGCTGTAATGACCGAACGGTAGAGTTCATCGATTTTTTCGGCGGCTTCAGGGGTAGAACCCGAGGTTATTTTTAAGATATTGGCAACTGTATGTTGTTTATCTCCAGGATTAATACGTTCCGGAGAATAACCGGCAAAAAAATCCTTATTGAAAACCAAACCTGATCCTTTTTCTAAAATCGGTACACATTCATCTTCAGTTACGCCAGGGTATACAGTTGATTCATAAACCACTATATCTCCTTTCTTTAAAACTTTAGCAACAACTGCACTTGCTTTAATCAGCGGGGTTAAATCTGGCCGGTTGTTTTTATCAACAGGCGTTGGCACTGTAACAATGTAAACCGACGAGCTGCGTAATTTTTCGATTTCATTGGTACAGTACAAGCCTTTTAAAGTTGTGCATTCGAATGTTAAAACCTCATTTAATTCAGATTCGTTAACTTCCAGTGTATTGTCGTATCCGGCTTTTAATTCTGCTATCCTGGTCTCGTTAATATCAAAGCCAAATACCTTGTATTTTTTTGCAAATTCTACTGCCAATGGTAAGCCAACGTAGCCAAGGCCAATTACGGCCATTTTCAGATTATCTTCAGCGTTATACATAGTGTTGTTGTGTATTTACGGTTAATGTTAAGTTGCTTATAGGCACTCTGGTAACTAAAGCACAGTCTAAATGATCGAAAGACATTAAAACGTGCTTACCTTGAATCTGGATCACCTCTCCTTCCTGGTTATGAAAAAGACCATTACTGATCCGAACACGGTCTCCTTTCGAAACACCGGTTAAACTCACTACATCTACATCGTTATAGGTATCCATGATGTGTTTCAGCTTTTCAATCTCACTATCGCGAACTACTGCAGGTTTCCCCATGTAATTAATGAAGTTTAAAACCCCCAGTGTATACCTGATTTTGTAGCCTTCCCGTTCATCTATTTTCACAAAAACATATCCGGTAAAAAGTGGAAGACTAACGATTTTCTTTCTATCGGCCCATTGATTTTCTACATTCCGCACAGGACAAAAAGATTCGAAACCTTGCTCTTGCAGCAAACGGTCAACTTTTTTCTCCCAACGGGGACGGGTATAAATCACAAACCATTTTTTTGCGAACGAGGGCTTGATGTTAATTATAGATTCCATTTTATTTTAATGAGTTTATCGTTTATTTTCTAGGCCATTTGATACAGCTTCGCTATATCACTTACATGACAGGTATTGGGCATTATCTTTAAAACTGTCTGCTAAAGCGCCTTTTAGTCGGCCGGATACAGCTTCGCTATATCACTTACATGACAATTTTATTTTTTAATCTTATTTTGCTTTTTGGGGCAAATGGGCAATCTAATTAAGAGTAGTTTACAAGCTGATAATGCCTTAATACGATGCTCAGTTTAAGCATCCTCACTTTATTGTTTGTAAACAGAATTAAATCGTTTGGGGACGTTTATTTGGTAAAGGGTATTGGTATTCTCTTTTAAAACATGGTAGTTTTAGTTTGCCATGGCATAACCGTAACCACCGTAGCTGTATTTTTGGCTCTTTTCTCTTTTGGCATCGTTAAAAACGACCATCGGATTTTTGAGTTTATTGTTTTCACAAATATCTTTCAATATGGCCAACTGGTATTTATTGGTGTAATTGTATCGCACCAGGTAAATGCTTACATCGGCATATTCTGCTAAACTAAAGGCATCGGCCACCTGGCCAACCGGCGAAGTATCGATAATGATGTAATCGAACCTTTCTTTCAGTTCATCAAATAACAGATCCATTTTAGGACTCATCATTACTTCGGCAGGATTTTCAGGTGATTGACCACAGCCAATAACCGAAATATTGTCAGAAACACTGGTCGGTTTGATAATATCATCTAACAAAGATTCACCAATTAAATAGTCAGTTAAGCCGATCGTTTGTTTTAACCCCACCTTATTCAAAAGATCAGGTTTTCTTAAATCGAACTCCAATACAACCACTTTTTTATCGAGCATACCTAAAGTAGTAGCCAGGTTTACGCTGAAGAATGTTTTACCCTCTCCTTTCATACTCGAGGTTACCAGCATTACCTTATTTTCGATATTGTTAGACATCAGTCCTAAATTCATTCTGATGTACCTAAACAATTCTGATATGGTAGAACGGTTATCTTTTTGAAACACGATGGTACTTTTATCCAGGTTATGAGAAAGTTCGCCAAGCATTTTTGCACCTGTAAGCTCAATCGTACTGGCATCCTGTACTTTGTTATTGAAAAATCCTTTGGCGTAAATTACTCCGGCCGGAACAAAAAAGCCGAAAATAAATCCACACAGGTACAACAGTGGTTGCTTAGGGCTATTCGGTATAGTGTTGTATGCCGGTTTATCTACCACTTGCGAGGTGGGCACTGTAGCTGAAAGCGATAAAGCCGTTTCCTCTCTTTTTTGCAGCAAATATTTATATAAACCTGATTTTACGCTTTGTTCACGGCTTCTTTCTAACAAGCCACGTTCTATGGTAGGCACAGATTTAATTTTATTATCGAATTGAGCGTAATTGGAGCTCAGGTTGTTTCTTTCAATAACGAAACCTTGTTTAATGCTGGATAGGTTTTCTAAAATATTGGTTTTTAAGGTTGCTATTTGCTCGTTCAGGTTGAGTACCAAAGGGTTTTCAGCATTCGCAGTACGCAACATCCGGTTCCGCTCCAACTGGAGATCGTTAAATTTCGAAATCAATGAATTCAAAATCGGATCTTTTAAGCCCATTGCACTTGGAGCTAGGTTGTATTGGCTTTGTTTGCCCCTGAAATAATTTTCGATAGACCGCAATAACCTCAGTTGCACCGACGATTCTTCCAATAACTGATTGTACTGTCCTGAGCGTGCAGCATTCATCTGCGCATCCATATTTACATCGGTAACACGGTTTTGCTGTTTGTAGCTCTCCACATCCTCCTCGGTACCAGAAAGATCTGCAACGAGGTATTTTAGTCGGTTATCGATAAATTTAATGGTATTACGGGCAATGGTATTTTTATTATTAACGTTATTAATATTATAGGTTTCAATCAGATCGTTAAGAATGTCAATTCCGCGTTGTGGCACTACATCGTTCAAACTAATGGTAATGGTGTTGGCGTCTTTAACAACCGGAACTATTTTTAACGAAACCAGGTTATAAGCCTCTGTCATTTTATACAGGTTTTTAAACTGGAGTTTAATTTTACCAAATTCGGCTTTGAAGGCCGGACCTTTATTTATTTTAATGGCGTAGTTTTTAGTGCTAATGGTATCACCATACTTTACGATATTGGTCTTTAGGCTATCCTGAATGATGTACGAGATGTCATCCAGATAAGAAACATTAATTTTCCGGGCATAAGCACCATTTTTTAAACTGATGGCAGTAACAACAAGCGGAGAGGTTTTTCCATAAAGTTCTTTTTCTCTAATCCCCTCTTTTTTAAAGTAAGCTGTTTCTAAGTTTAGTTTTTTCAATACTTTAAAAATCAAATCTCTCGACCGTAAAATCTCAATTTCATTATCAACCGTTTTAACCGTTTGAAACATATTAAGATCACTGAAAGCGGTACTGTTAGACATTGCAGCACCATTTTTATCATCAGAGATTAATAGTGTACTGCTCACTTTATATTTGGGTGGGGTGATGTACAGAAAGCCATATACAGCAGCCATAGAAATAATGATACTGATTAAGAAATAGTGCCAGTTTCTGGCAAACCTGTTCATAGTTTCTGCAAAATCTTTTGCGCCACCATTTATACTTTGTTTAAGCATGATATCATGTTTTAAGAGACGTTATCGACGAAGAACTGCTGTGATTAATACCGCAACTGCTGATATAGAAGCAATTACCACTGGCATTATACGTGTATTCGGGCTATATTCAATTGCTTTTGATTTATCGGGTTCTACATAAACCACATCGTTTTGTTTCAGGTAGAAGAATGGAGAATCCATCACATCCT
Source organism: Pedobacter sp. GW460-11-11-14-TSB4 (assembly GCF_059423705.1). NCBI lineage: Bacteria > Pseudomonadati > Bacteroidota > Sphingobacteriia > Sphingobacteriales > Sphingobacteriaceae > Pedobacter > Pedobacter sp. GW460-11-11-14-TSB4. The sequence continues at coordinate 498,613 of NZ_JBWKYI010000001.1, forward strand.
GATTATTCAGATTAAGTCTTTTCATTACCCTTTGACCATTCTGTTGTCTGATCACTAAAATATTTTCCCGTTTACCATAAACAGTCATGTCGCCTGCCATCCCCAATGCTTCCAGGAGGTTAATATTATCTCCCTGTACGGTAAAGGTTGATGGCCGGTTTACTTCGCCAATTACTGTTACCTTAAAATTGACTAACTGAACATCAACTACCGGTTTTTTAACGTATTTATCTAACTCTTTGGAGATGGTGGCCTGTGCCTGCTCAATGGTTAAACCTTCTAATCGAACGTTGCCTACAACGGGCAGGTTAATCATTCCGTCTTTACTTACCCGGTAACCTTCTATTTTATAATTATTGTCGGCACTTGCATTTCGGGTATTAACTGCAAATAATACATTTGATTCTTGATTTAAGCTGTTTATGCTTACACTTAAAAGATCGTTCTGCTGAATTTTAACTTCCTGACCTTGAAGCTTTACTTCGCTAGTTTGTTTAGCCAGGTTACTAAAGTATACAAGATCTCTTCTGGGAGCGCATCCGGTGATAATGCTTGTATATATTGCGATAAATAATATTACTTTCTTCATAGCTTAAGTAATGTTTAGTTTTTTGTTTGGATTTATTGAGAACTAAGCTATGCAATTAAGCGTCAATGTTTTATAGGCAGATCGGGGTTGTATTTAAATTGTATAAAATACGACCAGCATGCACAGCATTTTAGCTACTGTGCCCATAAAATGCACATCATTTGTAAATTTTACAACGCATAACATGTATAATCTTCTGGCCGTATTTTCACTCAAAAAAGCCTGTTTTTCAATAAGAACTTATCGGCGAAAACTCAAAAAACATCAGAAAATGTTTTAACATTTAAAAAAGCTGTTTAATACTACATTTTATAGGGGGTAAAAAATGATTTTTATAAAATTTCAAAGCAAAACCGCTGATCAACAAACTTAAATTTGTGGATTGATGGATTATTTTTCTCTCATCAGCAGCCAACAGGTTGCGCTTCGCATCTTTCTGTGAAACATATTTTACAATATATTTTTAATGAACGCCAACTAACATTTTACTTCATCGTATTGAGATTTCATCTGCAGTGGTTCGCCGGTAGCCATTCGCCCTGATAAAACGATTAACATAAAAGCCATATCCCCTTAAACCGGGGTAAAAAGCAAGAAAATGCGCAACTGTGCATGCTGTAAACCTGGATTAGCAATATGTGTACAGTATGCTTTTAAAGGGTTTAAAAGCCTGTTTTATGTATAAATTCGTAACTAACCTAAAAACAAAGAATGAAATATGAAAGTTATTATTTATGGAACTGGAAAAATGGCTGAGTTTATCTGTTATTCATTTATGAATGACAGTGATTATAATGTTGTCGCATTTTGTGTTGATGATGCCTATGTGCCTCCTGCAGGCGATACACTATTGGGATTACCCATTTTAAGCTTCGCACAGGTGCTTAAAGATTTTCCTCCAGAAAGCCATAAAATGCATATTGCCATTGGTAGAAACAGTGCCAGGGAAAGTGTATATCAAAAGGTAAGTGAAACTGGTTACAGCTTTGCAAATTATATTTCTTCGAAAGCTAATGTATGGCCCGATTTGGTATTTGGCCACAATACTTTTATTGATCAGTGCTGCGACATACAGCCTTTTGTAACCATAGGCAACAATTGTATGCTTATCGGTGCCCGGATTGGCCACCACTCTACCTTAGGAAATAATGTGCTGTTATCTGGTAATATATTAGCCGGTAATGTAACTATAGGCAATAATTCCTTTTTAGGTATTAACTCCGCTGTTAAAGAAGATATTACCATTGGCGGCCACAATATTATTGGTGCAGGTGTTTTTATTAACAAGCATACCGAAGATTATGCTATTGTTTCTAACGCGACAGTACCACAACGCGTAGGCGATTCTAAACGTTTTGTCATGTTCAACAAAGCACAGGATGTTAAGCAGACCTAAGAAAATATTTAATTCATAAAAAAGGGAAGCCATTTTTTGACTTCCCTTTTTTTATTTAACCTGATTGTAATTAAACTTTTGTTCTGTTTTCTGTACTGCGTTTTAGCTGTGCATTGATACGCGCCAAAACATCATAAATATCAAAAGGTTTACTGATATAATCATCCGCAAATGCATCAATAGCTTTTTGTTCGCTATTATTCTGCGCAGACATTACAATAATCGGGATGTGTTTAGTAAAAATATCGGTTTTTAAATCTTCACAAATCTCTGCGCCGTTTCCATCTGGCAACATTACATCCAGCAAGAAAAGATCAGGCATTGCATCCTGAATATTTTTCTTTAACTCAGCAAATGATGATGAAAGCTGTAACTCAAAACCCTCATCTTTTAATAGAATTTCAATAACGTTTCTGATCTCCTGATCATCCTCTAAAATGTGTATTCGTTTTCTTTCCATGTTCAAATTATAATGTTTGGGATATACCGTTAGCGTGGAATTCGCTATACGATAGTAACAGTAACACCTAAACTCTCTAAATGTTTAACAATTTGTTCAGAAATTCCTTTATCGGTAATAATATGATCAATTTCTTCTAATCCGCATATTTTTCCGAAGCCTCTTTTTCCAAATTTAGTAGAATCGGCCAGTACAATTGTTTTTTGCGAAACACCGATCATTTTACGGTTTAAATGCGCCTCCATGGCATTTGTAGTGGTTAAACCAAAATCAAGATCAATCCCGTCAACACCTAAAAACAGTTTATTGAAATAAAAATCCTGCAATACTTGTTCGGCATAAGCACCCATTACCGATGAAGAACTTTTTCTAAGCAATCCCCCCAATTGTATCACTTCAATACTGGGCTCGCGCATTAATTCGAGTGCTACATTTAATGCAGACGTAACCACTGTTAAATTTGTTGCAGGCACAATATTTTTCGCAAAATACAGGACTGTGGTACCTGATGCAATCACAATCGAATCGTTATCATTTAACAATGCAGCAGCAGCAATACCTATTTTATTCTTCTCAATAGATTGGATTTTCTCTTTCTCATTAACCGGGCGATCTACCGTATATGGATTGTTTACAGTAGCACCTCCATGTGTTCTAAATAGAAGACTTTTATCTTCCAGTAGTTTTAAGTCCTTTCTTATTGTTACAGACGATACTTTCAATTCCTTACATAAATCGACTACATTTATGTACTGATCACGTTGCAGGCGACTTAAAATAAACTGGTGCCTCTCAGCCAAATTCATCATAGTATATTTAATTAGCGTGCTGCAAATTAGCAATAAAAACATTCTTTAAAATATTTTACACAAATATTTAATAAATTTTTAACACACATATTATATTATTTCGATTATGATTTCTTATAATTGCGTATTGTTTCGTTTTATTATTTTTATAGATTTAAATGAAAAGATTACACCCGCATCATATCGCAGAAAACATAAATTGGGACTTCATTATTATTGGCGGAGGTGCTACAGGTTTGGGCACTGCATTAGACGCTGCAAGCCGGGGTTTTAAAACTTTACTCGTAGAGCAATCAGATTTTGCCAAAGGAACATCCAGCAGGAGTACTAAACTGGTACATGGTGGTGTGCGCTATCTTGCCCAGGGTGATATCGGTTTGGTTAAACATGCATTAAAAGAACGTGGCCTGTTACAACAAAATGCGAAACACCTGGTAAATAAAGAAGAATTTCTGATTCCCTGCTACGATTGGTTCTCTGTTGTAAAATATTTAACCGGACTTACGCTTTACGATTGGTTAGCAGGCAAATATAGCTTTGGCAAATCTAAGTTTTTCTCTAAAAAAGAAACTCTAACCATGATGCCTGGCATTAAGGAGAAGGGATTAAAAGGAAGCATCAGGTATTACGACGGCAAGTTTGATGATGCCCGTTTAGCGATAAACATTGCACAAACCGCTATTGAAAACGGTGCATCGTTATTGAATTATACAAAGGTAACCGGCTTATTAAAAAGTGGTGATCAGGTTACTGGTATTGAAACAGAAGACACCATCACTGGTTTAACGGCAAAATATAATGGCAAAATAGTGATTAATGCCACGGGAGTGTTTGTGGATGATATCCTTCAAATGAATAACCCGAATTCAAAAAAAATGGTGCGCCCCAGCCAGGGTGTACATGTGGTGTTAGATAAAAGTTTTTTAAATAGCGAATCGGCCTTAATGATACCCAAAACCTCTGATGGACGTGTTTTATTTGCTGTTCCATGGCACGATCATTTGTTGGTGGGCACAACAGACACGCCATTAGACGAACATAGTTTAGAACCCAGGGCACTTAAAAAAGAAGTAGATTTTATTATGAGTACTGCGGCGAGTTATTTTAACCGCAAACCTTTGGAAAAAGATATTTTAAGTGTATTCTCAGGTTTACGTCCTTTGGCTGCTCCTACCAACGGCGATGGAAACAGTACGAAAGAAATTAGCAGAGACCATAAACTGATTGTTTCAGCAAAGGGATTGATAACCATTACCGGTGGGAAATGGACGACCTATCGCCGAATGGCAGAAGAAACTGTAGATTTAGCCATCACCCATGGCGGTTTAGAATCGAAAGCATGTGTAACTCAAAATTTAAGCATACACGGCAGTTCAACCACTACCGGAGATCATCATTTAGCTATATATGGCACTGATCGCAGTAAAATTGAAGCTTTAATTGTGCAAGATCCAGGCCTTGGAAATAAATTAAATCCGGCATTCCCTTTTACTGAAGCTGAAGTGATTTGGTCTGCACGAAATGAAATGGCCGAAACGGTAGAAGATATTTTAAGCAGACGATTAAGGATACTATTTATTAATGCGCAGGCAGCCAAAGATATGGCGCCCAGAGTAGCTTCCCTCCTGGCCCAAGAATTATCTGCCGATAAAAACTGGGAAACTAACCAAATCGAAACTTTTAATAAATTAGCCGATGGTTATATTTACCATTCAACACCTAAAATAACCGAATCGGCTTTAGCCAATTAACCAAATTCCTAATTATGAGTAAATACATCTTGTCTATCGATCAGGGAACCACAAGTTCGAGAGCAATTATTTTTAATCACAATGGCGAAATTGTTGCCATTGCACAACGAGAATTCACACAGATTTATCCCAAAGCAGGTTGGGTAGAACACGATCCAATGGAAATCTGGTCGACACAATTGGCTGTTGTAACCGAAGTGATTGTTAAAGCAGGCTTAACCGTAGGTGATATCGATTCTATCGGTATTACCAATCAGCGCGAAACCACTGTGGTTTGGGATAAAGAAACCGGACAACCGATTTACAATGCCATTGTTTGGCAAGACAGGCGTACATCTGCTTATTGCGATGAAATTAAAGCACAAGGACTGGCCAGTAAAATACAGGAAAAAACCGGACTGATTATAGATTCTTATTTTTCGGCGACCAAAGCCAGATGGATCTTACAAAATGTTGCCGGTGCAAGGGAAAAAGCTGAAGCCGGAAAACTTGCCTTCGGAACCATTGATACCTGGTTAATCTGGAAACTAACAGCAGGCGAAAAACATGTAACCGATGTCAGTAATGCATCTCGAACAATGCTCTATAACATCCACACCTTAAGCTGGGATGACGAATTGCTTGAACTTTTTTCTATACCAAAAGCCATGCTGCCGGAGGTAAAATCGTCGAGCGAGGTTTATGGTGAAACCGCTGGCCGTATACTGGCCGCAAAAATTCCTATTGCAGGTATAGCAGGCGATCAGCAATCAGCTTTATTCGGGCAAATGTGTACCGAAACCGGGATGGTCAAAAATACCTACGGTACCGGCTGTTTTATGTTGATGAATATTGGATCGAAGCCAAAAATTTCTGCCAACAACCTGTTAACCACTATCGCCTGGCAAATCAATGGAGAAGTAAACTATGCCCTGGAGGGTAGTATTTTTATCGGCGGCGCGGTTGTTCAGTGGCTTCGCGATGAAATGGGACTCATTTCCAAATCGGCAGATGTAGAAACCTTAGCTAAAAAAGTAAAAGATACCGATGGGGTTTATGTTGTTCCTGCTTTTGCTGGTTTAGGTGCGCCACACTGGGATCAACATGCACGAGGGACCATCACCGGGTTAACCCGCGGCACAAACAAATCGCATATCGCCAGGGCAGCCCTGGAAAGTATTGCCTATCAAACCATGGATGTTTTAAAAGCGATGGAAGCAGATGCAGGCGTAAATATTGCCGAATTAAGGGTAGATGGTGGTGCTACAGCCAACGATTTATTAATGCAGTTTCAGGCCGACCTGTTAAACTGTAAAGTAATCAGACCAGATGTAACAGAAGTGACCGCTATTGGTGCTGCTTACCTGGCCGGATTAGCCACAGGTTTCTGGAAAAGCATCGATCAGATCCGTTCGCAATGGAAAATCAACAGGACTTTTGTTGCCGAGGAGGGAATTGATAATACAGAAAGAATAAAGGGCTGGAATAGAGCCATAAAAGCGGCAAGAGTAAACGCAGAAGACTAATTGAACAAATTTTAATCGGATAAGAATTTAATTATATGAATGTATATCTTGCAGAATTTATTGGTACAGCACTAATGATTCTTTTAGGAAATGGTGTAGTAGCTAACGTAGTGCTTAAAGGTACTAAAGGAAATAATAGCGGATGGATTGTCATTACTACCGCCTGGGCACTTGCCGTATTTGTTGGGGTTGTGGTAGCCGGTCCGTACAGCGGAGCGCACTTAAATCCAATTGTAACCCTCGGACTTGCCATCGGAAAAGGCTTTAGCTGGGCATTGGCTCCGTTTTATATTATCGCACAACTCGCGGGTGCAATGACTGGATCTTTTCTGGTTTGGCTTATTTACAAAGATCATTTCGATGCCACAGATGATCAGGGTTTAAAGGCTGCTCCTTTTGCAACCGCTCCAGCCATCAGAAATATCTCGTCCAATTTGTTGTCAGAAATTATCGGCACTTTCGTTTTAATATTTGTCATCTTTTATTTTACTGATGCCAGTATGGGCACCAAAGAAACGGTGACCACGCCTATCGGTTTAGGTTCGATGGGCGCCATTCCGGTCGCATTTTTAGTATGGGTAATTGGTTTGGCCTTAGGTGGAACCACCGGATATGCCATAAATCCGGCAAGAGATTTAGGACCGCGGATTATTCATTTTTTAATCCCAATGAAAGGAAAAGGAGGTAGCGACTGGAGTTATGCCTGGGTACCCATTGTTGGGCCAATAATCGGGTCGGTATTAGCTGCAGTTGCATTTTTGTTGATTAGTAAATAGTGCGAATAAAATAGAAAAAGTCGTCATCTCGACTGAAGTGCAGTCCCGAACGTTCGGGAGAGAACTATCTAACAGATTTCTCGGCTGCGTTGCACTTCGCTCGAAATGACGACCAAAAGAGCTACTGAAAAGCAGCTCTACCTACTTGTTCATCGCCCAGGTATATCCAAATGGCACCTTTTAAATACTTTGCAAAAGAATCTTTCATGTCCTGCAAGCTTACTTTGTTAAAATTGGCGACCATATTCTCCGTAATACTGTAATCGCCCAGCACTTCAGCTTCACCTAAATCTTTCACAATCGAACTTGCACTTTCCTGATGCCTGTAGTAGCGGTCACGATGCTCTTTTTTTAAGGCCTCAAGATAACGCTCTCCATATTTCCCTTCCCTAATATTATTATAAACCGAAATCATCGCTTTAAAAGCTTTTTTAGGTTGTGTAGTGCTTACAAACATAGAAGTATATGGAATCTGTTGTACTTTAACGGTTGCACCCGGCGCATATGATAAACCCAATTTAGTTCTCAGCTCATAATTCATACTCCCACTTAATGCATTAATGGTTAGCACAAAAGCATAATAATCGGCATTTGTCATGGTTGGTGCATTCATAATACAACTCATGTAATTGGTCGCAATATCTCTTTGTTCAATTACCAGATGCTCTCCTGTTAAAGTCTTGCGATCGTAAACGGGTGGCGTGTAGGTTTTTCCTTTAAGGCCGCTAAAAGAAGCCTGAATCTTCTTTTCCAGTTCTTCCTTCGTAATGTTTCCAGCTACAACCAGAAACATTTTATTCTTGTTCAACAATTCGCTATGGTAATAATTACTCACCATTTCGGCGGTAAAACCGCCTACGGTTTTGCTTGTACCCAAAGGATTAATGCTGTAAGGCGAATCTTTAAACATGCTTTCCATGGTCAGCTGCTCAATCCTTGTTTCAGGATCAGATTGACTGTGATAAATCCCCGTAATCATCCGCTCTTTAGTCGTCTGAAACTCCGTTTTATCAAAGGCCGGATTAATTACGGCATCTGAAAAAAGTTTCCAGCCCTGATCAAGATACTTGGAAATACAATCCATGCTAATGGTGCCATAGTCTGTTCTCGATGAACCAGAAATATCAATTCCGTACTCATCAGCCAGCTCCTGATAATCAACAACGCTGTAATTTTTAGTACCACAGGTAGCTGCAGCAGCCAAAGCCAGGTTTTCAATTCCAGCCCTTTCAGCGTTATAATTCATCACTCCACCTTTAAAAAACATGCTCATACTAACTGTTTCTTTCTGAGTAGATTTTAAAATCACCTTTAAACCATTCACATCAAATGAAATGGCTTTGGTTTGCGCGTTGGCAAGATGAAAAACTAAAATAAAGTTGATTAAAAATATAAATCGTTTCATGGAGCGTAAGGTTATTTAGATGATTTAAAAAATGTTGCCGGCTTCACTTCATTCATACCTGCTTTATCCATCATCAGGCCAGCACAATAAGGTTTATCTTTAATATACTTGCGTACATAATCGAGCAAATCCTTCCTGGTTACTTTATTTACATTTTCTTCGTAATGCGTATAATAATCAATTGATGCTGAAGCCCACCAAAAGGAAAGTAAATGTGCATAATCGGAAGTAACTTCTCTCCTTTCTACCTGTTCGATAGACAATAACCTTTTGGCTCTTTCAATCTGTAAATCAGACAAATAATCTTCATTGGCCCAAAGCGAAATCTGCTTCAGCACTTCCTCATAACATTCCTTTATTTTTGCCGGATTAGGGCTCACCATCAAACTAATTGGCCCTGTATATTTTTGCGTGTAATAATTCACATCGGCCTGTTGCGCTAATCCTGAATTAATAAGTGCCTGTTTCATTTTAGAACCGTTTTGATTCACAATGAAAGAGAAAACGTCAGCAGCATAGGTAGCTGGAATATCGTTCCTGGTATCGGGACCATGCCAGCTAAAAAGCATAAACGGAACAGGGCTTTTATTCGATTCTACAAAATAATAATCGTTTTTTTGAAGCGGTTTAAACTCCGGAATTGGCCATTTCACAAAAGGATCAACCGGCGAGCGTTTCCAGCTTCCGAAAACAGAATTTACATAGCTAAAAGCTTCATCTACCTTAACATCACCTGCAATTACCAGCACAGCGTTGTTTGGCCAGTAATATTTATTTTTAATGGAATCCATTTTTGATGGAGTAGCTGATAAAATCACCTCATGACTCCCGATTACATTTTTACGGGAATAATTTGCGCCCCACATGTGCCGCGAATTGGCTTCTATCAAAGCAAATATCGGACTCGATTCGTGCCTGGTAAATTCAGCATTTACCACTTCATTTTCCAAAGCCATATCTTCTTTTATGAATTTTGGATAACGAATGGAGGAATTCATTAAACTTAACCCTGGCTTTAAATTAGCAGCCGGAAGTGTAAAAAAATAATTCACCACCTCTTCTCTGGTCGTGGCATTCGAATTGATATCCAGATCGTTCATTCTCGAGTTTAAACGTTCGAAATCGGGATAATCTTTATTGGCCTTAAAAAACAAATGTTCGTAAAGGTGACTTAAGCCATTAAATTCGTCGGTTTCGGTAAAAGAACCATTTCTACAAGCCATTTCGATGGTCACCAGCGGCACAGTCCGGTCTACAACCACCAGCACTTCTAAACCGTTATCAAGTTTTTTGAAATGCATGTTTTCTCCGAGCTTTTGCTGAGCAAAGGCAGAACTCAGGCACAATATACAGGCTAGGGAGCTAAATAATAGAGAGCGCATATTTTAATTAAATTTTGGCACCAAATAACTGCAAATCTTTCACTTTAACAAATAAATAACGCTTTATTTATAAATTGCTTTTCCGGGAAGGATTTAGGAATAATTATAGTTTACATTCTTAATTAATTACCTTTGAAATCGTTCAATCTTAAACGCTAACCATTTAAAATTGCAAGAATACTTCCTCGTTGTTGATACCGAAACTTCAGGTCTGCCTAAAAACTGGACAGCACCTTATTCTAAAGAAAAGAACTGGCCGCATATTGTCCAAATTGCCTGGATTATTTATGATCAATCTTACCAGGAAGTTAAGCGCGAGAATCACTACATTAAAAATACCGATTTCATCATTGATAAAGCGGCCTTAAAAATTCACAAAATTAGCCCTGAATATTTGCATACGCATGGCGAAAACAAGGAAAAGGTGATGTTGCAGTTTGCTGAAGATATCGAAAAATACCAGCCCTTGGTTATCGGACATTTCATTGAGCTCGATTATCACATGGTGAATGTTGAATTATACCGCATTGGAAGGGAAAACATATTTAAAAATCTTGCTTTTTTCTGTACCATGAAAGCGAGTGCACCCTATATCACCAATACGGTAATCAGTCATTTAAAACTGGATAAATTTTACACTATATTATTTAATGAAATACCTGAAAATGCCCACAATGCCTTATCAGACGCATCAAATACGGCAAAGATTTTCTTTCATCTTTTAAAAACAGACAAAATTACCTTAACTTCAGCCTACCATCAGGAGCATACTTTTAACCTGGAACAGAAAAAGACAAAAGAATTTTCGTTTAAAAGAATTTTACAGGGACTTTTTAATGGAAGATAAATTAGCCGATCAAATTTATACCGCCCGCATTGGAGACATTACTTTCAAAAAGATAGTGAGTTGCAGCCCAGGCACGCCTATTTTCGAGGCGGCAATTAAAATGTCAGAACAAAAAACCAGTTGTCTTTTTATTAAAAATGATCAGGATGTTTACCTGGGTTTCGTAACCGATATTACTTTAAGGGATAATGTCATCGCTAAACAACTGAATCCAAATTTGCCGATTGATGAAGTGATGGACACCCATATTGTTACCATAAGTCCGGATGCTTATGTGTATGAGGCGATATTGATGATGTTCAGCAAAAAATCCAGATATTTATTGGTAAACGACAATGGTAATTATGTTGGTTTTCTGAGCAGGAACCGCCTTTTAAGCGAACAGGCAGAATCGCCATTAGTTTTCATTCAATCTGTAAAATCGGCTGTAAACACCAGCGATTTAAAACTAAAATGGCAAAAGGTACCCAATATTGTTGCGCAGTTACTGGCAAGAGGCGTTCATTCGAAAATTGTGAACGAAGTCGTAACGACCATTGCTGATACCATTTCTTTTAAAATTATCGAAGAAGTAATTGCAAAACTGGGTCCGCCACCTGCAAAGTTTGTGTTTATGGTTTTGGGCAGCGAGGGACGAAAAGAACTGAGCCTCAAAACCGATCAGGACAATGCCATTATTTACGAAGATACCGGAGAAGATAAAAGAGCAGCCGTACGCTCCTATTTTCTAGACCTGGCTACACAGGTTTCTGACAAACTAAATTTTGTTGGTTTTGTATACTGCGATGGCGATTATATGGCAACCAACCCAAACTGGACCCATTCACTTTCCCACTGGAAATACAATTATAAAAACTGGATAGAAGAAGCTTTGCCTGAAGCTGCTGTAAAATTTGCAGCATTTTTCGATTGCAGGGCCATTTATGGTGACTTAACCATTATGGAAAGTCTGAGATCTTTTGTTGATGAAGAACTGCAGAAGCCTATCGAAAAATTCTATGTATACCTGGCCAAAAATGCTTTACTTTATGAGCCACCGCTCACTTATTTTAGAAATATCAGAACGCAAAAAATCCATAAAAAAGAAGTATTCGATATTAAAACAGCCATGACCCCTATTGTAGATTTAGCAAGGGTTTATGCTTTACAAAACAGGATTTTTCAAAAAGAAAATACCGGCGAGCGTTTAAAAGCGCTCAGGGAATTAGGTGTTTTTAGTGAAGAGCAGTTTAACGAACTTTCACAGTCCTATTATTATCTGATGGGGTTGAGATTAAAACATCAGGCCAATCTGATTATCAATGATCAGGCAGCGCCGAATAATTTTATTGAAATTGATAGTTTAACTAAAATCGAAAAAGTAACCTTGATCGAAATTTTCAAAATTATCCAAAACTTCCAAAGCGGCATCCGTATGAAATTTACCAATAGTCTGGGTTAAATTTTCATTAATTCTCTTATCTGCTTATTGTAATTGGTTACAAACTTTAATAACTTTAGGAATAATACCTAGTTATTTAGGTTAAAATGCTAACCAGGTAATAAATTAAAATCAGACCTATGGGAAAATTTGTAATTACTAAAAGATCGAACGGAGAATTCCAGTTTAATCTTAAAGCCGGCAATGGCCAGACCATTTTAACAAGCGAAGGCTATTCAGCCAAATCGAGCTGCGAAAACGGGATCGAATCGGTTAAAAAAAATGCACAGGATGATTCAAAGTTTGAAAAAAAGACCTCATCTAATGGCAAGTACTATTTCACTTTGAAGGCTACAAATGGCCAGTTGATTGGCTCCAGCGAGATGTACGAAAGTAGTTCTGCCAGAGATAACGGCATCGAATCGGTTCAAAAGAATGCACCTGACGCAGATACTGACGATCAGAGCTAATCGTGATAATTTCAATAAAAAAGTCGTCATCTCGACTGTAGCGCAGCCCCGAACATTTGGGGGAGAGATTTACTCCTCTTAGAATTCTCGGTTACGTTGCACTCCGCTCGAAATGACGACAAATAATAACATTGCCCTCCCCCTTTTAAGCCTACCTTTTAGGCAAAGATTTAATTCTCCTTTGTAGCGCACTACATTCAGCTGTACACATCCATCTACAGGCAAATCAAACAGTTAATACAAGTCAATCAAACGTTTGCGCTTCATAAATTTTAATGTCATATAAAAAAGTAATCAAATAGCCGTAAAAACCTGTTTGAATGGCATTTATACGCTATTGTTTAAATCTATTACGTTTGATGTAACACAAACGTTTGCGCGGTTTTAATTCCTCCTACTGTATAAGTTTGTGTGTAACTTAAATCTGGATAAGATAAAAATCTACTTACAATACGCGCTTTTTAAGATTTGGGATAGCGGCCGCGACTGGCAAACTATGGTGGTATAATCTTGGTATAAAACCGATAAGATTAGGCAAAGAGGCTGAGTACAGCATATAAGATAGCAACAATAACCAATTCCCTATATTATCAACCTAAACCTAAAATTATCGTATGAAAAAAAACAGTCTACTTTTAACAGGGCTATTCTGCGCCTGCTTATTTACCCTGTCTTGTAAAAAAGCCGAAGTATTGCAACCTGAGGAAAAAACCCTCTCTATTAGCAAAAAACAGGCTACCACTAACATTATTACACAAAGTCGCAATGTAAATATTGTGTATTTTGTACCTAACGATCTCGATACCCTTGCCGGTTACAGAAAAAGATTGAGTGATCTTTTATTATGGACCCAAGACTGGTACAGACAAGAAATGAATCGCAACGGTTACGGCAACAAAACATTTGGTCTTGCTGATGATGGCGCCGGAAATGTAAAAATCTTAACCATTAGAGGAACACTTCCAAAAGCCAGTTATCCCTACTCGGGAGGAAACGGCGCAGTAGCAAGTGAGGTAAATGCTTATTTTGCTGCACATCCGGCAGATAAAACCAGCGATCATACTCTGATCATTATTCCAAGGTATTCCATCGGTTCGAATGGCACACCAAGCGGAGGTCCGTTTTATGGTACCGGCAGGTGGTGTTATGCTTTGGATTATGAAGAAATGGACATTGCAAACCTGGGCTTAAGCACTACCGTAGGCAATCGCTTTAGTGTGTGGTTTGGCGGTATGGTACATGAGCTGGGTCATGGATTAAATCTGCCGCACAACAGGCAAAAAGTTTCCGAAAACTCAACCTTAGGGATGGCCTTAATGTGGGCGGGTAACGGAACTTTAGGTAAAAGCCCTACATTTTTAACGGCTGCAGATGCGGCGATTTTAAATGTAAATCAGGTTTTCAATAACAATTCCAATACCTATTATGGCGCCGTAACCAGTAGCATTAATAAGATATATGCCAGCTATTCGAGTACTTTAGCGTCTATAGTAGTATCCGGCAAGTTTACTTCTACCGGTAATGTAACCAGTATTATATACTACAATGACCCTAATGTAAATAATGAAGGTACCGGCGTTAACCATGATTACAATGCCATTACCTGGGAATCAAAAAAAATCGGCACTGATAGTTTTAGGGTGGTTATGCCAATTGCCGATCTGCAGGAAAAAGCTGATGGTATTCCATACGAACTGAAAGTTAAACTGGTTCACGATAACGGAACAGTAACCGAACAAATTTATGCCTATACTTTTTCGGGAGGTTTACCGATATTAACCTTCTCAACCAAAAATGAGTTAAGCAAAACAGGATGGACGATCAATTCATTTAGTTCTGAAGAAAGCTCTGATGGTAAAGCGTCCAGCTTAATTGATGGTAATGCGACTACTGTTTGGCATTCGCGATGGAGAACTTCGGCTACTTCCTACCCACACAATGTGGTAATTAAAGTAGGTACGACTTCTAAAACAGCAAGTGGCGTAAGTTTATTGCAGCGCAGCAGCTTAAGCAGAGCCGTTAAAGATTTCGAAATCTTAACGAGTACGGATGGTGTTAATTTCACCTCGCAAGGCAACTATGTAGCAAAAAACATTAGTGGCGTGCAGTACTTTGATTTTGCTTCGGCACAAACCTTCCTCTATTATAAAATCATTGCTAAATCTGCACATGATGGTCAGCAGTTTGCCTGTTTAGCAGAATTAGGATTATATTAGATCTTCAAAACCAAACAACAAAAAAAAGGTCCCGATTTACATCGGGACCTTTTTAAATATGATTATCGCCTAGGCGAAAATTTCTATTTTACTGCATCAATTACAGCTTTGAAAGCTTCTGGGTGATTCATTGCTAAATCAGCCAATACTTTACGGTTTAAACCGATTTCTTTAGAAGCTAGTTTACCAATTAATTGAGAGTAAGAAATACCGTGCTGACGAGCACCTGCATTAATACGTTGGATCCATAATCCGCGGAATTCTCTTTTCTTAACTTTACGGTCACGGTATGCATATTGCAAACCTTTTTCTACTGTGTTTTTAGCAACAGTATAAACCTTACTTCTTGCTCCCCAATAGCCTTTGGCTAGATTAAGGATTTTTTTTCTTCTTCTTCTCGAAGCTACTGCGTTTACCGAACGTGGCATGTTGTTGTTGTTTTTTGGCAAGCGGCGTTCCTTTTAACCGGAAACTTAAAGCCTGATACCTGGTGAATTAATAAATTACTTTCCGATACAAAGCATACGTTTAACGTTACCCATATCAGCATCAGATACGATACTTGCTTGACCTAAGGCACGTTTACGTTTAGTACTCATCTTGGTTAAGATGTGACTTTTGTATGCGTTGTTTCTTTTGATTTTACCTGTTCCAGTAAGCGAAAAACGCTTTTTAGCACTGGAATTGGTTTTCATTTTTGGCATAACCTGTTTTTTAATTTATAAACCTATTTTTATTTTTTTGCTACTTTAGGCGCAACTGTCAGGAACATACGTTTACCTTCTAACTTAGGTAATAACTCTACTTTTCCTACATCTTCTAAAGCCTGGGCAAATTTTAACAATAAAATCTCTCCCTGCTCTTTGTAAACAATTGCTCTACCTTTAAAATGCACGTAAGCCCTAACTTTTTCACCGTTCTCTAAAAAGCTTACTGCATGTTTCAATTTAAACTGGAAATCGTGATCGTTGGTGTTAGGACCAAAACGGATCTCCTTAATTACAGTTTGTTTCGCATTAGCTTTAATTTCTTTCTGCTTTTTCTTTTGCTCGTAAACAAATTTACTATAATCAATAATTCTACAAACTGGTGGTACGGCATTTGGAGATATTTCTACCAAATCCAATTCCAGTTCATCAGCAAGTGCCAAAGCTTTTGCCAAAGGATAAATCCCCGGTTCAACATTATCGCCAGCTAAACGCACTTCGGGCGATTTAATATACTGATTAATGTTATGCTCTGCTTCTTTTTTCTTAAAAGGTGGACGTGGTCCCCTGTTAAATCCTGGTCTTCCTAATGCCAAATTTGTACTATTTAATTTAAACTGTTATTTCTTTTCTTAATAAATTGTTGAACTCTTCCAACGTCATTTCGCCTAAATCTCCCTCACCATGTTTACGGACAGAAACTTTTCCTTCTGCCATTTCTTTATCACCGATAATGAGCATGTATGGGATCTTTTTAACTTCCGAATCGCGTATTTTGCGACCGATTTTCTCATCACGAAAGTCAATCAGCCCGCGAATATCGGAATTATTTAGTTCATCTAAAACTTTTTTTGCATATTCTTCATATTTTTCTGAAATAGGAAGAACAATAAATTGCTCCGGACTTAACCATAATGGGAAATTTCCGGCACAATGTTCGATCAAAACTGCAATAAATCTTTCCAATGAACCAAATGGCGCACGGTGAATCATTACTGGTCTGTGCTTTTGGTTATCGCTACCGGTATATTCCAATTCGAAACGCTCTGGTAAGTTGTAATCAACCTGGATGGTACCCAGCTGCCATTTCCGACCTAAAGCATCTTTCACCATAAAATCGAGCTTAGGACCATAGAAAGCGGCTTCGCCATATTCTACAACGGTATTTAAGCCTTTTTCTGCAGCTGCTTCAATAATAGCATTCTCAGATAGTCTCCAGTTTTCGTCAGAACCAATGTACTTCGATTTGTTTTCCGGATCTCTTAATGAAACCTGAGCAGTATAGTTATCAAAACCCAATGATTTAAATACGTAAAGCACTAAATCAATTACTTTTTTAAACTCTTCTTTCACCTGCTCTGGCATACAGAATAAGTGAGCATCATCTTGAGTAAAGCCACGTACACGGGTTAAACCATGTAATTCGCCGCTTTGCTCATAGCGATAAACTGTACCAAACTCTGCAAAACGAACCGGAAGATCTTTGTAAGAACGTGGTTTTGTTTTGTAAATCTCACAGTGGTGCGGGCAGTTCATCGGTTTTAAGAAGAACTCCTCTCCTTCCTGCGGGGTTTTAATCGGCTGGAACGAATCTTTACCGTATTTCTCCCAGTGACCTGAGGTTACATATAAATTTTTATGACCGATATGCGGCGTTACTACTTGTTCGTAACCTGCTTTAGCCTGTGCTTTAGTTAAAAAGTTGACCAAACGTTCGCGCAAAGCAGTTCCTTTAGGTAACCATAATGGCAAGCCCATGCCTACTTTTTCTGAGAAAGCAAACAGCTCTAATTCTTTTCCTAATTTACGGTGATCGCGTTTTTTTGCTTCCTCAATCATTAAAAGATATTCGGTAAGCTCGCTAGCCTTAGGAAAAGTTACACCATAAATACGGGTTAACTGTTTTTTAGTTTCATCGCCACGCCAGTAAGCACCAGCCACATTCATCAGTTTTACTGCTTTTACAAAACCAGTATTTGGAATATGCGGACCACGGCATAAATCGGTAAATGAACCCTGGGTATAGAAAGTAATTTTACCATCCTCCAGGCCATCAATTAGATCTAATTTATACTCATCGCCTTTTTCGGTGAAATATTTTACCGCATCAGCTTTGCTAACACTTTCGCGTACAAAAGTTTCCTTCTGTTTAGCCAGCTCGATCATTTTGGTTTCGATGGCTTTGAAATCGTCCGAAGAAAATTCGCGGTCGCCAAAGTCTACATCATAATAAAAGCCAGTTTCGATAGCCGGACCGATACCAAATTTGGTACCCGGATAAAGTGCTTCTAAAGCCTCAGCCATTAAGTGAGCTGATGAGTGCCAAAAAGTCGATTTTCCGGCAGTATCATTCCAGGTCAATAATTTCACTGATGAATCAGATTCGATTGGTCTTGTTGAATCCCAAACTTCGCCATTAACCTCTGCGGCTAATACGTTACGGGCTAAACCCTCAGAAATTGACAATGCAATTTGGTGGGCAGAAGTGCCCTTTTCATACTGACGGACAGAACCGTCAGGTAAAGTAATGTTAATCATCTACAACTATGATTTAATTTTTATAAAATGTGAGTAAAGATCACCTACAATGTGATTTTATTTTGTGCAAAGATACGATTTTTAATCAGGAAAACAACATAAAATAAGCCACAGCGGCGCGGATTGCCACAGAAAAGTAAGTCCAGGTGTTTTATACATTACGGTCTATTAGTCTGTCTCCCCTTGGCTAAAAAAATGCAAGTCAGACTTATAAAAATTTAGCCTTCAAATATTTACGCAATGGGATATCGACAAACTTCATGATCAGATAAGCCAGTAGTACCAGCACGGCTACCGAAACCGGGATAACCACCCATAAGGTCGACATTGCAGGTTTAACCACGGCAACATAAGTCAGAAATATCCAAACGAAAGGATAATGTGTCATATACAGCGGGTACGATATTTCTCCGGATAAGGTGCACAGTTTCTTTAAAGGTTCGCTAATTATTGCCCCGGCACCTAAAGCCACTAAAAGCGGGAAATAAAACAATACAATGATGGTTTCGGTAATCCAGTTATATGCATCTCTGTAAGGGAAAAGGAAAGCCACAAGTAATAGCAGACTCACGCCGAGGAAACCCAGTTTATTTTTAATGATCCAGTTGAAACGATAAACCAACATGCCGGCTGAGAAAGAATATAGTACCCTCACACCACCATCCCAAAAGTTTTGTCCACCCCAGCCACCACTTAAATTAGCATTAGGCACTTTTAAAGCCACATAACAGATGGCTATTGCGCCAAGCAAAACCAATACAGGCAATACTTTTTTATTCAATCTGTAAAGCATAAGGATATAGAAAATATTGGCGATGTATTCCCAGAATAAAGACCACGCAGGAGCATTTAAACAGAATAGATTGGTATAACGCTCTGGCATAACCGGATATGGAATCAAAAATGCAGAGGCCAAAAACATCAGTAATGTTTTCCCGAAGCCGTAAACGGCATATAAATCACTGTAAGGATCGAACAGAAAAGTTAACAGTCCTAAAATTGAACCGATGATGACTAAAGGATGCAAACGGATCAATCTTAGTTTAAAAAACTGCATTAGGCTGATATTTGCGGCACGTGTATCATAAGCGTAGGCAATTACAAAACCCGACAAACAGAAAAAGAAATCGACCGCCAGAAAGCCATGGGAGAGAAAATTTTTATTATAATCGGTAATCGCAATTTCCATGAAATGGTATATCACGACTATTACTGCGGCTAGGCCTCTTAATCCATCTAAAATTTCAAAATGCTGTTTAGTTGCTAATAGGTTACTGTCGTTCTGTGCTGTAATCACGCTGGTTAGGTTTTTAATTAATCCCAATAATAGTTATTCTAATTTTAGTTGCAAAAAGTAAACCCAAGCCTTTCAAAAATGATACACAAAAAAAGCCCTGACAGCTTACGCTTTCAGGGCTTTTGATGCCAGACATCCGAAGTTAACACAAGGCACAAGCCCGGGCAAAACTTCTGATATCTGGCTATGCACTCAATTAATTCATTCCAAATGATCTTACCTGACCGCCGCCTGGTCTGTTTTGTCTAAAACGTTTCATCATGTTATCCATTTTAGCTTTATATTCTTCAGCAGTAATCAGTTTTGCTTTTTTAGGCGCAGTTACGTCTTTTGAACTTACATTTCTATACTCAATACTTTTAGCAATTGAACTGCTTCCTCTCCCTTCAATGGCCAAAACAGCACCTTCTGTCCACATATTTGGGTTTGGAGAAAAATCGAAGCCTAAATCTTTGGTATACCAGATTTTGGTTTCTTCAACCACATTCTTATCCATGTCTAAGATTTTGATTGCTCTTGTCGATCTTACAATGGCCTGGTGACAGGTAAAACCTAAAATCTGTTTGGTAGAATCCGTTTTCACCACTTCTATTTTTGGTGCCGGAGCAGGTTTTGCTTTAGTGGTATCGTTAGGATTACCACCACCCATTCTGAATGAGCTGATCGGGCCCGAAGTAGACAAGGTTAGTTTACTTGGCATATAATAAGTCGTATCGTTTAAGTCGAAAACTTCTGTTAAGCTTTTGTCAGCAAAAACATAATAATATTCACGGTTACCACCAGCGCCACCAAAACGCATCATCATACGACCCATTCCGCCGCCACCACCACCAGCTCCGTTGCTATCTTCAGTTTCTTCAACTGGCATATAACTGGCATTTGTAGCTGTAAATAATAACTCGAAATTACTTTTACTTGTAGAAGGCATCCTGGCTTTCATTTGGTCCGTTAACTGGATACCACTTGCTGAAGCCATTGCCGCAGGGTCGATAATACTTTCAAATTGTATGGCTCCAGAAGTTTTTTTCTGCTGTGCATTGGCTACTGATGCAATGGACATTACTCCTAATAAAGCGATGAATATTGTTTTCATTATGATTTTGTTTTGTTGTTTAGATATGAAAGCCTTAAAAAGGTTTAACAAAGATATTATAGATTGTAACGTAAAACGTGTTAAATTGTGTTAAAGATTGTGCTTAAATCCTTTAAACGCAGATTTGCGCTCAAAGTAATTTAAATATTACAATATCCAATCCCTTTTATTAGAAAAGCAGTGCCTGTGGTTCTTTTGTTGTCACAGTCCCGCCCTTTGCTTAATCCCGATAGAAAACTTGATGAATTAAAACCAGACTGCTATCGGGAAACGCTGTCGGTCGGGTTTATTTAACAAAAGACTGTGGTTCTTTTTAAAAAAAACCTATCAGGTTTCAGAACCTGATAGGTTTAAAGTATCTTCTCCCCTTTAAGGGCCAGGGCTTAATATTCCGTACTCTCTAACCAACCATTACAAAGCACATCAGCAATGTGCATGGTTTTGATGGGTAAATTATTCTTTTCGATATAGCCCTGAAGATGGAGTAAACAAGATAAATCGGTCGAAATGATATAATCTGCCTGCTGTGCCAGGGCATGATTAACTTTCTGCTCGGCCATTGCAGATGAAATCGCATCAAACTTAACCGCGAAGGTTCCGCCAAAGCCACAACACATATCGGTATCCTCCATTTCGATCATTTCCAATCCATGAACTTTCGAAAGCAACTGGCGTGGTTCGTCTTTGATTTTGCATTCGCGTAAGGCACTGCACGAATCGTGGTAAACAGCTTTTCCTTCTAACTCTGCGCCGAAATAATCCCTTTTGGCCACATTGATCAGAAAATCAGAAAGTTCCCAAATATTTGACTGCAGGCTACGACATTTATTGTGCACAATGGTATTGGTAAACAGATCGTTAAAGCCACCTTTTACCATGCCTACACACGATGCCGATGGTGCAACCACATAGGTGTTTTCGGTAAAATCATTTAAAAATTTTGTACCTACTTCCTTAGCCTCATCCCAATAACCTGCATTATACGCAGGTTGCCCACAACAGGTTTGTTTTGAATTGTAGGTCACGTCACATCCCGATTTTTCTAATAACCTTAACGTATTAAAAGCGGTTTCCGGATAGAGCTGATCTACAAAACAAGGCACAAATAATTCTACTTTCATAATATTCTTAACGACTGCAAACTTACAATTTTAGCGATTCTTTATGTTCGTTTTTTCTGAGAAGCACTAAAAGAACTAATCCAACGATAAAAAATGATGCCAAAGCGATAATTGAGTAGCGAATATTTCCGGTTAAATCTTCAATGTAAGCAAAACTGAAAAGGCCAATTACAATTGCCAGTTTCTCCGTTACATCATAAAAACTGAAAAATGAAGTGCTGTCTTTTGTATCAACCGGTAAATATTTAGAATAAGTAGAACGCGATAAAGATTGGATTCCGCCCATAATTAAGCCTACAATGGCGGCCAATGAATAAAACTGATATTCGTTAGTAATGTAATAACCAAAAACACAACAGCCAACCCATACCACAACCACCATAATTAACACGTTTATATTCCCGATTTTTTTGGCTAAATACGACATGAGCATAGCACCTGGAATAGCCACAAGCTGAATGATTAGTATCACGGCAATCAGTTTTGCAGTGCCTAGTTTTAATGTTTTTTCGGCGAAACCTGCTGCTGCCAGCATAATGGTTTGCACCCCCATGGAGTAGAAAAAGAAAGAAACTAAAAATCCTTTTAAAACCTTCATTTCTTTTACTTGTGCCCAGACTTTAGATAGCTCACTAAAGCCATCTTTAAGAATATTCGTTTTTACTTTATCGTGCTGAGGCGTTCCATTTGGAAGTGCAGAAAAAGGAATCTGAGAGAAACCGATCCACCATACCCCAACCAATAAAAAAGATAATCTTGGCGGGAATGAGGCATCAGTAATACCAAACCATTCTGGTTTTAGTACAAACAGAAAACAAATCAGTTGCAGTAAAACCGAACCAATGTACCCATATGAAAAACCTTGTGCACTCACACGATCCTGATGTTCTTCTGTCGCGATTTCTGGCAGGTACGAATTACTAAACAATACGCCGCCGATATAACCCATTGCGGCTAAGGCAAACAAAATCACACTCATTTCGAGCGTATCCAATTTAAAGAAGTATAAACCAATACAGGCCGCTCCACCAACATAGGTAAAGAATTTCATAAACGATTTCTTATTCCCCCTTCTATCAGCAATGGATGAAAGCATCGGCAAAGCAAAAGCCATAATCAGGTACGCAAATGATAATGCGTAATTGGAAAGCGAAGTATTTACATAGGTCCGACCAAAGAACTCCACTTTATCGCCATGCTCTTTAGTGGTGGTAATAATGGTATAATAAGCCGGAAAAATGGTAGAGGTGATGACTAAGTTATAGGCAGAGTTTGCCCAATCGAAGAATGCCCACGAACGGATGGTTTTCTTATTGTTTTTTGCTATCATTTATTTTTTGCTTCGCAGGTGATTGCGTTGATTAATTTGATTAAACCGATTAAATAGTTCATTACAAAACTAATACTTTATTGGTAACTTGACTGGCATTTTTCTCACATCTCACATCTCACATCTCACATCTCACATCTCACATCTCACATCTCACATCTCACATCTCACATCTCACATCTAAAGATAATACTTCTTCCCATCAGATTTAATCTTACCGGCATCTAATAATTCCCGAATGGCATCAATTCTTTCGGCTTCTGCACCGTTTTTAATATTGGTAACCAAATCATCAAGACTTAGTGCTTGTTGTTGCAGCAAAGAAACAATCTCAAATTCAAGCGCTTCGCCTATCTGGCTCTGGTTTTCGGTTCTTTTTTCGGCAAGGCAAACATCGCAAACACCACATTTCGTAGCATGATGTTCATCAAAATAATTGAGCAATTGAACACTTCTGCACAAGTTAGACGAAGCATAACCTACCACAGCATTAATCTGTTTATGCAGGATTTCCTTCCTTAGCTCCAGGTATTTCACATCCAGATCAAAATGGTCCATATCTACCCTCGGCCTAATGTATTGCAATTGCGGCTGATCAGTCTGTTGAATATACGTAAGTAATTCAATGGCTTGTAATTTGTTAAGCAGAGCGATAATCTCTTTATACGACAATCCGGTTTTTTTGGCTAAATCGGCTTCATTAATTTTAACAAAACCGTCGAATGCGCCACCGTGCGAGCGTAGAATGGTTTTTATAATGCCATCATAAGCCTTATTCTCAATCTGAAAGCGGTAAATGTCTTCATGACTGGCAATAAACATCATCCTCGATGGAAGAAAAACACTTTCAGATAAAGTGAGATAACCATCATGTTCTAAAAACTTCAGCGCTGAAATTGTTTTTAAAACACTAATATTAAATCGTTTACAGAAATCAGCGATATCAAAAGTAAAAGTTAAACCTTCACCTGCGCCAAATGCCAATTGAAAATAATTGCCGAGGTAATGATAGGTTTTTCTGATTTCATCCGGACTGGGAAAACTATCGAGGTATCTCGATTCCAGTCCCAAAACATCAGATTGATTGGCTAAAAGAACGGCATAACTTCGCTTTTCATCACGCCCTGCCCTGCCTGCTTCCTGGTAATAGGCCTCTAAACTTTCGGGTAAATCTAAATGCACCACAAAACGAACATCTGCCTTATCTATGCCCATCCCAAAAGCATTTGTAGCCACCATGATGCGGGTTTTGTTGTTCTTCCATTCTTCCTGTTTCAGGAAGCGTGTATCACGTTCCAATCCGGCATGATAAAAATCGGCTTTGATCTGGTTTCTATTGATAAAATTCGATACTTCGGCAGTTTCCCTGCGGTTACGCACATACACCAGACCAGTACCCTTAACATTCTTGCAAATATCAATCAGCTTTTTATACTTATCTTCATTGCCGAACACCACATAACTTAAATTGTCTCTTGCGAAACTTTTAACAAAAACCTTGGGGTCTTTCATTTCCAGTTTTTCTACAATATCTTTTCGCACAAATGCAGTAGCCGTTGCAGTAAGTGCCAAAACCGGAACATTGGGCAAGATTTCGCGGAGCTTCGAAAGCTGTTGGTAAGGCGGACGGAAATCGTATCCCCATTGCGAAATACAATGCGCTTCATCTACCGCAATCAGGTTTACATTCATATACGAAATACGAACCCGCACTAAATCAGACAATAAACGCTCGGGAGATAAATAAAGAAATTTGATTTTTCCGTAAATACAGTTATCCAGCAAGATATCAATTTCACGTTTACCCATCCCAGCATAAATGGCAATGGCCTCAATCCCTTTTGATTTCAGGTGCTCTACTTGATCTTTCATCAGGGCTATTAACGGCGAGACAACGATACAAATGCCTTCTTTAACCAAAGCGGGAACCTGAAAGCAGATCGATTTACCTCCACCTGTTGGTAATAAGGCTAAACTGTCGTTTCCTTCTAAAACCGAGGAAATAATATCTTCCTGTAATGGCCTAAAAGCTTGATGTCCCCAATATTTTTGTAAAATCTCTATTGCTGTCATAAATCGGCGGTATCAAAACTATACATTTAATCCAAAATCGCCATTTATTATTACCAGAAATTGAAAAAATCATCTATAAAAGATTATTAACTTTGCTCAATAAGACAGGTACATGTTAGAAACGCAGTTTGCAGATATGATTAGTTTGATTAAAAATGCCCGAACGGCTGCTTTAAAAACTGTAAATGCTGCATTAAAAGCTCCGAATGGGCACAATTCGAATTCCTTAATCTTCCAGAACCTTATGAATACAAAATACAAGCCTATTTTAATAGCCGAATATAAAACCCGGCTAACAGATAAAAAATTACGCTAAAGAAAAATACACGATTGTTTAAATAATTATCCCATATATTATAACCATCCCCAAATAATATTATAACCATCCCAAAATAATGAAACACCTCTATTTTCTATCCGCTCTTTCCTTATTATTCTTCAGTTCAAATGCCCAGGAAAAAAAATGGGACATTGAAAAATACCAGGGCACAACAAAAAACTTCACCTTAAATACCGACGAAGGCACCTGGATGAATCTTGATGTTAGTGCTGACGGGCAGGAAATTGCTTTTGATTTACTGGGCGATATTTACGTTATGCCAATTACTGGTGGGGTTGCAAAACTCATTAGTGGCGGTACTGCCTGGGATGTTCAGCCTCGTTTTAGTCCCAACGGAAAATACATTTCGTATACCAGTGATAAAAGCGGTGGCGATAACATATGGATTATGAACCGTGATGGTTCTGGCAAAAAACAGGTTACCAAAGAAAATTTCAGGTTATTGAATAATGCGACCTGGATGCCAAATAGCGAATATGTAATTGCAAGAAAACACTTTACTGCAGGTCGTTCTTTAGGCGCCGGCGAAATGTGGATGTACAACATAAACGGTGGCGATGGTGTGCAGTTAACCAAACGCAAAAACGATCAGCAAGACGCGGGCGAGCCCAACGTTTCGCCAGATGGCAAGTATGTTTACTTTAGTGAAGATGTGAGTCCTGGTCCTAATTTTGAATACAGCAAAGATCCCAACGGAACCATTTATGCCATCCGCCAGCTTGACTTAACAACGGGAAAATTAAATACTTTGATTAATGAGCAAGGTGGCGCTTGCCGTCCGCAGGTTTCTCCTGATGGAAATTTAATCGCTTTTGTAAAGCGTGTGAGGTTGAAATCTACTTTATATGTACAAAACCTGAAAACTGGTGAAGAATGGCCGGTAAATGAAGATTTATCTCATGATCAGCAGGAAACCTGGGCAATTTTCGGTGTTTATCCAAATTTTGCCTGGACTCCAGATAGCAAAAGCATTGTTTTCTATGCAAAAGGAAAAATCAGAAAAACAGAAATCGGAACCTTAATCAACAGCACAATTCCTTTTCAAGCGAACACCATTCAAACCGTACAAAAAGCCTTACATTTTGAGCAACAGGTTTTCAGCAATGAGTTTTCGGCCAAAATGTTAAGACAATTAACCACTTCACCAGACGGAAAAATAATTGTTTTTAATGCCGCAGGATACTTATACAAGCAAGAATTACCAGCTGGAACACCTGAAAGGCTAACCAATGGATTGGATTTCGAATTTGAACCTGCTTTTAGTCCTGACGGAAAATACGTTGTTTATACCACCTGGAGCGATGAATTGCGGGGGGCAATAAAACGTACGGATGTAAAATCGGGAAAAACCATTATGCTAACTGATGAAAAAGGTTTTTATTATTCTCCTCAATATTCAACCAAAGGTGATAAAATCGTTTTTAGAAAAGGAAGTGGCAACGATGTTTTAGGTTATAACTATGGTCGAGGAACAGGTATTTTTATGATGCCAGCCAGTGGTGGTGCTAAAACTTTGATTTTGGATAACGGAATCCGTCCGCAGTTTAACAATACCGATACTCGCATTTATTTCCAGAGTTTTGCTGATGGTAAAAAAGCATTAAAAAGTATCGATTTAAACGGGGCAAACGAAAGAACACACTTTACTTCTCAATATGCCAATCAGTTCGTTATTAGTCCGGATAATAAATGGGTGGCATTTAACGAATTGTTTAACGTGTACATCACACCGATGATCAATATTGGTGCGGCACAAGATGCATCAGCGGGCAATAAAGCCATTCCGGTTACAAAAGTGACTACCGATGGTGGAACGTATATTCAATGGAGCGCCGATAGTAAAAGCCTGCATTGGACCCTCGGACCGAAATACTTTACAGTTGATGTAAATAATGCCTTCAACTTTGATGGAACCACACCTAAAACTCAGGCATCTTCGATCGACATCAATCTGGTATTAAAGTCTGACCTCCCTACCGGAATAGTGGCACTCAAAGGCGCTAGGATTATTTCGATGAAAGGCGATGAAGTAATTGAAAATGGAACCATTATTACCGATGGAAATAAAATTACGGCAATAGGAAAAGCAGATGCGGTAACCATTCCGGCCAATGCCAAAGTAATTGATGTAAATGGCAAAACCATTATGCCGGGTATTATTGATGTTCACGCTCACTTACGTACCAGTCCGGATGGCATAACACCACAGAGTGACTGGAGTTACATGGCTAATTTGGCTTTTGGCGTAACCACTTCGCACGATCCATCGAGCAATACCGAAATGGTTTTTAGCCAGAGCGAAATGCTTAAGGCCGGCAGAATGGTTGGTCCGCGTGTGTATTCAACCGGTGGTATTTTATATGGTGCAGATGGCGATTTTAAAGTTGTAATTAATAGCCTGGACGATGCGCTGGCCAATTTGCGCAGATTAAAAGCAGTTGGAGCTTTTTCAGTAAAATCGTATAATCAACCACGCAGAGAGCAGCGTCAGCAGATTTTAGAAGCAGCCCGTCAGTTAAATATGGAAGTTGTACCTGAAGGTGGCTCAACCTTTTTCACCAACATGAATATGGTTGCCGATGGGCATACCGGAATTGAGCACAGCATTCCTGTTTTACCGGTTTATAAAGATGTGACCACACTCTGGAACAATACTGAAGTTGGTTATACTCCTACTCTAATTGTGGCCTATGGTGGTCAGTGGGGCGAAAATTACTGGTATGATAGAACCAATGTTTGGGAAAACGAAAAACTCATGACCTATACGCCACGCTCTATTATTGATGCAAGAGCCAGACGCAGAACAACTTCTGAGTACAGCGATTATAACCATATCGACATTGCCAAAGCCACTAAACAGATTGCTGATGGCGGTACGAAAGTTAATCTTGGTGCACACGGGCAGATTCAGGGTTTAGGTGCACACTGGGAATTATGGATGTTTGTTCAGGGCGGTTTTACGCCCCTGCAAGCCATTAGGGCAGCAACCTTAAATGGCGCAAGCTATTTGGGTATGAACAAAGAAATTGGCTCGCTCGAAGTGGGTAAACTGGCTGATATGGTAATTATGGATGCCAATCCTTTAGATGATATCCGCAATTCGGAAAAAATCAAATATGTGATGATCAACGGGCGGCTTTATGATAGCGCAACCTTAAATGAAGTTGGAACCAGAGAAAAGCTGAGGGGTAAATTATGGTTCGAAAATACCAGAGGAAACGGTTATATTGTTCCTGCTACTGATTCAGAAACCTGGACTTTTACTGTTCCACATTGTGATTAAACTATATTTTACACTATAAAAGACATGTAAATACAAATTCATGTCTTTTATAGTAAATTCACTCCATATGAAACCGAATAAGCTTTACACTACCGCCTCAGTTGTATTCCTGGTCCTTAGCACACTGGTTTTTTCGTACAGCGGATATTACATTCTGGGCATCCAGACCGTAAACTTGTTTTTGGCGCTGATTGCTATGGCATACATCACTTCTTTTATAGCGGTGATGAAAGATAGGAAATCAGTTATTTCCTGGTTGCTGTTGATCTTAAATTCAATTGTATTAATCTGCATCATTTATTTCCTGACACATTTTAAAATGAAGATGTAGTATTGATGCCAGTTATTAATTAGTATTCGTCATCTCGACTGCAGTGTAGCGGAATGGAGAGATCTATCTAGATAGATTTAGCTTCGCTGAGCATTACGTGGTTCTCGACTTCGTTGCACTTCGCTCGAAATGACGATTTTATGGTAAGAATTTATAAAACCAACAAGCCGTATTCCCTGAGCGTATTGATGGCTTTTGAATACCAGAATAATTCAAAGTTTTCCATTTCATTCTCAAAATCCGCTTTAACCTCCTGAAAAGTAAATACCTTTTCATTCGAGATGGAAATTTTATTTAAAATAGCGCTTAACCACTCCCCTTCTTTTTTATTGGTTTGAACCGTAAACGATTCCTTTTTATCGTGAAAAGTGAGTGCTGCCATTTCCCAGCTATTGCCTTTTTTCGACTTGGTAAAATAATCGGCAGAAGGTTTTCCGCCTATCCAAACAACTTTTGCGGTAGGTTTGGTATGGAACTGATCGGCATCATTTAAAGCCTTTTCAATAAAATCGGCAGGAATTTTCGTCCGAGGAATTTTAAAATCAAACCAATCCTGCAGTTCGTAATCAAAACAGATACCATGCATAAAATTGAAGAGTGACTTTTTCAATCCAAAGCTGAATTTATTATGATCAATACCTGTATTATCGGTATAGTTGATGTCGTTATTGGCAAAAGTTCCGATCACTTCGGTATCTTTTACGACACCAAATTTTTCCGGATACATGCCTACCGGACTATGTGCAGTCATGGCGAATTGATGCCAAAAGCCTGATTGTAATATCCCAACTTCAAACAACTGACGTACCATCTCTAAACTATCAATTGTTTCCTGTACGGTTTGGGTGGGGTAGCCATACATCAGATAAGCATGCACCATAATCCCTGCTTCGGTAAAATTACGGGTAACCTTAGCCACCTGTTCTACCGTTACGCCCTTATCAATCAGTTTCAACAAACGATCTGAGGCCACTTCCAATCCACCTGAAACCGCAATACAACCTGATGCTTTTAATAACAGACACAAATCTTGCGTAAAGCTCTTTTCAAAACGGATGTTGGTCCACCAGGTAACCGCTAATTTTCTTCTGATGATTTCCAGAGCAACCTCACGCATTAACGCAGGTGGTGCCGCTTCATCAACGAAGTGAAAACCATTTTGCCCGGTCTTTTCATACAGGTCTTCAATCCGGTCTACAATCAATTTAGCCGCAACCGGTTCGTAAACCTTAATATAATCTAATGAAATATCGCAGAAGGTACATTTCCCCCAGTAGCAGCCATGTGCCATGGTGAGTTTATTCCATCGTCCATCGCTCCACATGCGGTGCATCGGATTTACAATTTCAATTACCGAAATGTATTTATCCAATAATAAGCCTGTGTAATCAGGCGTACCCACATCGGCCTGCTTGTAATCATTTCTAAAAGCGTCGTTACGGTAAACGACCTGACCATTTTCGAGTAAAAAAGTTCTTTTATAAAAATGGGCTTCAGCAGGAACGGGACGTGTAATATTATGGTATAAAAGTTCAATCGGCAATTCGCCGTCATCTAAAGTGATGTAATCGAAAAATTCAAAAACCCTTGCATCAGATAAAGACCTTAACTCGGTGTTGGGGAAACCACCACCCATAGAAATTTTAATTTCCGGATAATTGGCCTTTACCCATTGCGCACAGCGGAAAGCACTGTATAAATTACCTGGAAACGGAACAGAAATCAAAAACAATTTAGGCTGAACGGTTTCAATTTTATCTTTTAAAACCGAAATCAGGATCTGATCGATATAGGTAGGTTCTTTGAGTAAAGCATCATACAATTCATCAAAAGAATTTGCACTTCTGCCCAAACGCTCTGCATAACGGCTGAAACCAAAGTTTTCATCAATACATTCTACAATGTAATCAGATATATCTTCGAGATAAAGGGTAGCCAGGTGTTTCGCTTTATCCTGTGTACCCATCGCACCAAAAGCCCAGTCTAACTCTTCTAATTGCGAAAAACGCGAAGCTTGCGGAAGAAAATCGTCGCTACATATCTGCAAAGCCAAAGTTGGATTCTTGCCTTGTAAAAAGGCAATTACCGCATCAATTGTTTTTAAATATTCATCCTGTAAAGCGAAAATGCGTTTAGCATTGTCGCTTTTTGTTTTTTGATTGCCAGCACTTCGACTAGGCTCCGTGTGACAAAACAGATCTTGAAGTCCTTTTTTTGAGAATAGCGCTAAAATGACCTCAATACCTAAATCTGCCTGTGTGGCACTGATATTTTTAGTATTCAGAAAACCTTTTATATACGCCGTTGCTGGATATGGAGTATTCAGTTGGGTAAAAGGCGGCGTAATGGCAAAGATTTCGGTTTTCAAAAGGAATTGTTTTTTCTGCAAAAGTAAGGGAATTTTTAATAGAGTCGTCACCCTGAATTCATTTCAGGGTCTATTCTGCAGAAAAGATGCTGAAATAAATTCAGCATGACGAATTTACCTAGATATGCAACTATCTTAAACTAAAACACCAATCCAAACGTTTTAACCCTACATCAACACGTTTTCTACCTGAATGAAAGTTTTTTGTTTTTACATCCTGATGCTCTGTGCGCAAATCAGCTTTGCGCAAAAAACATTTGTATTTCCTAAAATTAAAGCACAAGGCGCTTCTGTTGAACAGTTTACTCCTGCCAACTGGACGGTTATCGATCAGGTTTATGGCGATTTAAACAACGATGCCTCAGACGATTTAGCGGTAGTTTTTGA
Organism: Pedobacter sp. GW460-11-11-14-TSB4; assembly: GCF_059423705.1. NCBI lineage: Bacteria > Pseudomonadati > Bacteroidota > Sphingobacteriia > Sphingobacteriales > Sphingobacteriaceae > Pedobacter > Pedobacter sp. GW460-11-11-14-TSB4. The sequence goes on from NZ_JBWKYI010000001.1 coordinate 530,507, forward strand.
GTGTAATAAAACAATAGATGAAACACGTGTTTATGGAGATAACCATACCGACATTATAAAAGAGACCCAAAAACCGAGGATACTGGCTATCTTTTTTAAAGATAAGTCAACCGGGGCTTTTAACTTATCTACACAAAACAACGATTTCATTTTACGTTCAGAAGAAGGCGGAAAGCTGGGCGATCCGCTACAGCAGATTGCCATTAAAGACCAGCAACTCTATTTGCGTTTCCAGGGAGGTTCTGAATGGCGCTGGGAATTGGGTTATACCTTTAAATTCGAAAATAAAGACTGGTTTTTAACCAGCGCAATCAATCTGTACTTTAACCAGAACAGTGGCGACATGACCGAAAGGGTTTACGATTTTAAAACACGTGAGTTATTTACCACCGTAGGTAATCTGCACCGACGGGATATTTCGAACCGGAGAACCAGTGAAGTTTTGTATTTTTCGCAGCTCAGAACTTTCAAAACCTTTAAAAAACCATGGGCATGGGAAGTAATGCCGAATGTTTATTTGTAAGTAACTATGTTAGCGCCTGCTTTTAGATTGGATTTTAACAATAATAAGGTTTGGGGTACCAATTCCTTTAGGGTTAGATATGTATTGTCTAATGCATTTAACACAATGATAGGTAAGGTATACTTTGCAAAATTCTGTTGATATTGCAGATTTTTATCAAATGTGATCAATACCTGAAAGTCATCAGCAATCATTAACTTCAGCAACTCACCATTCTTAACTCCATTCCATCCCTTGTCTCTAACAGTATAAATTTCATGTTCGATAAAATGTTCTTTTAATCTTTTAGGAAGATTTTCATCAAGAAGCAATTTCATACATTTTATCTATATGACCTGAGGTTATTAATTTGTTCGCAACTTCTAACACACGAATTACCTGTTTCTTAGATACACTTGGAAAATCCTCTAAAAATTCATCGATAGTGATTCCTTTCTCTACATGGAAAAATAAGGTTTCAACGGGAACTCTTGTGCCTGCAAAAACAGGTAGCCCCCCTAACACCTCTGCGTTAGTTGATATAATATCTTTTAATGATTCCATAACATATCAAATTTACTAAATTTAATGATAAGTTTTAAGGGACAGGTTTTATACCCTTAGCCTTTCGCCGAAGAACCACTGTTTCGGGTTAAATAAACCTGATAGAACGAAAAGCCCGGAGCGAAGCATGAGTGAGGACTTGAAGGGATAGCAGGGCTGCAATATCCGAAGTATTACAGCCGCTCATTTTCAAAATATTATTGACCACCTTTAATTAATATTTACAAACTAAATATTTTGTGCGATTACAAAACCACTGGCCCAGGCCCACTGAAAATTATACCCGCCCAGCCAACCAGTAACATCTAAACATTCGCCACCAAAAAACAGGTTTGGAATCTTTTTGCACTCCAAAGTTTTAGAAGATATCTCATTGGTATCAATCCCACCACGCATTACCTCCGCTTTATCATAACCTTTATCGCCAGCAGGTTTAACTTTAAAATGGTGGACCGTCTGTTCAATTAAATCGATCTCAGCCTTTGTTAATGCAGCCACAGGCTTGCTTAAAGGCAAAAACTTACCTAATGCATCGGTAAACTTTTTGGTATAAATCCTGTTCAGCAATGTCGACAGTAGTGTTTTACCATTATTTTTTCTTTCCTCATCCAATAAGGTAAGCACATTCTGGTGTGGCAGCAGATTTAGATTAATCGTCTCGCCCCTCCTCCAAAAAGAAGAAATCTGCAGAATAGCCGGGCCGCTTAATCCCCAATGTGTAAAGAGGATATTTTCTTCGAACGAAATTTCATCATTGCTTACTTCGCAAAAAACAGAATTACCCGAAAGCTGTGCGAACCACTCTTCATCTTTTCCGGTAATGGTTAATGGAACTAAAGCGGGAGCCGTTTCAATGATTTTTAAGTGGTGTTTTCTGGCAAAGCGTAAGGCAAAGTCGGTTGCACCCATTTTTGGAATGGGTAAACCACCAGTGGTAATCACCAGTTTTTCTGCAGTTAGAACAATTGTTTTTCCGTTTTTCTCATAACTTACTTTAAACCCTTCAGGCAATATTTCGATACCCTTTACATCGGCATTACACCTGATTTCCTGTCCGAAATCTTCGCAAATGGAGGTAAAAACCTCAACAACATCTTTCGCATTTTTATCATCAGGAAATAATTGGCCTAAAGTTTTTTCTTTACCTGTTATGCCATAAGTTTCAAAAAAGCTAATGGTATCATCAACCGTCCACTGCGTAAAGGCAGATTTGATAAAATGTGGATTTGCCGATATAAAATGCTCAGCTGATGCAAATTGGTTGGTATAATTGCAGCGGCCTCCACCTGAAATTAAAATTTTGGCACCAGGTTTTTCATTTTTTTCGAGCACAATTACTTTCTTACCCAGATAGCCTGCCTGCACCGCACACATCAATCCGCAAGCACCTGCACCAATAATTATTGCATCAGCATTCATCAATAAAATTTATTATGGTTACTTTTGCACAAAAGTAGCATTATTTTCAAGCGCATGGCAAAACAGATTAGCGAATTAAAATTAGGTATTTTAGGTGGCGGACAATTGGGCAGAATGCTCATTCAACAAGCAATCAATTACAATGTAACTACATTAGTTTTAGACCCAGATCCTGATGCTCCCTGCAAACACATTTCCAATTACTTCGAAAATGGCTCGATTACCGATTTTGATACCGTTTACAACTTCGGAAAGAAAGCCGACATCATTACGATTGAAATTGAAAAAGTAAATATCGATGCGCTTGAACAACTAGAAAAAGAAGGTAAAAAAGTGTTCCCGCAATCGAGAGTAATCCGTTTAATCCAGGATAAAGGGGTCCAGAAACAGTTTTTCAAAGAAAACGATATCCCAACCTCTCCTTTCCAGATTGTAAATACGAGGGAAGATATGGAAAACAGTAATTTCCCTTTTCCATATATTTTGAAACTGCGGAAAGATGGTTACGATGGCAAGGGGGTAATGAAAATCAACAGTGCTGCCGATCTGGACAAAGCTTTTGATGCACCTTGTATTATTGAAAAACTGGTCGATTTCGAAAAAGAAGTAGCGGTAATTGTTGCCCGTAATGCCAATGGTGATGTAAAAACTTTCCCAATGGTAGAAATGGAATTCAATCCGGAAGCCAATTTGGTGGAGTTTCTGATTTCGCCATCTACTTTTGCCGAAAGCTTACAGCAAAAAGCCGAGAACATTGCCAAAAATATTGCTTCGGCGATGAACATTACCGGAATTTTAGCGGTAGAAATGTTTGTATGTAAAGATGGCGAATTATTGGTTAACGAGGTTGCTCCCCGCCCGCACAACAGCGGTCATCAAACCATAGAAGGCAATTATGTTTCTCAGTTCGAACAACATTTACGATCTATTTATAACTTACCGCTAGGCGACACCAGCAGCATTACCAATGCCATTATGATCAATCTTCTTGGTGAAAAAGGTTTTGAGGGGGTAGCTAAATATGAAAATCTGGAGAAAACATTAGGCATTGATGGTGTTTATGTTCATTTATACGGCAAAAAATACACTAAACCTTTCCGCAAGATGGGACACGTCACCATAGTAGATATTGACAGGGACAAAGCCATTGAAAAAGCACGGTTTGTACAAAAAACATTAAAAGTAATTGCATAAGCCCCCTAGCCTCCTGAAGGGGGAACTAAAAGCAGGGTGGAAATGCAAAATGCTTAAAAGAGCACTACAAAATATAAATAAAGATTAAACGATATATATGAACGCTGGAAATTCAAAGTCTCCTTCAGGGGATTTAGGGGCATTGGTAGGAATTATAATGGGAAGCAAATCAGATTTACCTGTTATGCAAGATGCTGCTGATGTATTAAAAGAATTTGGAATAAACTATGAGATTACGGTTGTTTCTGCCCACAGAACGCCAGAACGTATGTTTAACTATGCTAAAGAAGCACAAGGCCGTGGCCTAAAGGTAATTATAGCCGGTGCCGGTGGTGCTGCTCACTTGCCAGGCATGGTCGCTTCTATTACTACATTACCGGTAATCGGTGTTCCGGTTAAATCATCAAATTCTATTGATGGCTGGGACAGTATTTTATCTATCTTACAAATGCCAAATGGCATTCCGGTGGCTACAGTAGCTTTAAACGCTGCTAAAAATGCTGGTTTATTGGCTACGCAGATTTTAGCTACTGCTGATGAATCTTTAACCCTTAAAATGCAGGCTTATAAAGATGAGTTAAGAAAAAAAGTTGAAGAAAGCGCAGATAGTCTGGAGTCCTAAACGGCAATAACTAAACTCAAGAGTTCGTCATTTCGAGCGGAGTGCAACGGAGTCGAGAAATCTAACTAGAGAGATATTCCAGATAGATCTCTCCGTTTCGTTGCACTTCAGTCGAGATGACGGCTTAATATAACTTACATCCCTTGCTTTTTATTCCATATCAATAATATCGCCTGGTTTGCAATCTAAAACTTTACAAATCGCTTCCAGCGTATCAAACCTCACACCTTTTGCCTTACCCGTTTTTAATATGGAGAGGTTTACAATCGTTAAACCTACCTTTTCTGAGAGCTCAGTTAACGACATTTTTCGTTTGGCCAGCATCACATCTAAATTTATAATTATTGGCATAATTTAGGTTTATACGAATGATTCGTTTTCTTGTTTGATATCAACGCCAACTTTGAAAGCAAGGCCAAATGCCAATAACACCAGTCCGATAAGTGTTTCGGTCCCAAAAAAACCTACACCATTACTAATATCGTAACCCGAATCATTAAGTTTTAATCTGTTGATACAATTAATTAAAAGTTCTTGTGTCATCCATCGTAAAAAGGGTAATAACATCAATACCACGCCGCTGTATATTATAATTGAAACATTTTTTCTGGTAAAAACCTCGTCTTTGGTAAGTGATTTAAAAAACCGTTTAATTAGCAGGATTAAAAAGCCTATACACAAGAAATAGCAGAGATAAACTAATTGAAAAATAATGGCCGAAAATGAAAATAAGTCGGAATAAGATTTAAAACGCAAAGATATTGATGACATTTTTGTTTCGCTTACAAGGAATCCTCTATTAAACCAATTATTTAAACTGTCGTCAACAGAGACTGTCCCCTTTTCAACCTTTTTTTCTGCCTTTACATTGAATACAGTGTACCATTTTATTCCTTTAGTAGCACTTGGCACTCCAGAATTGAATACAGAAACGATTAAAATGATGATATATAAAACCAAGGCAAAACTGGCAAAACCATTCAGCGCTTTAATTACCTTACTTTCTGAGAGTTTCATAGTTAATAAATTTAAATACGAAACAAACATAAAATATTATTTAAAATAAAACAATAAATATTTATCGTTTTATTTTAAATAAACCACATATTTACTTAACTATTAACTGAAAATTGCAAACTGAAAACTGACTAGTTCAAACTCGGGTCTGCAGGGAAATTACTGATATGTGCATATTTCGGGCCTAAGTTTACCACTACATCCCGCCAAAGCTTTTCATCATCGTTACTAAAAATGAGATCAGGATTAAAAATATCGCTCACCATCCAGGCATTCTGCTCTAATTCGCGATCAAGCTGTCCATTATCCCAACCAGAATAGCCCATAAAAAATTTCACTTCATCAGCGCTTATGGCGTTGGTATTTAGGAGGATTTTAAGGGTTTCGAAATTCCCGCCCCAATACAATCCATTCCCGATGGGTTCGCCACTCTGTAATTTATCATAACTCCTATGGATAAAATGTAAGGTATCTGCAGCCACAGGTCCGCCAAAGTAAATGTAATTTTTCGCATCCCACAAATCTTGGATCACATCGTTCAGCATCAGATTTCCTACCTGGTTAAGGATATACCCCACAGTGCCATCATCGCCATGTTCGGTTAACAGTACCACAGATCTTTTAAAATTCGGATCGGCCATAAAAGGTTCTGAGATGAGCAAGCGGCCTGTTTTTGGTTTTATATTGTTCAGCATGATGATAATCATTTGTTACACCGTAAAAGATGCCTATTTTTGTTAAATGCAAGTTACAAATGAATTTCTACAAAACCTGCGCCAAGATTACAAAAGCGCTTCGCTAGACGAATCTGACGTTGATCAAGACCCAGTTATCCAGTTTAAAAAGTGGTTTCAGCACGCAGTTGATGCCCAGTTATACGAACCCAATGTAATGACCTTAGCGACGGCCGATAAAGCTGGCAGGCCAGATGCCCGTATCGTTTTACTTAAAGGTGTTGATACAGATGGATTTAGGTTCTTTACCAATTACCTGAGTGCAAAAGGAAAAGAGCTGAAACGAAATCCATATGCGGCGTTGGTATTTTTCTGGCCAGAACTGGAAAGACAGGTTAGAATTGAAGGAACGGTAGAAAAACTGGACAAAGAAACTTCAGAGGAATATTTCAATACGAGACCTGTTGATAGTCAGATTGGCGCGGTAGCTTCTCCTCAAAGCCAGATTATTCCTAACAGGGCTTATCTGGAAGAGAAAGTTGAAGAATTAAAAGCTAAAAGTGCCGATAAAGGTGTAGCTAAACCTGCACACTGGGGTGGTTATATCGTAAAACCAACCAGAATTGAGTTTTGGCAAGGAAGAAGCAACAGGTTGCACGACAGAATAAATTTCGAAAAGGTTAAAGGAATCTGGACCAAAACCAGGTTGGCACCATAAGGTTGTCTATAAAAAAATAGAGATTGGCTATCCGGCAAAATCTCTATTTTAACTAATCGTTTACTTGTAAATTCGCCTTTTAGAATCCCTTAAAAAATGAAACAAATCGCAGTTATAGGATCTGGCACAATGGGAAATGGCATCGCCCACACCTTTGCGCAATTTAATTATCAAGTCAACCTGATCGACATCAATCAGGATGCATTGGATAAGGCCATACAAACCATTACCAAAAATCTAGACAGACAGGTCGCCAAAGGAACATTAACAGCAGATCAGAAAGCGACCACGCTTAATAACATTACTACCTATACTTCAACAAAGGATGGCGTACAGCAGGCTGATTTAATTGTAGAGGCTGCTACCGAAAATGTAGACTTAAAACTGAAGATTTTCAGGGATTTAGATGACTATGCTCCGGCACATGCTATTCTCGCTTCCAACACCTCCTCTATTTCCATTACCCAGATTGCAGCGGTAACCAACAGGGGCGATAAGGTAATCGGGATGCATTTCATGAACCCCGTTCCGGTAATGAAACTGGTAGAAGTAATCAGGGGTTATGCCACCAGTGATGAAACAACCAGTACCATTATGACGTTATCTCAAAATTTGGAAAAAGTTCCGGTTGAGGTAAATGATTATCCTGGTTTTGTGGCTAACCGCATTTTAATGCCGATGATTAACGAAGCCATTTATACTTTATATGAAGGCGTTGCAGGTGTTTACGAAATCGATACGGTGATGAAACTCGGAATGGCACACCCGATGGGTCCCTTACAATTAGCCGATTTTATTGGTCTGGATGTTTGTTTGGCCATCTTAAAAGTATTAAACGATGGTTTTGGTAATCCTAAATACGCACCTTGTCCGTTATTGGTAAATATGGTTGCAGCAGGTAAAAAAGGTGTTAAAACCAGCGAAGGTTTTTATAAATACACTGCGGGATCAAAAGATCTTATGGTTGCTGATAAATTTAAAAAATCCTAATTTTTTTAGCATTTAATTTTATATTTGCTGTATGAATGAGAATCTGGATCCTGAAGCAAGCAACCTGAGCCCTACCGATCGCGATATTGAAAGGGTTTTAAGGCCACAGGCTTTTGAAGATTTTACGGGACAGGAAAAAGTGATGGAAAACCTGAAAATTTTTGTTCAGGCAGCAAAACTCCGAGGTGAGGCTTTAGACCATGTTCTTTTGCACGGCCCTCCGGGATTAGGCAAAACCACCCTTTCTCATATCATTGCCAATGAAATGGCGACTGGCATCAAAGTAACTTCTGGTCCGGTATTAGATAAACCCGGCGATTTAGCTGGTTTGTTAACTGGTCTGGATGAAGGTGATATCCTTTTTATTGATGAGATCCACCGTTTATCTCCTCTTGTGGAAGAGTACTTGTATTCTGCCATGGAGGATTTTAAAATCGATATTATGCTCGAGACCGGCCCGAATGCCCGTTCAGTACAGATATCGCTTAATCCTTTTACACTGGTTGGAGCCACAACCCGTTCGGGATTGTTGACTGCGCCTTTAAGGGCCCGTTTCGGAATTAACGCCCGTTTGGCTTATTATGATGCCAAATTGCTTACTACAATTGTGCTACGCTCGTCCGACATCCTAAAAACACCAATCAGTGATGAAGGTGCTTACGAAATTGCCCGCCGTAGTCGCGGCACACCCCGTATTGCCAATGCACTTTTACGCAGAACGAGAGATTTTGCACAGATTAAAGGAAACGGAAATATCGATACGGAAATAGCCCGCTATGCCTTAAATGCACTTAATGTAGATGAGCATGGTTTAGATGAAATGGATAACAGGATTCTGGTGACCATTATCGATAAATTCAAAGGCGGTCCCGTCGGTTTAAAAACCATTGCCACAGCCGTTGGAGAAGATGAAGGCACCATTGAAGAAGTTTATGAACCGTTTTTAATCCAGGAAGGCTATATTATGCGTACTTCACGCGGCCGCGAGGTGACCGAAGCCGCTTACAAACATTTAAAAAAGAATTATCCCGGGCAAACGGGGAAGTTGTTTTAATGTAAGATTGTTTCGTGTAACCCTACGTTTTTTCGTCATTGCGAGGCAGGGATTAAGCGAGCCGAAGCAATCTAATGACTTGTTTTTATAGATTGCTTCACACAACCCACTGCCCTCCTTCTTCAGTTCGCAATGACGATCTGCCGAAAAAATAAAATCCATCTGAACATTTAAGTCCTTTCTGTGTTCATTAATGTACAAATCAAACAGTATGAATATTGAATTACGTAAACTAACGCTCGAAGATTACGCCGATCTTAAAGAATCAATGCTACAGGCCTACGACAGTATGGGTGGTTCCATCTGGCCGAAATCAAGTATTGCAAAACTTTTAAATATTTTCCCCGAAGGACAGCTTTGTATCGCCGTTGATGATAAAGTGGTAGCCTGCTCACTCGCCATTATTGTAGAATACGATGAATACGGCGATCGGCACACCTATAAATTAATTACTGGTGATTATTCTTTTACTACACACGACCCTAATGGCGATACCCTGTACGGTATCGAAATTTTCGTTCACCCCGATTATCGTGGACTACGTTTAGGAAGAAGGTTATACGAGGCTAGAAAGGAACTTTGCGAAAGCCTTAACCTCAAAAGCATTATTGCCGGTGGTAGAATTCCTGGTTATCACCAATACGCAGAGCAGTTGAGTCCGAGGCAATATATAGACAAGGTAAAAGCTAAAGAAATTTACGATCCTACGCTAACTTTTCAGATTTCGAATGATTTTCACGTCAGAAAAGTATTAAAGAATTACTTACCAGGCGATAAAGAATCGAAAGAATATGCCACCTTAATCGAGTGGAATAACATTTATTACCAGGGTATTGATGCATCAGCCCGTTCGGCAATGACCATCCGTTTAGGTTTAGTACAATGGGAAATGCGTTTATTCCCCAATATGGATGCGTTTTACGAGCAGGTAGAATTTTTTGTGGATGCTTTGAGTGGTTACAAATCAGATTTTGTGATGTTCCCTGAGCTATTCAATACCCCCCTGCTGCAACCATACAATCACTTACCAGAAATTGAAGCCATGCGCAAGCTTGCTGAAAAAACGGAAGAGATTGTACAAAAAATGCATGAATATTCGTTGAGCTACAATACCAACATCATTACGGGCAGTATGCCGCTCATTGAGGATGGTAAACTTTACAATGCCACATACCTTTGTCACCGCACGGGTAAAATAGATGAGTATAGAAAAATCCACATCACACCAAACGAGCAAAAATATTATGGCATGATTGGTGGCGATAAGGTGCAGGTTTTTGATACCGATTGTGGTAAAGTCGGCATTTTGATCTGTTATGATGTAGAGTTCCCTGAATTGAGCCGCATTTATGCCGATCAGGGGATGCAGATTTTATTTGTGCCATTCCTAACCGATACCCAAAATGGTTATACACGCGTTCGCCATTGCGCGCAGGCACGGGCGATAGAAAACGAATGTTATGTAGCCATTGCAGGTTGTGTGGGCAATTTACCTAAGGTAAATAATATGGACATCCAGTTTGCCCAATCAGCAGTTTTTACGCCATCCGATTTCGCATTTCCAACCAATGCCATCAAAGCTGAAGCCACACCAAATACCGAAATGGTGTTGGTGGTCGATGTTGACTTGCATTTGTTAGACGAACTGCACCATTATGGAACGGTAAAGGTGTTAAAAGACAGACGGAAAGATCTTTATCAGGTTAAATTGTTAAAATAAATACCCATAAAAAATGCCGGTCAAATTAATGTACCGGCATTTTCATTTTTAATCTAAAGCTAATTATTTTCTCATCACAAACCATATAATCAGACCAATAATTACAGCCAGTGGTAACACCCATTTTAAGGCTTGTCCACCTCCGTTTTCGTCTTTTTCAGTAACGGCTGGTTTTGCTGGTCCCGGATCTTCTTTGTGACTTTCGTAATCTTTTTCAATCGGTTTCGGAGCTGCTCCTGATTCCGTATGTTGTGGATCTATATTTTCCATGGCTAATACTCTAAAAGCTCTCCCGCTGGTTATTACTCCAAGCTGGATGAACCATAATCAATTAATTTAGTTTCTGTATGGAGAACAAGTGATTAATGAAAATGTTTTAAATCTTAAGCCTTATCTTTGCAAATCGGTGTACAACAATTATGCAAAATATAGCCAGCTGATCAAAGATGAAGCCCTGCGCCTGGGCTTTATGGCCTGTGGCATTTCCAAAGCTGAATTTCTGGAAGAAGAAGCACCCAGATTGGAAAACTGGCTGAACCAGAACCGGCATGGAGAAATGAAATACATGGAAAATTATTTCGATAAACGCCTCGATCCCAGATTACTGGTTGATGGTGCCAAATCGGTAATTTCCTTGTCGCTAAACTATTATACCGAAGAAAAACAGTCAGATCCTAATGCGCCGAAAATTTCTAAATATGCTTACGGACAGGATTACCATACTGTAATAAAAGATAAACTAAAAGAACTCACTCATTTTATAGAAGAAAATATTGGAGAAGTCTCCGGAAGGGCGTTTGTAGACTCTGCTCCTGTTTTAGACCGTGCCTGGGCCAAAAAATCAGGCATTGGATGGATCGGTAAAAATTCTAATCTAATCAGCAAAACCGATGGTTCTTTTTTCTTCCTTGCCGAACTGATTGTTGATCTGGAACTGGATTACGATCATCCTTATCAGGCCGACTACTGTGGAAGTTGCACCCGCTGTTTGGATGCCTGCCCCACTGATGCCATTATTGCGCCACAGGTGGTAGATGGAACGAAATGTATATCCTACCTCACCATTGAGCTCAAAAATGAGATCCCAAATGAGTTTAAAGATAAAATGAGCAACTGGATGTTTGGCTGCGATATCTGTCAGGATGTTTGCCCTTGGAACCGTTTCTCTAAAGCACACCATGAAGAAGCTTTTAAACCCGCGGAAGGATTACTGGATTTGAATGCAAAAGACCTGACCGAAATTACAGATGATGTTTTTAAAAGGGTTTTTAAGGGATCGGCAGTTAAGCGCACCAAATTTACCGGACTAAAAAGAAATATCAATTTTCTTAAACCTGAATAAATGAAAGGATTATCTGCATTTCTTTTATTGGCTTTTACTTTCATTTTTGCGAATGCACAAGAGCTTCAACTCCATAAGAGAAAACCAAATGCTTTAGGCGGAAAAGAATTTGCATTGAGCATCAGTGATAGCAGCTTAAGCCTGATGAATCGTGAAAAAATAATATTCAAGGAGATTAAAAAAGGTAATGTACCTGATTTTTTACGAAAACTTGTAAAAATCGAAATGGATTTAATAAGTGATCAAAAAACATATCAGGTTCGTTATTACGTATTGCCTGATTATTTTGCAATTGGTAGCAGCAGCGATTTTTTTTATGTTCCGATGACGCCTATTTTAGCGCAGAAAGTTGCCCGGCTAATCAAATGCTCATTACCTACCAAACTTTTGGTTGATCAGATTTATAAAGAAGCAAAAATAAAACTGGCTCCCCAACCTATACCGCCTACAAAAGCAATGACAAGCTTACCAGTTTTTATTGCGCACACCGATTCTATACTCAGTCAGCTTAAGCCGGTCATGGCTAATCATCAGTCAGGAGAACTTACTGCAGGTAATAAAAAAGATATTATTATTTCAAATAAGATTTACGGGGAATCAACACCAAGGGTAGTCATTTATGGTTGGCATAAATTAGATGGAAAGGCCATTCAGCCGGTATACAACAAACACACCAATACCTGGGCTGATTACAGCCATGGCGTTAGATTAACCCAAAACAAGATTTATATCAATCATAAAAAAACATCTCTTAAAAAGGTTTTAAGAGATGCTGAGTTATGTCGTATTTTTAGTGATGAAGGTAAGATCGACCAACCTTATTATCCTGTTTTTAGCTCTTATTAATTCACTGAAAAGCTATTATCACTTTTAACCTTATCTGGTGTATGTGGATTTCCCATCACTACTTTAGTTAACTTTTTAGTAGTTGTGATATTGATTTTAACCTGTTTGTCGCCTTTTTCCCAAATGCCGATTGTACTGTGATTCTTTTCAACAGAACCATCTTCATAAGTTAAGGTTAAATCAACTGGCATGGCTTTAGCACTTTTATTCTCCACAACAACGCTGTATCCGCCTGAAGTTTTATCCACTGCCCTTATAGCCATATCGGTAACACCATCATCAAAAAACCAGGCCTTCCAAAACCAGTTTAAATTTTTACCACTACCTTCATTCATGCTATTAAAAAAATCGTAGGGCATTGGGTGTTTGCCATTCCAGTTTTGGATGTAGGTGTGTAAAGCTTTGGTAAACAATTCATCGCCCAGGTAATCTTTTACATACAAATAAGCTAAACCAGGTTTAGGATAAGAGTTGGTAAATGATCCTGATCCTTTTAAATCAGGCGTTAAGGTCATAATGGGGGTATCGTCTTTCCCACCTGAAGAGGAAGCAGTAGGCTGAACGCCGTATTCATCAACAATCGTAGAATCAATCATCGGAGAAATCAACCACTCGCCTATGGTGGCCCAGCCTTCATCCATCCAGCCATACTTGGTTTCGTTGATGCCCATATAAAACGGAAACATGGTATGAAAAATTTCATGGTCAGTTAAGGTAATAGCATCTGTGCGATTGTCAACCGGATTATCATTTACCATCATTGGATATTCCATCTGATCTAAACCATCAAATATGGTTTCATGGTTATAAGGGAAAGGCCATTTCGGGAAAGTATAACTCATTGATTCTACCGTTTTACGGGCAAAATCGATCACTTCGTAATAATCTTTGTGCTTCGGGTTAAAAACAGCATCAACACGTGTTCTTCTTTTCGTTTTAGGATCAACCACTAAACTGCTCGATTTCCATAAATAATGATCACTCAAAGCAAATACAAAATCGGTCACGTTTTTAGCTTCGAACTTAAAAGTGTTATAAGCATTAGGTTGTGTTACTTTTTTACCGGCTAAGTCTTTATCCGTAATTACATCAATTACAGCATCGTTTTTTTCTGCAGATAATATTCTCGAAACAATATCTTTCTGGAAAACCTCTGAAGGATTTTTCAAATCGCCGGTTGCCCAAACACCATACCCTCCCGGCACCGTAATCGAAGCATTAAACTGGTCGAAGTCGTTATAAAACTCTTCAGCTCCGGTATATGAGAATTTGTTCCAGCCATCTACATCATCATAAACCGCAATGCGCGGAAAAAAGTAAGCCACAAAATGTGAGCCCTCATCTACCTGACCTGTACGCATATGCGAGCCTTTATTTAAAGTGTAGCTATAATCAATACTAAAGCTAATGGTTTTGCCAGGCAGCACAGACGGGACATTAACGGTCATGTTGGTTCCATCTATTTTAAAATCAGTAATTGATTTTCCGTTCGCTGCCAGTTTTTCTATCGCAACCCCGTCACCAAGATCAGATTCTGCCAGTTTTGATTTTCTTGGCGTTCCCTTTTTGTACAGATTTGGATAAAGCTTAAACCAGATTTCCTTCAGTGTATCAGGACTGTTATTGGTATAAGTTACCTGAACCTTACCTTTTAAAAACCTGCTGACAGGATTAAAATCTACGTTCAAATCGTATTTTGAAGTATTTTGCCAATAGTTTTTACCAGGCTTTCCGTTCGTATTTCTGGTCTCCTTTTGATAGGCTTTCTGAAATACAGGTTCAATAGGCAAGGATATCTGTGCGCTGGCATAAAATGCCACACACCATAAAAGGCAAAATATTTTTATAGATTTCATTTTTTGAGTTTTAGGGCAAAGCGCTTTGCGTTTAGCGTAATGTTATCTTTAACCAACCAATCCTAACAGTTAACCGATTAACCAACCTTACTTACCGAACTTCATTTTCAATTGCTCCAACATATCCGTATTAATCGGCTGTGCAGGTTTTTCTGGCTTAGGTTGAGGCTTTTGCTGATATTGAGGTTTGTTTGCCGGTGTATTATTTTGAGGTCTGGGAGCCCTGTTCTCATTTTTCTTGGCATTAAATTTTGCCCACTCCTCATCTAATTTCTTCTTGGTGTACAAAGGGAAATCACCTTGTTTCATCCAGGCATAATAACTAGGCTCAACAGAGAATACCTGAGCGGTGGTTTTGCCCTTGTGTTTTCCAAAGTTAAAACATACCTCATCGTTATCATTGTAAACCAAACGGCCGGCAAAATCTACAGGTTTATTAATATTGGTAAAGATATGCAGCGCATCTACATCATTTACAACCGGAATACTTTTTACACCCTGTTTGCTTTCGAACTCGGTTTCCTTGTACATTTCTAACTGTCCAAGTAAAACTTTATAGGTCGCAATTACATCCGCTTCTGCAGCGTGTGCATTAATTAAATCTTCCTGACAATAGAATTTATAAGCCGCTTTTAATGTACGTTGCTCCATTTGGTGGAATATATTCTGTACATCCACAAATTTGCGGTTGCTCATGTCGAAATCAACTTCTGCCCTTAAAAATTCTTCTAAAAGCATTGGAATATCAAATTTATTCGAATTGTATCCCGCCAGATCACTTTCTCCTATAAACTCGGCAATTTCTGCAGCCAAAGTTTTAAATGTAGGCTCATTTGCAATGTCTTCATCATAAATACCATGTATTAACGAAGTTTGCAACGGGATCGGCATTTCTGGATTTACACGCCAGGTTTTAACAAGTTCAGAACCATCTGGCATGGCTTTTAAAATCGCTATTTCAACGATTCTGTCAGCTCCAACATTAACTCCAGTAGCTTCTAAATCAAAAAATGCTAAAGGGCGCTTTAAATTTAATTTCATTTCTTATGATGTGAGATTGGCGACATTAGATTTGAATCGGAATGTCAAATTCTTTTTTTCAAAAGTGCTAAAAAGGTTTCATTAGTTCTGTAAAACAGCTTTATTAATTTATAAATTTAATTGTCAAATTATTTTAGAATGTTAGTTTGTAGGTTTAAATTGCGGCAATTTATATACGCTCAAATGAATAAGACATTAGCCATACTATTCCTCCTCTTTTTATCACTAACCACTCAGGCTCAAAACTTTAACTTTGGAGCCATTACCTACGACGATTACGAATTCGACAGAAAAAAATTAGACAGTAATGCCAATGCTATTGTTTTAAAAGAATTTGGTACAGCATCTATTCAACGCGACGACAATACCGGCAGTTTAGAGTTGATTTTTGAACACCATGTAAAAATCAAAATATATAATAAAGAAGGCTTTAAGGAAGCCAATATTGTTATTCCAACCTATAAAGATGAAACCCGCGAAGAAACAATCAGCGAGTTAAAAGCTTCTACCTTTAATTATGTCGACAATAATTTTGTGGAAACGATTATGGATAAAAAGGCCATTTTCGTCGAAAACAGGTCAAAATACACCAGGCTGACCAAATTTACGCTTCCAAACCTCAAAGAAGGCTCGATCATCGAATACAGTTACAGGTTAAAATCGCCTAACTTATTTAATTTCAAAACATGGGAATTTCAAAGCAGCATTCCTAAGGTAATCAGCGAGTATTTGGTTTATATTCCGGGCATTTACAATTACAATGTTTCTTTGCGTGGTTTTCAAAAACTAACTGATCAAAAAGTTGAGCTGAACAAAGAATGTTTAAGGCTTTCGGGTGTAGCGATCGATTGTTCAAAAATCAACTACATGATGAAAAATATTCCTGCATTTATTGAGGAAGATAACATGACGGCGCCCAGTAATTTCAAATCGGCCATTTATTTTGAGCTTTCTGATGTTCAGAATTTAAATGGTGGTAAAACATCTTATACCAAAACCTGGAAAGATGTTGATTATGAGTTATCGTCTTATAAAACTCTGGGCGATCAGATGAAAAGGAAAGATGTTTTTAAAGATCTTATTCCCGAAATCACAAAAGGGAGTACAACTGATCTGGATAAAGCAAAAGCCGTTTATCATTACATCAAAAAACAAATCAAGTGGAATAATTATTATGGAAAATATTCAGAGGATAACATAAAAAAGGCACTGGAAAACAGATCAGGTAATGTAGCAGATGTGAACCTGAGCCTAATTGCGGCACTTTCTGCGGCAGGGCTAGATGCGGAGGCCGTTATCCTTTCTACCCGCGATAACGGTACTGTAAATAAGCTTTATCCGGTAATGAGCGATTTTAATTACCTGGTTGCCAAAGTAAATATTGCCGATAAAAGTTATTTATTAGACGCTACCGAACCCCTTCTACCCTTCGGTTTATTACCGCTCCGGTGCATTAACGACCAGGGAAGGGTAATTAATTTAAAAAAACCATCTTACTGGATCGATTTAAAGGCCAGTCAGAAAACCACTACCAGTTATATCCTGGTGGGAAAAATGACTACCGATGGAAAAATCATTGGCACTTTAACCACCCATACCATGGGTTATGCTGCATTGGGCAAGCGTAAAGATATTCTTCGTTACAATTCTCCGGACGAGTATGTAGAGAAACTTGATGAAAGGCTAACCAGAATTAAAATCCAGGATCATAAAATCGAGAACCTGGATAGTGTAGAAAATGCTTTGATAGAAAAGTACGAGGTCGAGTTTACCATAAACGATGGTACCAATAAAGAGCAGTTCTATTTCAGTCCGTTTTTTATTAATACCATCTCGAAAAATCCCTTTAATTTAAACGAGCGCACCTACCCTGTTGATTTGGGTGCAGCATCCGATGAGCGCATTATCATTAGCGTAACCTTACCAGCGCAATACCAATTGCTGGAGAAACCAAAAGACATGGCCATAGCTTTGCCCAATGCCGGTGGAAAATATTTATTGCAAACGGGTTTAGATGGAGACACAATTTCGGTAAACCAAATTTTGCAGTTTAACAATGCTATTTATCAGCCGGAAGAATATCTTTTCTTAAAGGAATTCTACAGTAAGATTATCCAGAACCAGAAAACAGAATTTTTATTAAAAAAAGCAAACTAAATGAGATTTTTATTCACGGTGTTCTTCCTGCTTTTACTTTCAGTTACTGGCTTTGCACAAGATAATTATGATGTAGATTTAATTCCTGCCAATCTGCGCAACCGGGCAAACGCCTGTATCAGAAATGAAGAAACTACCGTTGATATGCGCTCGCCCGACAATGTCATGCTCAATGTAAAAAAAGCCATTACGGTATTTAACCAAAATGGAGAGGATGAAGCACGTTTGGTAATCTATTACGATAAAAACATCTCAATTAAAGGTATAAAAGGAGAAGTTTACAATAGCGTTGGCAAACTCATCAGTAAGTTTTCTCAAAACGACTTTGCAGATATGAGCGCAGCCGATGGCTTCTCGTTGTTTGTTGATAGCCGCATAAAACATTATTTACCATCGGTTAACCAGTATCCTTACACCCTGGTTTATAATTATGAAATTAGAAACAAACAAAACCTGATTATACCTGACTGGAATCCGAAACCAGCCGATGATGTTTCGGTAGAGAAAAGTACTTATACCTTTATTTGTAAGCCAACAGACCAGGTCAGGATAAAAACCCAGAATTATAGTGGAACACCAGAAGTACTAACAGACGAAAAGCAGAAAAAAACAATCTGGAAAGCCAATAATATCCTGGCTGTTAGAACTGAGCCCTATAGCCCGGCACACGAAACTTATGCAACCAACATCCAGATTGCTCCTCAAGCGTTTTATTATTACAACCATAAAGGCAGTTATACCAACTGGCAAGAGCTCGGCAAATGGATTTATGATGATTTGCTGGCAGAGCGCAAAGCCCTGCCGCCTGCCACCATTGAAATGGTAAAGGATCTGGTGAAAAACGAGAAAACAGAGAAAGATAAAGCACGCAAAATTTATCAATATTTACAGGACAAAACAAGGTATATCAGTGTACAAATTGGCATTGGAGGTTTTCAGCCCATTGCAGCCAGCGAAGTAGACCGTTTAGGATATGGCGACTGTAAAGCTTTAGTAAACTACATGCAAAGCCTGCTCAGTGCGGCAAATATAGATTCTTATTACTGTGTCGTATCGGCCGGTTCTGAAAAGAAAAGCATGGATCCAAAGTATGCCAGCATGGTACAAGGCAATCATATTATCCTGTGTATGCCATTACAGGGTGATACGACGTGGTTAGAGTGCACCAGCCAAAAAATCCCTTTTGGTTTTTTAAGCGATTTTACGGATGACCGGTTAGTGCTAGCCTGTACCCCCGAAGGAGGGAAATTATTGCATACACCAAAACTAACAACCGCTGAGAACCTGCAGGTCCGTAAGGCCGATTTAACCATTCAGTTAGATGGAAGTGTATCGGGCAGGATGAATACCGTTTATGCCGGCTCGCAATATGAAAATCAGGAATCACTGATTGGTAAATCGATAACCGAACAGCATAAATTATTAAAAGAAACTTACAACATCGACAATATCGATTTCGAGGCGGTTTCCTTTGCGCAGAAAAAAGATATATCACCCAAATTAACGGAAGAAATAAGCATTAACATCAGAAATTACGCCCCCGTTAATGGAAATAAAATGTTTTTGCAGCTTAATGCATTTAATCTGAGGAGATCGATTCCCGAAATCAAGAATAGAACCCTGCCTGTTTATATTAACCGTGGTTATACCGATGAAGATACCATAGTTTATACCTTACCAGACAATATCAATACAGAATTGATTACTGCACAAAACAAAGCATTTAAAAGTCCTTTTGGGGAATATGTATGTAAGGCAAGTTTAGCGGGCAATAAACTGACCTATTACCGGAAATTTATACTAAATGATGGTACGTTCCCTGCGGCGCAGTATAACGAGTTCTCGAAATTTATTAATGATGTAAATTCTGCGGATTATTTAAAGTTAGCCCTTAGCTTAAAAAAATAATCCCGAGACCGATACCAATAATCATAATTAAGTACATCAAAATTTCTGTTGAAGCAAATTTCTTGTATTTGGTCCAGAAAGTGTAATCATTTTCTTCGTTTGGCATTTTAGATTCTTTATGCGGCAAAAATAGGGAAATAGATTTAATTATTGGGTTTATAAGTGGTAATCTCCCGCGCCATGCCTTTAAAGAGGATAATATGAAATGGCCACATGGCATACCAATATATCCTGCCCCACAAACCTTTAGGCCTAAAGGTAGCGATCTGCGATAAAAATGCTTTTCCATGAAACTCTACTAGTTTCAGTTCGAGCCATGCCTCACCAGGCACTTTCATCTCGGCATACAATAACAATCTTTTACTCTTTCTGTCGGCAAGCAATACACGCCAGAAATCGAGCACATCTCCGGCCTGAAGATCAATATTACTGGTTCTTCCTCTTCTGGTACCTACCCCACCAAACATTTTATCTAAAAAGCCACGTAAATGCCAGAGCCAGTCCATAAAATACCAGCCTCTATTGCCACCAATGCTCCAGATGTTTTCAAAAACTTCTTCCGCCTTGCGTTCAAAGGGCATTTTAACTTTATACGCCAAGGTTCCATTCTGCGGAACCTTAATCTGATCCATAAAATTCGAATTTAAATAACCGCGGTTAAGGGCATCTTTCCAGCTCGAAACAATAGAATTCTGATCGATTTTCTCGAAGGCTAAGTGTAAAGATTCGGCATAACTTAAACATTTTCGTGGTACAACTTCCTGAATGCGGTGATCTTTACATATTACTTCATTTTTCATACTATCTACCAAACTACGGGCTAACGAATAAGGTACGGGTGTAATCATATTCAACCATAAAGACGATAATCGGGGTGTAAGTACCGGAACCGTAATGATCCATCGTTTTAATCCGCGTTCTTTAGCATAGCCTAAAAGCATTTCGCGATAGGTTAGCACATCAGGACCACCAATATCGAATGTTTGGTTAAACGCTTGCTCACGCTGTAAAACACCAAGCAGATAAGCCAGTACATCGCGAATACCAATTGGCTGACAGCGTGTTTCTACCCATTTGGGCGTAATCATGAAGGGAATTTTTTCAGTTAAATCTCTTATAATTTCGAAGGATGCACTTCCTGATCCAATAATAATAGCTGCCCGTAAAATGGTACAGGCTTTACCCGATGATTTAAGTTCTTCTTCCACCGCTAACCTCGACCCCAGGTGTTTAGATAAATGTTCATCATTGGCAATGCCGGTTAAATAAATAATCTGCCTGCAATTGGTTTTGCTGATGGCTGCTGAAAAGTTTTCGGACGAAGCCTTTTCCATATCTGAAAAACCGGTCTGGCTTGAAGACATGGAATGAACCAGGTAATATGCGGCATCAATATCTTTCGGAATTTCGTTTAAACTTTCTGCATTGAGTAAATCGCCTGTGATAATCTTAACCTGATCACTTAAATCAGACTCAGAAATAAACCTGCGCTTATCCCTAACCATACAAACGATTTCGTGCTTTTCTTCTAGTAATAGCGGGAGTAGTCGGGTGCCAATATAACCGTTTGCTCCGGTTAATAAAATTTTCATGCTGTACAGGTTTATTACATAACACTAAATGAAAACGATTGTTAGCAAGATTCATTTCCACGAAATTAAATTCACATTCTTAAAAGCTATATCCACCTTCCTTAAGTCACAACAATGTAAAACCAATTGTATTTTAAACACTACAAAATGATTTAGGGCAACATTTGAGTAAAACAACCGTATAAATAGCTCAATATCAAACTAAACCATACTGAATGAAGAAATACATCCTGGACATTGCTACGATTTTTTTAGTGGGTATGAGCATTGTCGGAACAAGTTGGAAAGCAGTGGAGCTTCCCCACACACAACAAGAAATAGTTAAACATGTCGCTGCAGATAGTTTATACAATCAATACATCTCAAATATTTATCACCAGGTTCATTTAGATTCTGCCGGATTAAATGAACAGGTTTTCGAAAAGGCCATAACCGGATTTTATAATTTAAAATATTCTGGTCTATTACACGCCAAATCTATTTTAACCATTGCCGATTTCGATCAGGAAAGCTGTAAAAAACGCTTATACATTATCGATCTTGCGAGCAAAAAACTAATCTTAAATACCTGGGTAGCGCACGGGCAAAACAGTGGTGGCGATAAACCATCCTATTTTTCAAACCAAATCAATTCCAATCAGAGCAGTTTAGGCTTTTATTTAACCGGCGAAATCTATTATGGAAAACATGGCCGTTCGCTGAAACTAGACGGCATGGACCAGGGGTTTAACAGTAATGCACGCGAAAGGTCTATCGTGGTACACGGAGCCAGTTATGTAAGCCAAAAAAGTATTGATCAGTTGGGTAGACTAGGCAGAAGCCAGGGTTGCCCGGCTGTTCCGGCTAAGCTGGCCGATCAAGTGATCAACACCATTTCAGACCGAACGGTGCTGTTTATCAATAATTCAGACCAGCAATACAATTCATCATTTTTAAATGAAACACTGGCTGCAAGTGTTGTTTTAAATCAGGAACAGATTTTAAGCGCTCAAATGGATTAATAGTGCTTAATATTTTTGGCATTTAGGTTTTTAGGTAGTATTCTGGTAAAAATCGATTTACAACTGGCAAGTAAATCCCAAACCCAACGGTTACTGTCTACCCCTTTTTCGCCGCAATCAACAACCTCAGCACGCTTGAGCAGTTTTTTAACCAAAGCCTGGATCCATTTTATTTGTACCATGCGGTTGAAGGATAAACCCAGGTAATCGCAGTACACGTGTACGAGGATTTCTACAATGAGCGAAGCGTTAGAGATAGCCAGTTTCTTGCCAAAATGCTGTTCATAATCGGCTTTAATGGTATTGGCCATTAGCTCAAATCTGGCATCTGCTTTTCCATCGAGATAAGCCCAAAGTTCTGCATTACTGTACACACGGATTAATTGAGGCTCGAGCCCGACTTTAATTTTATTCCCTTCTAATTCGTAAACTTTATCCATTCATTAAAAATCAATTGTAGCAGTTAGATCGAGATATTACCGGATTGTTAATCAATTCGATATAAAAATTCCGGATCCAAATGTTGGACAAAGTTATCTGATAATTGTTTGCCAAAACGAGTGTTAAGTACTATTGTGAGTAATTTTTTTAAGCTGTTGCCGATATTTTAATCATCTTTGGGCTTGAAAAGATAAGCCCATTCATGAAGATTGTAATTGCAGAAAAGCCCTCTGTTGGTCGTGAACTTGCTAAAGTTTTCGGAGCAACCACCAGAAAAGATGGATACATTGAAGGTAAAGGATATTCTTTTACCTGGGCATTCGGGCATTTATTACAATTGGCTCCCCCTCAGGATTATGGTTTTATTGGCTGGAGGAAGCAACATTTACCCATGCTTCCGCAAAAGTTTAAACTTGCTGTCAGGAAGATTAAAACAAAAGACGGTTTTGTAGAAGATCCGGCTGTTCGGAAACAATTAGACACCATTAAAAAGCTCTTCGATGAGGCGAGCGAAATCATTGTGGCAACGGATGCCGGGCGTGAGGGTGAATTAATTTTCAGGTACATTTATTATTACCTGAAATGCAAAAAACCTTTCAAACGCCTCTGGATCTCTTCGCAAACAGATGAAGCGATAAAAGATGGATTCAGAAATCTAAAACCCGGAACAGATTACGATACCTTGTTTAATTCGGCTCATTGCCGCTCAGAATCTGATTGGCTGGTGGGAATGAATGCGACGCAGGCACTCAGTATTTCAGCAGGCAACAGAACAGTGCTTTCGTTGGGACGGGTACAAACGCCCACCCTGGCCATGATCTGCGCCCGTTTTTTAGAAATCAAAAACTTTGTACCGCAAACCTATTATCAGATCAGTATTTTACTTTCTAAAGATGAGCAGGTTTTTAAAGCCATATCCACTTCGAACTATAAGGAAAAGGAAGAAGTAGAAAAGTTGTTTGCACTTGTAGAGGATGTGGCTTCTGGTTTTCCAACAGGTGGTAACATTACCGCTGTAGAAGCTAAACCGAGAAAAGAACCACCTCCGCTATTGCACGATTTAAGCAGTTTGCAGCAAGAAGCCAATAAGAAAAAGGGCTATACTGCCGATCAAACACTTAATATTTTGCAAAACCTGTACGAGAGTAAACTGGTTTCTTATCCCCGTACCGGATCGCGTTATATTGGCGATGATGTTTTTGCCGGCGTTCCAGATTTGATTGCGAAATTTACCGATCATCCCGATTTTGGAAAACAAGCACAATTTCTGCAAAGCATTACGTTAAATAAGCGAAGTGTTAACGCAAAAAAAGTAACCGATCACCATGCTGTTTTACCTACCGGAGAACAGGCTTATGGACTAAGTGCAGATAAACAAGCGGTGTACGATATGGTTGTTGGCCGTATGATTGAGGCTTTTCACCAGGAATGCCTTAAAGAATTAACCAAAATAACCATTCAATCAGGCGTTACTTTTGTAGCCAATGGAACGGTCATCCGCTCTGCGGGCTGGCGGGCGGTATTTAACGACCCTGAAGACGATAAAAAGGATGAAGACAATGCAGCTTTACCAAAGGTTGCCGTTGGAGAACAATTGGCTATAACCGAAAAATCTCTTTTAGAAAAGCAGACCAAACCTAAACCCATGTACAACGAGGCTTCGTTATTAAAAGCACTCGAAACATGCGGCAAGGAGATAGAAGATGAAGAATTACGTTATGCCATGAAAGATAGTGGTTTAGGTACGCCGGCAACGCGTGCATCCATTATCGAAACCTTAATCACCCGGGAATATATTACAAGGGAAAAGAGAAATCTTGTTCCAACCAATAAAGGTCTGGCTGTTTATGAGGTGGTTAAGGATAAACAGATTGCGCAGGCTGAGCTTACCGGACAGTGGGAAAAAAGGTTAGAGGAAATACGTTCCGGCTCATCGGTAAAAGATTTTAAATCAGAAATTACAGAATATACCAAAACCATTACGCACGAGCTGCTCATTGCAGGAGCAAGTATCTCGGGTAAACTCGAAGAAGAAAAGAAACTGGAAAAAGCTTAGCAATAAACGCCTTTAATTACTTTTTCGAGCGAAGAGCCCATATTTTCATCTTTCTGGATAAAACCTACAGCCCCGGCATCTAAATACCCTTGCTCCAGTGTAGTTCGGTCATTTCCACTAAACATACAGATTTTAATATCCGGCTGGATGGCCAGGATTTCCCTTATGGTATCCGGATTGCTATCACCTTGTGGCATATTAATGTCCAGCAGGAGAAAATCGATCACTTCTTTCCTGAGGTAATTAATGGTATCTGGTAAATCTTTGGTTTCTGAGATATCGGGTGAGATGAGGCATTTGCTAAAAAAACGTCTCATTAAAAGCCTCATCAATTCGCTGTCATCGGCAATAAGAATTTTGATATTTTCAATCATCTAAATGGTAAAGTTAAATTTGAAACCAAGCCATCTAATCTATTATCGGTTTAAACATTCTTAAAGAAGTGCTATCCAGGTTGACAATAACACCGAATTTTACCATTAATGTGAGATGATTAATGTAAAAATAATAATTTTATTTATTATTTTTAATATCATAAGTAACAGTTTTATGGCTATAGCTCCATAAATTCCCAGGCGCTGTGGTAGGCATCCAGTTGTTCTGCGTATTGAATAAAGTCAGCATAAAAATCAGATTTCGATAAGGTGGAACTATCTCCGATAATTACGAGTTTTTTCCTGGCCCTCGTCATGGCAACATTCATTCTCCTCGTATCTGATAAAAAGCCTATGCTTCCATCGCTGTTACTTCTGGTTAAACTAATATAAACTACATCACGCTCCTGCCCCTGAAAGCTATCAATGGTATTTACTGCAATGTGATTACGATAAGGATTTAAAATTTCATTTTCCTGGGCCAGGGCATTTAAAATCTGAACCTGCTGTTTATAAGGCGAAACAATTGCAATGGATGGAAAGCCATCTGTGGTAGGATTAGCTGCTAAATTAGCTACCAGGTGGGTTAAATGCTTGATCAAAAACGCGGCCTCATCAGGATTGGTTGTACTTGTTCCATCTAATTTTTCGTCGAAACTACAACCAGCCGTATCAATAAACTGAATCGGTTGATCGCCGGGAAATAATAAATGACCGGCTACAGAGTGATGGGCTTTTAATTCATTATGATAAAACACCTGAGCAGAATACCCCATAATAGCTGCATTCATCCTGTATTGTTCTTTTAACAACACAACCGATTCTGGATGAAGCTTTACCGTTTTCTCTAATAAAGTATTACTTAAGCCATTTCTGGCTGCTTCATTTGATTTTATGGTTGGTGAAAGCTGAAAATGATCACCAGCCAGTATGACTTTCTGCGCCTTTAAAATTGGTATCCAGCAAGCTGGTTCTAAAGCCTGGCCAGCCTCATCAATTACTATGGTATTATACTTTAAATTCCGAACGGTATAGTGGTTAGCGCCGACCAGTGTGGCCGTAATAATCTGTGCTTTGGTAAACAGATTATCCATGATGTATTGCTCGGTTTTTTCTACTTCCTTTCCAATTTTATGTGCTTCGTCAAACAGTGCCTTACGCTGGTCGCGTTCTGCTTTACCAAAACTGCGTTTGTATTTATGGGCCATGTTTTTATACTCACTGGCTTGTTTTTTTAAAGCCTTGATTGTTTTCATCTCCGGATGATCGGCCATTTGATGATCAAGAGTAGCGGCAAGCAACCTTTCTGAAACCCTTGCCGGATTACCCACCCGGATTACTTTTAAGCCTTCAGCAGCTAATTTTTCGGTAAGTAAATCAACAGCAGTATTACTGGGTGCGACCACCAAAATTTTCTGATCGCTGTGTTTAGCCAACGATTTTATGGCATGTACGAGTGTAGTGGTTTTTCCGGTACCCGGCGGACCATGAACCACAGCCAAATGATCGGCTGCAATAATTTTATTGACCGCTAATTGCTGCGAATCGTTTAACGTATTTGGAATAATAAATTTCTCTTCTCCCTGAAATGATGGTTTTTCTCCTTTCGTTAAAATGCGGATCAGTTTATTTTCTGATTCATTTTCTGCTAAATGCGTAGCCTGTTTAAGCGCACTCTGCATTTCATCATAACTATTATTATCAAAAAGTAAGTCTACACCGAGTTTACCATCTCTTGTCCAGTCTGGCAATTCATCCACCCGGAAGCTGATTTTCATCCGGCTACCGCTTTGATGCGTAATAATCCCTTCTACGCGGTCTTCTTTGGCATCGTGATTGGAAAACAATACCACAGCAGAACCAAAACGGAACTGATGAGAAAAATCCTGATGCGTAGTTCTTTCCAGCTCTACGGTTAAGTAATCACCACGACCTATTTCGGTATTCCTGATGGCAATGGGGTACCAGGTTAAACCCAGGGCCCTCCTATCAGCTGCCGAAGTATTTTCAGTAAGTTTTAAATATGATTGTAAATCTTCATTGCGCTCGGTATCGAGCAAATCCTGAAGTTTTTTGAAATATTCTTTTGGCAAGACTAGATGGGTTAATTGTTTAAATTGGTTAATCGGTTAATTGACTAATGCAAACTGAGAATTTTTAACTGAAAACTGTTCACTATAGAACGAGTTCTTGATGCAACCTTAACAAAGTCGCTTCGGCATCATCACAAAAGCCGGGATGTACTTTTGAGCATTGCACTACCGTACTTCTGGTTGCGGTAAGCCACCTAAAACGAGATGCCTGATCGTATAAACCAATGGGACCTGATCCTTTTGCTGCTGTACTTATTCTTTCAAAAGCACACAAGTTCTCTTTCAGCTCTTCCAAATCTACATCAGCAGAAAAAGCCGTTATTCTTTTTTCATCCAGTGCAAAAATGCTTTTTAAAAATTTTTGCCTGGCACAAAACAAAATAATGCCCACATTAATAAATTCTTCCCGTTCTACCCTGGGCATTACGCGAATCACAGCGTACTCAAATAAGAATTTCCCTTGCATGCTGTGCTTCTTTTAAAAATATAGTTGAATGGGATAATCTGGTCGTAAGGAAATGCGTATAGGCATTGCGGTGCGCTGCTTTGCTTTCGAAATTCGTTTCACCTTCCAGCCAGTCGTCGGGAATTAAATCAATTACCGCTTTTATCTTTTCGGGACTAAGTAGTTTAGTAAACGCTTCATTTACAAGCTCCAGTTCAGTGGCCCATGGTAATAAGACATGGTCTTTGACCAAAAAGAATGGTTTAATGGCCTGTTCTTCCCAATTTTGCCACGAATGATGAAAATATAAGGCAGCACCATGATCGATTAACCAAAGTTCCTTATGCCACAGCAACATATTGGTATTTCTGCAGGTACGGTCCATGTTGGTTAAAAAACAATCAAGCCATACAATTTGCGAGGCTAGTTTAGCATCAACTGTAGTTACGGTTGGATCGAATGTTATCGCACCAGATAAATAGTGTAAGGCCAAGTTTAAGCCTACGCTGGCTTTTAGCAAATCCTGGATTTCTTCATCGGGTTCTGTTCTCCCAAAAGCTTCATCTAAGTTGGCAAAAACCAATTCAGGTACGCGTAAACCTAAATAGCGGGCTATTTCACCACCAATGAGTTCAGCAATTAAAGCCCGGGTACCTTGTCCTGCTCCTCTAAATTTCAGTACATATAAAAAGTTATCGTCAGCTTCAGCAATAGCGGGCATAGAGCCACCCTCGCGTAAAGGCGTAACATATCTGGTTACATTTACCGTTCTAAGTTGTAAATCGTTCATATCTGCAGATAGAAGGGCCATTTATTTTATTTAGGCACAATTCTAAACTTGCTGCAAATTTAGCAGAATTCCAACAATAAATTGGTCAAAGTTTAGTCGTAAAGATTCTAATGGAGGTCAACGCGTTAGTGTCTCCGCTAGCTGTTTTTATTTTGCCATGGAAGCACAGCGCGCGCGGAAAATCTGTCGCATAAGTGCACTCCCCATAAACCTCAAATAGCAGCACTACCCCAGCTTGAATAAACCTGATCGTCCCGATTTTCTTCAGCATAAAGTGAAGTGCAGGACTTCCTGAACCGATAATAACCGGAACCTGTTTTCCGAATCATCATCAGAAGTCTATATTCCATAGCCGATCAACGATTACAGAAACGGCATTATGTTACTGCATTTTTTAACCTAACTAATCGTGCCCCAGATAAGCATTTCCGGCGGGCGTCATAGCCGATGACCATTGTACCGATTCACGGTTAATTTTAATCAGCCCCATGCTTTCTAATTCTTCGTACTCTTCTTCCATCCCACCTAAAACCGAAGAACTAACCTGTTGATTGATTACCTCAAGTAGAGATATGATTTCTGATCTTTCCATAAAATAAATAATTAGATAATGATTAACATAAATATAATCAAAATGTTTATCGCTTAGGTAAACATTTTCAAGGGTTTAAGGTTGTATTTATACCCCGATTTGATTATTATGGAAACACATATCTATTACCTCTTTATTATGGCCATACCAGTAGCTTGCATAGCCTGGACAGTTACCAAGGAAGAAATTTTTAAAGAGGCGCGTGAATTCTGTGTAAACCGCTCTAAAAACTGCAACCAATTGGCGAAAAGAAAGTTTTTTTATGTATTTACATGTGAATACTGTTTTAGTCATTATGTAACTATAATCCTGCTTTTGATTACAAAATTCACTTTAATTTATCCTGATTGGCGGGGTTACATTATTTCCTTCTTTTCGATAGTATGGGTTGCAAACGTTTATATGAGCCTGTACAACCTCATCCGTATCGATCTGAAAAAGGAAAAGATTAAAGTTCAAAAAGAAGAATCAGCACTCAAAAATGAGTGAAACCATTTGTAAGTGTAGCTGTTTTTAAGGTATAACCTGATATTATGCCATCGTCAGTGATCAAATATTTTAGTTATGATGCGGCTACAGCAACATTGAAAATCCTCTTTGTAACCGATATGATTTATCTGTATCAAAATGTTCCTGAACGCGTTTATAAAATGTTAAAGGCTTCGGGATCGAAAGGGAGATATTTTAACAGGCACATTAAAGATAAATTTGAATTTCAGAAACTCGGGGAAGAATAATATCACAGCGATATGGCCAGAACGATAAAAAAAGAGCCGCTTAAAACAGATCAACAAAATACAACCAGATGAAATATCAGAAACAAATTGACTTAGAGAAAAAAAATATTTTCTGGCATTTATTTTCGTCCATACTTATAAATAGCTATATATTAATGCCTTAATTTACAGGCCGACACCAATCCAAACTGCGAACTATAATCTTAAAGTAAAAGAAATGTTAAACGTTTAGGAATTTTGCAAACTAGTCCTATATTTGTCCTCGAGAGCGTTAATTTAGATACGGGTATATGGCTTAGGCTGTATGCCCGTTTTTTGTTTTAGCCGTTGATGCGTGTGTGACCACTTTATCTAAACAGATCCTTAACCATGGCGTGTAAGCGCCCGGATTAACGGCAATATCTTGTGCCAAAGCCTCTAAATCCATATACTTAAAAGTTTCTACTTCATCGCGGTTTATCACTGGCAATTCATCACTCATGCCAAAAAAAACATGGTCTACCTCATGTTCCGTTAAGCCGTCCTCAAATATGGCCTTGTAGGTAAATTTAAACAGGTAATTCAATTCGCAATCCATTCCCATTTCTTCCATCAACCTTCTTCTTGCTGCATGGATATTACTTTCTCCAATCCGGGGGTGACTGCAACAGGTATTCGTCCATAAACCTGCCGAATGGTATTTGCTCATTGCCCTTTGTTGCAGCAACAGTTCGCGTTTAGAATTAAAAATAAAAACAGAAAAAGCACGGTGTAATATGCCTTTTTCGTGTGCTTCCATTTTATCCATCTGCCCTTTCGGCACATCCTCCTCATCAACCAGAATAACTTGCTCTTCCATTTAAATTACATTTAACTTATTACGAATAATCGAATCAAACATCAAACCAACTTTATATGTGTTCGAAATTCTGATCCTTTCAGTCATAATTTTTTCAGCACTTAAACGCTTTATCTTCGCGAATAATTTTTTGTAATAGATATAGGACAAATATACGCCATTTCTGGAAGCTGTGGGCAACAGCTTAATACCGATTAACGCGGTTGCAAATTCTGCTTCAATTTCTTCTTCAATTTGTTTTTTTTGATGATCACAGAAAAGGGCTAAATTAACGTTAGGGAAATAATTCCGGCTAAGTGTTTGATGATCAGCCTTAACATCCCTCAAAAAATTAACCTTTTGGAATGCGGAACCCAATTTCATGGCATAAGGTTTCAACTGTTCGTAATCTGCACTGCTACCATGGGTAAAAACCTTTAAACACATTAAGCCTACCACTTCTGCAGAGCCGAGGATATATTCGTTGTAAAGATCAGGAGTATATTTTAGTGTCGAAAGATCCATCTCCATACTCCTAAGAAAAAGAACAATCAGTTCCTGATCTATCTGGTATTGATTGACAACCTTTTGAAAGGAATTTAAGATGGGGTTTAAACTAATGCCCAGGTTGAGGGCCTCGAAAGTATCGAGTTTAAATTTATCTAATAAAAATTTCTTGTCATAATGATGGAAACTATCTACAATTTCATCAGCTAAACGTACAAACCCATAAATAGCATGTATAGGTTGGCGCAGTTCTTTACCAAGAAAATAAATACCATAAGAGAAGCTGGTACTATATAACTTAGTGGTAAGCCGGCTACAATCGGCAGATAGTTGATCAAATATTTCTTTCATGTAAAACGGGATATTGTATTGTTTTTTCAAATTCATCGAGCGTTTTAAACCAGTTGATGTGATCGATATTCTTGAGTTTACCGATAACCTGGCTGTTTCCAGCAAGATGGATTTTAGTGGATGAGCATATTTCAGACAATTGATCTATATATTTTTGAGCGGCAGGCACTAATCTGGATTTTATCATAAAAAGCAACACATGACCTACATTTAAGGTAGAAAATACGCGCTTGATCGAATCCAACGGAACTTTGCTACCTAAAAAAATAACCTGATGGTGATGCAGCCTCAGCATATAACTGGCAAAAAGCAGCCCGATATCATGATCTTCGTCTTCTGGTAAAAAAAGAAGCCAGCTTTCACCAGAATGCCTTGTTAAGGGAAGATTATTGATATGGCTAAATATTTTTTGACGGATAATATTGGATAAAAAATGCTCGTGAGCGGGGCAAACATCATCTTTTTGCCACATTAATCCCAAGCGAACCAGCAATGGATAAATAATTTTCCGGTAGCAGTCTGAAAGTCCTAACTGATCAATGCCTTGATCTATTAACTGATTAAAGGCGCGCTCATCAAAGGCTAAACCATGACTGATCAGTTGAGAAACATAATGATCGGCCTGCTCATCATCAGCTGAATATGAAAACTGTTGATCAATAAGTTGATCCATCTCCGCATCAGAGAGACTGCAGATTTTAGAAATTTTTAAGCCGCTTTTATTTAAACTAACGATGTTTAATAGCTTTCTGAGCTGCTTATCATCATATAAACGTGTATTACCCTGAGATCGCATCGGATTCAGCGCATTGTATCGTTGCTCCCAGATCCTGATGGTATGAGAATGAATGCCCGAAAGCTGTTCAAGATCTGAAATGGAGTAATTCATTATTTTGTTTAAATATATTCAATAAAATCTAAACAAAAAGAAAATGAAAAAGTTTTTTTCACTAAATACCCTAAATGCATGGCCTGCTATTCCTATTGGAATTGCGCATAGATCAAAAATACTTACTATTAAACCTGGTAAATTTAATTATAGATCAGCCGCATAAAGCAATCGGTTAAAATGCTTTTTCGGTAAGTAATACTCCCCTTTCCCCGTTACCTGTCTCTATGGTATGTACGTGTTTGTACGAATGGCTGAAGAAATCGTAACCATGTTCCCTTTGTTTTATCGCCACCGTACTTAGCGGGTAATTTAAGTTAGTTTGCATGCATTGCAAACTGCCATTGGCCAGCAGCAGAAAATCGCAGTCGTAACCCTGCTCCTGCAGCTCAATAACCTTTTTAGTTATAGACACGTTTAATCTATTGGTGGTGCGAATTCTATTTTTCATGGGATATTGTTTTAGATAATTAGGGATGATTATTTTGGTTAATAAATATATCCATTAATAACTACGTTTCAAAATACAATATATTGTTATACAAGCAATTAAATCAATTTGTTTTATTTCATTTTGTAAAAAGCGCTGTCATTGTATTTTACTGATTTTAATTCTTGCAGGAAAAAACATATACGTATCATATTTACTACAAAAACCAACTAAACATGATTACAGGTCCAAAATAATTTCTTTATTTAAAACGCAAGCTATAATTTCGCTTAACCTTAAAACACACCTAATGAAATTAACATGTATCGTAATTGATGACGACATTCACGCCGTCAACGGTATAAAATCATACATCAATAATCTCACAAATATTCATTTAATAAAATCGTATACAGATCCGTTACAGGCATTAAATGAAATTACGGCAGGAGATCGTGTTGACATTGTTTTTATAGATGTTGATATGCCTATGATTTCGGGATTAGAATTATCAAAAGCCATCAGACATAAAACAGATAAATTAATATTTACTACCTCGCATTCCAAATATGCCTATGAAGCTTTTGAAATGAATGCAAGCGCTTATTTATTAAAACCCTACACCTTTGCCCGTTTTGCGGAAACCATCAACAGGTTATTTCCCCTCAGTCCCAGTTTACCAAATGTTAATATTAAACAAGAGGATGACTATTTCTTTGTAAGGAACAAAAATGAAAAGAACAATTTGATTAAGGTAAGGTATACCGATATCGTGGCGATAGAAAGTCTGCAAAACTATGTCCGGATTTTTACCTTGAACGAAACGATTGTATCCTACATTGCATTATCAGAGATAAAAATCATTTTAAAAGATTATCAGAATTTTGCCCAGGCACACCGCTCGTTTATTATCGCTAAAAACTACATTGAGAAAGTAGAAGGTCATACCTTAAAAATGATTAACGACCTCACCATCAACATTGGAAATAGTTACCGTGAGAGCATACAGGACTACATCAAAGAGAAAACGATTAAAACTAACCGATCGTAAACTAATTTTTTAGTATTTTCGTTATCTAAACAATTAAACGCTGACGGTTTATTGTTTAGCATATATAGCCGTTCCCCAATTAACTAGCCAAATGACGCCTACCCCTAAAAAGAATAATTTTAACAAAATTCTAAACTGGTTTTCCGACAAAAAACTGCACATTTTAGTTTGGACCATATTCATATTCTACGAAGCCATCATCATCGGTATCTTTGCCGGCAGGTTCTCTACACTGAGTACTTATGTTATTTTTTATAGTTTAAACATCGCTACCTTTTATTTTCATGCACACGTTGTTTTGGCTTTTGCCCTTAAAAAACTTAACGAAAGGTGGTGGAAATTACCCTTATTCATTTTACTCGAACTGGCTGCTTATTTAATCCTAACGGTTTGTTTAGATTATATTGTAATTAATTATACCGACTATAATGGTCCCATTAAACTAATATTTAACGCGGCTTTTTTTGCTGCGCCGATTTACCGCGCCATATATTTTATGTGTTTTGCTACCAGTTATTATTTTCTCCTTAATTTTCTCGAAGAGCGGAAGAAGATCGAAGATCTGGAAAAACAACGTTTAAATAACATTATCCAAATCGCTAAATCAGAAAATGCCTTTTTAAAGGCGCAAATACAGCCTCATCTGTTGTTTAATACGCTCGATTTTATTTATCAAAATGCTAAAGATTCTTCTCCGGTTGCCGCAGAAGCCATCCATTCTCTTTCAGAGATGATGCGCTATTCGGTCGACAGCAATAAGGACAGGGAATTTATTTTGCTCGACGAGGAGATTAATCAGGTCGAAAACCTCATCAACCTGCATCAGCTGCGTAAAGATCACCACGTACAGCTCCGTTTCTGGTACGACGACGAAATACGTAACATTAAAATCATTCCTTTAGTGTTAACCACTTTGGTAGAAAACATGTTTAAACATGGCGAGCTGCTTACTGAATCACATCCTGCCGAAGTGAGCCTGAGGACTGAACATGATCAGCTTATTATAGAAACCTCAAACTTAATCAGGGCAGTTAAAGATAATTCAGGTTTAAGTTCAGGAATGGAAAACATCAGGAAACGTTTAGCTTACACCTATGGCAAAAGTGCCGAATTCAATTACTTTGCTGATTCAAACCACTATTTTAAGGTAATGCTAACCATTAAATTATAATCAGCAATACCTCATTTAATAATTTTAATCTAAAATTTCAGATTAAGCAATAATCTCAAAAGAAAAGCTGATTTTCCTTGCCGAATACGTAAAAATCCGTTTCGAATGTGTTTTTTTTTCATTTTACTGGCTGAAATTGTAATTTGCATCAACTAAACCTATAAAAAATGTCAATAAGTTGTATCGCTATTGATGACGATCCTCATTCCCTGGAGAGCTTAATAGCATATATGGATAAGCTGCCTGATTTAAAACTTATCCAAACTTTTACTGAACCGCTCCAGGCCCTCGCAGAAATATCGGTAGCTAACCCTGTCGACATTATTTTTATGGATGTCGAAATGCCCTCACTATCCGGAATTGAACTGGCAAGCCTGCTGAGGCAAAAAACAAAACACTTGGTTTTCACCACCGCACACCCAAGGTATGCCATTGATGCCTTTAAGGTTGACGCAGATGCTTATTTACTTAAGCCCTACTCTATTTTGCATTTTGCTAAAACAATAAACAACCTTTACCCAACCGGGAAAAAAGTACAACATGCTTTGTCTATTTTCGACGATCATTTTTTTTACATCCCTTTACAGGGTGAAAATGGCGACCTGGTTAGAATAGATCTGAACGAGTTAATTGCGGTAGAGGAAATGGGAGAAGATATTCAGTTTAAAACGACAAAAAATGCTTTTTTAAGTTCAAAATCTAATTTCATCAAGACTTTGAAAATGTTAAAAAAACATTCTGCATTTATCCAGATTAATCCTACTGTTGTAATCGCCAAACAGCACATCAAAAGTGTACTTGGAAATAGAATACTGCTTTCAGAGGAAACATCTTTTACCGTTTCAGGTACATACATCGAACTTTTCGCAAATTTCATCAAGAACAATTTACTCCAGGAAAAACCCCGTCCCGGCGCTATAATGTAGTCTTTAATAACCGCCCATCATCATCTCCAATCAGTTTTTAACGTTTGATCAAAACATTCCCTTCAAAACTTTGTATTAGGATAGACTATTATTAATTAATTGATCTGTTTTGAAAAGAGTGTTGATTGTGGATGATGATCCAGATGTATTAGAAGTTTTCCAGGATGTATTAGAAACTGAACATTATAAAGTTTATCCGCTACTATCGCCACGGTATATTTTTAAAACCATAAGAGATTTTAATCCCGATCTGATTATTCTAGACATTATGTTGAATGGAATGGATGGGCGTGCGGTATTTAAAGAGTTAAGGTTAAATCCTGAAACAGCGCGTATCCCCATTATTATGGCATCGGCCAGGTATGATGAAAATTATATCACATCACAAAAATATCATCCCGACGATTATTTAGAAAAACCCTTTAACATAGCAGATTTACTCCAAAAAGTAAATGCTTTAACCGAAAATTAAAAAATCAGATATGAAATTAAAATTATTAACATCTCTTCTATTGTTATGTACAGTAGTATCCATCCAGGTAAAAGCGCAAAGCAGACCAGATAAACTTTATTCGATGAGTGGAATCGGCTTTGCATTCCCAATGGGTGAAACTTCGGATTATTTTAAGCCTAAATTTTCAACATCATTAGGTTTAAATTTAGGTTTAGGCGATGGCGGTTTGTTCCTTTATCCGAAAGTAAGTTTACATGCTTTCACCTTTAACCAGATTACGCCAGATGCAGGATATACCTACACGCTACAGAAAGGAAGAGCAACCACTTATTTATTAAATGTGGCATTAGGTTACCGTAAAATTGTCAATAAATGGGCATTTTATGGTTTTGCAGGGGCTGGCGGTGGAATTATCCTTACGCCACAGGCGGGGGTTAATACCTCAACTTTGCAGGTTACCCAGGATAATAAATCGAATAGTTTAGGCATTGCAGAAGGTGGTGCCGGTATCGAATACAATATTGGCGGTGCTAATTTATTTGTGGAGGCCAGTTACATGTACGGTTTTAGCAAAATCCAGAACCGGGCTTTTAACACGGTACCAATTTCTGTGGGCATTAAACCTAATTTAAGTAAACTGCTCAGTAAACTTAAATAACATCGACATACAAAATACAGGAGCGGTTACGTTAAATAGGTAGCCGTTTTTTTTATGCTAAAGAAATAATCAAAATTATTTTCATACTAATTATTTTAGCATAGATTTGTATTTCAAATTAATTTAATGTTATACGCAGTTGTAGATATTGAAACCACTGGCGGCCATGCCTCAGCAAATGGTATTACCGAGGTTGCCATTAACATCCATGATGGCAATCAAATAGTTGAATCATACACTACCCTGATTAATCCTAAGCAAGCTATACCCGCTTACATTACGGCACTTACCGGTATTGATGATCACATGTTAATGGATGCCCCAACTTTTGATGACGTGGCATTACAGATTTATCAACTGTTAAATGATAAGATTTTTGTAGCTCACAATGTTAACTTCGATTATTCCTTTTTGAAGCATCATTTGGCAGCCGCAGGATACGATTTACAGTGTAAAAAACTGTGTACGGTGCGGTTGAGCAGAAAACTAATACCAGGAAAATCTTCGTATAGCCTGGGTAAACTCTGTACAGCTTTGCAGATTCCGATTCAAAACCGGCACCGGGCAGCAGGAGATGCAGATGCTACAAGTATCCTTTTCAATTTATTACTGGAACACGATCAGGAAGGTACCATAGCAGAAATGCTGAAGAAAACATCAAAAGAGCAGGTTTTACCGCCTCATTTAGATAAAGCCTGTATTTTGAGGTTGCCCAATCAGCCTGGTGTATATTATTTTAAAGATAGTAAGGGCAAAATTATTTATGTTGGAAAAGCGAAAAACCTGAAGAAACGTGTAACCAGCCACTTTACAGGTAATACACCTAACCGGCAGCGTCAGGATTTTTTACGCACAATTCATCACGTAGATTATGTAATTTGTGGTACCGAACTGATGGCTTTAATTTTAGAAGCCAATGAAATTAAACGCCTCTGGCCGGAAAATAACCGCGCCATGAAACGTTATGAGCATAAATATGATTTATATGTTTTCGAAGATCAAAACGGTTATTTACGTTTAGCCATTGATAAACATAAAAAGAACAATAACGCCCTACAGAGTTTCAATAGCTTGTTGGAAGGCTATAATTTCTTAAACCAACTGGTTGATAAGTACCAGCTTTGTGCAAAGCTTTGTTATTTGCAAAAAACGGCAACCAAATGTTATGCCCATGAAAATGGCCAATGTTTTGGTGCATGCAGTGGCATAGAAACCGTAGCCGTTTACAACAAAAAACTAAATGCGGCATTAAGCGACATTCAAAACCAGCAACCCAGTTTTGCATTGGTAGATGAAGGCAGAAAAGAGGAAGAATTTAGCTGCCTGGTGGTGGAAAAGGGAAAGTTTTATGGGATGGGTTATTTTACAGATAAAAATTATTTATCAGATGGCCTGGCTCCCATTAAAAATGATTTATCTATCTATCCATCCAACAGTTATATTTTAAATTTAATTCTCAATTACGCAGAACAACATCCACAGAAATTGTATAAATTGTAGGAAATTTAATCAAATGCTGCCCAAGAGCCTCTCAATTATCCTGTTGTTATTAATTTCATATGCCTGGTGTTCAGGTCAAAATATTGATGATCCAAACATAGATTTAGCCCAGAAAAATATTGGTAAAAATATATTTCAAAAAACAAAAAACGGCGATTTAAGATCAATCTATCTGGGGAAAATAACAGATAAAAATGGAAAAGTTAAGTTTTATGTAGTTAAAGAATTTAGTAGAATTAAAGCTGCAATAGTATATCATGGTCATAGTAGACTTATATTCTATAATGCAGATAAAAAATTCAAGGCGCAGTATCATTTCGATATGCCTGATGAACTACCTGTTAAATTAAAGGCTAATACGCTTTATTTCATCGATAAGAATCAAAAACCGGCCAAAACATTAACCTTACTAATCAACGACCGATTTCCTGAGCAGATTTTCAATAGTAATCAAGTCTCCTTCATCCAGTAATAACTCTTATGGATAATTTAACCTTTATAACACATTGTCTATCTTTTGATGAAGTTATGGAACTGCCACATTTCGAAAAAACTTCTTTTCGTGTAAATAAAAAGATCTTTGCAACATTAAATCTTCAGAAAATGCAGGCGACATTCAAATTATCAGCAGTTGATCAGTCTGTTTTCTGCGATTATGATTCAAATCAAATACGCCCGGCTACCGGGGCCTGGGGTAAACAAGGCTGGACTATTTTTGACCTAACCACATTACCAGATGAAATGATCATCGATGCGCTTACACTTTCTTATTGTAACGTGGCACCTAAAAAGCTTTCTGAAAAATATAAATATTAAGTACAATTAACATTATGAGCTGAAATTCCCTTAAATGCCTTATATGGCAAGAATCAGTCCAATAACTTTACTAACTAGTTAAGCCTATGAGCTTATAAGAACATAAGCTAATAAAGCACTATGATTTATAAGGCGCACATTGCCGCAATACTTTAACCACATAAGGAATAGAAGAAAATATAAGTAATTACAATAACCTAATTGTCTCAAATAGCCCTGTAAATTTTCTTTTTTGCCAAGGATAAGTCTATTGCCGCTTACCTATCTTTACTTACATCAAAATATAAAACGTTATGATAAAATCACTTTGGATAAATCTTCCGGTAAAAGACATTAATAAGTCTAAAGCATTCTTCACGCAACTCGGTTTCACCCTTAACTTACAGTATGGCGCCCGCGAAGATTCTGCCTGCTTTTTAGTAGGAGAAAGCAATTTGGCCATTATGCTTTTTGAAGAAGCTTTGTACGAGGGCTTTGCAGGAACCAACATTGCCGATAAACGCCATGGTGCTGAAGTATTGTTCTCTTTCGATGCAGAAAGTCCGGAAGAGGTAGATGACCTTGCTCAAAAAGTGATAGCGGCCGGTGGTACGCTTTATGGCGAGCCAGGCTACAAAGATGGCTGGATGTATGGTTGTGGTTTTGTTGACCTGGACGGACAAAGGTGGAGCATTCTTTATATGGACATGAGCAAAATGCCTTTAGGCTAGTTTTTATTACTTAAAAATATAACCCAAAATTTGCGTAAGCGATTACTTACATGTATATTTGTAAGCAATCACTTACGCAATTAATTTATGAGAAGAGATGTATTTCAAGCCATTGCCGATCCTACCCGAAGAGAAATCATCAATCTGATTGCGCATAATACCTTAAATCTAAATGCAATTGCCGAAAATTTCGACATGAGCCGGCCGGCCATTTCGCAACACATTAAAGTTTTAACAGAATGCGGTTTAGTAGAAATTACGCAACAAGGTCGTGACCGATATTGTAACATAAAATTTCAAAAACTTGCAGAAGTAGCTAAGTGGATAGAACAATACCGAACTTTTTGGACAGGCAAATTAGATGCTTTAGAAATACACTTATCAAAAGAAACTAAATCAAAATAAAGATGAAAAACGAACCAGTTATTGTAGAGCGGGTCTACAACGCCCCTATCGAAAAAGTTTGGAAAGCTTTAACCGATAATAACGAAATTAAACAATGGTATTTTCAGTTGGAAAACTTTAAACCTGAAGTGGGTTTTAAATTTGAGTTTTCCGGCGGACCCGATGATGGACCACAATATTTACATCGTTGCGAAATAACAGAAATTGTTGAGGGCAGAAAACTGGCTTACACCTGGCGATATGATGGCTATCCAGGCAATTCGGTTGTTAGCTGGGAGTTATTCGAGCAAGGTGAGCAAACCAGATTGAAATTAACACACAGTGGAATAGAAAGTTTTGCTGAGAACGGGCCCGATTTTGCCAAAACCAGTTTCAACGGTGGCTGGACTTATTTTGTTAATGATGCGCTTAAAAATTATTTAGAACCAGCAGCGTGATTTCTCTTGTTTCGTCAAAATACTGGTCGTAGCGTCTCGCTACGACCTTAAAGTTTCTTTGACAACTTAAACTTTCTTAATAGCTACCTATATCTCTTCCAGTGCTAATTTTATCGTTGCATAAATATAATCCAGGTCTTCATCACTGATGACATATGGAGGCAGGATATAGATGATATTGCCTAATGGTCTTAATATTATCCCTTTATCTAAAAAGTAAGCGTACAATAAATTACGGAGATTACTTAAATAAGAAGTTTCATTTCCTGTCTCCCACTCAATGGCAATAATGGTTCCCGTTTGCCTGATGGCTTTAACTTTAGGATGAGTTTTAATCTCTTCCAGAAAAACAGCATGTTTGGCTTCTACCCGTTTGATATTCTGAAGCGTTTCACTTTTTAATAAGATATCTAAACTCGCCAGCGAAGCAACACAAGCAATCGGGTTTGCCGTAAAAGAGTGTCCATGGTAAAGCGTTTTTAATTTATCATCACTTAAAAATGCTTCAAAAATCTCATTGGTACAGGTGGTTACACCTAAAGGCATTGTCCCGCCGGTTAAACCTTTGCTTAAACAAATAATATCAGGTTTGTTAATTAGTTTCTCGCAGGCAAAGTAAGTTCCTGTTCTGCCAAAACCCGTCATTACCTCATCAGCAATAGTTAAAATCCCTGCTTCTTTGCAGGCGGATAAAAGCTGATCCAAATATTTAGCCTCATACATGAGCATCCCGCCAGATCCCAGGATGAGTGGTTCGAAGATAAAACAAGCGGTATCGCTAAGATTTGATAGATGAGATGTGAGATGTGAGATATTGTATTCGTTAGGGAGATCGATAAACTCAACATCGAATAACAAACTATTAAAAGCATCCGTAAAAATACTGCGACCACTAACAGACATCGCGCCAAAAGTATCGCCATGATAGGCGTTTTTAAAGGCTAAAATCTTCGTTTTTGGCGTGCCTTTATTGTCCCAGTACTGCAGGCACATTTTTAAAGCCACCTCTACCGCTGTTGATCCGTTATCCGTATAAAAAACTTTATCCTGCTTACCCGGTAATATAGGCAACAGCCTTTCTGCCAATAATACAGCGGGTTCATGCGTAAAACCTGCAAAAATCACATGCTCCAGCACATTAAGCTGTTCTGCTACTTTTTGTGCAATATAAGGGTGTGAATGGCCATGAATATTAACCCACCAGGAGGAAACTGCATCGATATATCTTTTTCCGCTTTCATCAAAAACATAAACACCTTCTCCCCTAACAATGGGGATGTGGGGCAACGCATTCTTCATTTGCGTGTAAGGATGCCAGATTACCTTTTGATCGCGTTCAGTTAAGTTAAGCTTGGAGTCCGGCGTTTGGGGTTTGGAGAAATCTGACATAAAAATTATTACTGTTCAAATGAATATTGATCTTTTAAAAGCTGACCTACGGTTTTATCTGTTTTAAAGGTGATATCTTCAATACTTAAATCCTCAATTTTCACCCACCTAAATGCCTGAAGAATTTCACCTTCCCCATCGAAATCGTAAATGGTATCCTTAAAGGCCAGCTGTAAAGGTGCTTTTTCTTTTACGAGATAATACACGCTGATGACCTGGCTATCGTTAAATGATGATTTTTCGAAAAAATCTGTAGTATAAAAATGAGATAACACCTCAATTTCAGCAGCACACTCTTCTACAAACTCACGTTTTAAGCCATCAATTAAGCCCTCACCGAGTTCTAATCCACCACCAGGAAACTTACTGAAACGGAAACCATATTCTTCCTCATCACTCACCAAAACCTCATTATTCTGGTTAATTAACAATCCATAAACCCTAACATTAAAGTAGCTCATTTTCGAAGTGCTTTTTATTTTTGATTACTATTTCAGGTGTCCAAACAATTTCTTTTCTAAAAGCTTCAGCCCTAACCGGGCATTCGCTCATATGGCAATAATGACAACACTCAGGCAAACAGGGGTCTGCATGAATGAATAGCTCTGCTTTACGGAAGCCATTTTTGTTGATCAGTTCATCAATCTGCGAAATTTCACGATGAACTTTATTTAAATCAAAATAGTAGGGTAATGTAACGTGGCAATCGATGTGAAATTCAGGGCCATATTGCTGCGTACGCAGATTATGCACATCGATCCAGGGATTATGCCTGTTCTTTTGTAAAACATCCACTACTTCTTCAACAAGTGTAAAATCGCTTTCATCCATTAAGCCCCCAACCGAGCCACGGGTAAGCTTATAACCAGAATAAACGATGTAAAAGCCTACTAAAAAGGAGAGTAAGCTATCCAGCCAAATAATATTTGTCAACTGAATTAATATTAAACCAATAACAATGGCGCCACTGGTGTAGGTATCGGTTAATAAATGTTTGCCATCCGCTTGTAAGGTAATCGAATGTTCATCTTTACCGACGTTGATGAGGTACAAGCCAACAATCAGATTAATCAACCCGGTAATACCAATAATTAGTGTTCCGGTTAATAACTCCCCCACCACATGAGGATAGATCAGGTTGTACGATGATTTGAAAATAATAACCACTCCCGCAATCAGAATCAATATCCCTTCAACAAAGGCCGAGAAAAACTCAACTTTTCCATGTCCGTAAGGGTGATTTTCGTCGCGGGGTTGTGTACTGAGGTAAATGC
Organism: Pedobacter sp. GW460-11-11-14-TSB4; assembly: GCF_059423705.1. Classification (NCBI taxonomy): domain Bacteria; kingdom Pseudomonadati; phylum Bacteroidota; class Sphingobacteriia; order Sphingobacteriales; family Sphingobacteriaceae; genus Pedobacter; species Pedobacter sp. GW460-11-11-14-TSB4. The sequence goes on from NZ_JBWKYI010000001.1 coordinate 574,037, forward strand.
TATAAAAGGCAAAACTGCCTGCTATTACGTTTACAATACTCTCTGCTGCATCTGTTAAGATCGCATTTGAACCCGTAATAAAATATGCGACAAACTTGGCCAACATCAGCACCACACTCACCACCAGAGAAATTATTATTGCTTTCTTTTTTACCGACACAAGTATATTTTTTCCAAAAATACGCTTATCGAATAAATTAAATGAGAAAAACTATGTCTTTTTTAGTGCAGAATAATATTTGGTTTATATATTTGCGCTCAAAGTAATTAACCATGAGCACCTTATCCAAAAGAATCAACAGTCTATCTGAATCTGCAACCCTTAAAATGACCAAACTTGGCCGCGAATTAGCGTCTAAGGGCATTAACATCATTAGTTTAAGCGTTGGCGAACCCGATTTCAATACACCCGATCACGTAAAAAATGCAGCTAAAAAAGCATTAGACGAAAATTATACACGTTATTCGCCGGTACCGGGCTATCCAGATCTGCGCCAGGCGATCGTTAACAAGCTAAAAACAGAAAATAACCTGGATTATGATATTTCTCAGATCGTTGTTTCAACAGGTGCAAAACAATCCTTATCGAATGTTATTTTAACTTTGATCGATCCGGATGATGAAGTGATCATCCCAACACCTTATTGGGTTTCATACTCGGAAATGGTAACGCTGGCCGAAGGAAAATCTGTTTTTATCGATACAGACATCGAAAGCGATTTCAAAATCACACCTGCACAGTTAGAAGCTGCTATTACGCCGAAATCGAAATTATTTATGTTTTCTTCACCTTGTAACCCAACAGGTTCGGTTTACAGTAAAGAAGAATTAGCAGCCCTGGTTGCCGTTTTCGAAAAACACCCAAATATCTATATTTTATCGGATGAGATTTATGAGCACATTAATTTCGTTGATAAACATGAGTCTATTGCGCAATTCGACAGTATTAAAGACCGCGTAATCATTGTAAACGGTTTCTCTAAAGCTTTCGCTATGACCGGCTGGAGACTAGGTTACATTGCCGCTAATAAAGAAATAGCAGCTGCTAACGATAAATTACAGGGACAAACAACTTCTGGAACCTGTTCTATCGCACAAAGAGCTGGAATTGTTGCTTACGAGCAAGGTTTAGCCAGCGTTTTAGAAATGAAAGAAGCATTTTTACGCCGTAGAGAACTGGTTTATAATTTATTAAACGAAATTCCAGGTGTAAAAACAAATCTTCCTGATGGTGCTTTTTACTTTTTCCCTGAAATCAGTTCTTTCTTCGGTAAAAAAGATGCTGATGGAAATGTAATTAAAGATTCATCTGATCTGGCTTTGTATTTATTAAATGTTGGTCACGTAGCAACCGTTGGTGGCGATTCGTTTGGTAACAATAACTACATCCGTTTATCGTACGCAGCGTCTGACGAAAGTTTAGTTGAAGCATTAAGAAGGATAAAAGAAGCTTTAGGTAAATTAGCCTAATCAGTTTTCAGTTAACGGTTTTCAGTTAGCAACATCATCATAAAAACCCATGTTAATTAAGTTAACATGGGTTTTTATATTTATATCACCGTTATCTCAAGAAAAAAAGTTCATCATCTCGACTGAAGCTCAGTCCCGAACGTTGGGGAGAGAGATCTGTAGCAACAGATTTAGCTTCGCTGAGCACTACGTGGTTCCCGACTACGTTGCACTCCGCTCGAAATGACGATATGGTGTTTGGAAAATGAAAGCCAGCATTTCATCGGAGCATCCAGTCCTTCCTTCCGTTACAAGTCCTCGCCCGATAAAGGATCGGGCTTGCGGGCTTTCCACTTCAATAAGGTTTATGAACCAAGGGCATTGCAACTGAAAACAATAACTATTGATTACTTAATCGTCATCGTTTTGCATGAGTGTGCATGCGAAAGGCGGTTTTATTACTGAAAGTATCTTTTCTTGATACGCATGTTCACATTACAAATGTGATTCTCAAAAGTCCTCGTTACAAACAAGGACTATAAAGACTATCATCGTCCTCGTTTGCAACGAGGATGCACGTGAAGGGCGATTTTATCGCCGAAAGTATCTTTTTTGATGCTGCGTGTTCACATTACAAATGTGATTCTCACAAATCCTCGTCACAAACAAGGACTATAAAGACTATCATCGTCCTCGTTTGCAACGAGGATGCATGTGAAGGGCGATTTTATCGCCGAAAGTGTCCTTTTTTGATGCTGCATGTTCACATTACAAATGTGATTCTCACAAATCCTCGTTACAAACGAGGACTATAAAGACTATCATCGTCTTCGTTTGCAACGAGGATGCACGTGAAGGGCGATTTTATCGCCGAAAGTATCTTTTTTGATGCTGCGTGTTCACATTA